>NZ_JBELFI010000030.1:0-23788 GCF_042093035.1 Yoonia sp. | reverse complement strand
GCTCTTCCGATCTTGAAAATCTTGTCTGTGTCGTCATATTCCACGAGATTGCCAAGGTGGAAGAACGCCGTTTTCTGGCTGACGCGGGCCGCCTGCTGCATCGAGTGTGTAACGATCACGACAGAGAAGCTCTGGCGGAGTTCATCAATCAATTCCTCGACCTGGGCGGTTGCGATGGGGTCAAGTGCCGAACACGGCTCATCCATCAAAAGAACCTCTGGTGCGGTCGCAATCGCCCGCGCGATACACAAACGCTGCTGCTGACCACCCGACAGCCCCGTGCCGGGCGCATCAAGCCTGTCCTTGGCTTCGTTCCAAAGGGCCGCTTTGCGCAGGGATTTTTCAACAATTTCGTCCAGATCGGCCTTGTTGCGCGCCAGACCGTGGATTTTCGGGCCATAAGCCACATTATCGTAAATCGACTTTGGGAACGGGTTTGGTTTTTGAAACACCATGCCCACTTTCGCGCGCAACTGCACCGGATCGACCTTCGGGTCATAGATGTCCTCGCCATCAATCCGGATATCACCGGTCACCCGTGCAATATCAATTGTGTCGTTCATCCTATTGATACACCGCAAGAAAGTGGACTTTCCGCACCCTGATGGTCCGATGAATGCAGTCACTGTCTTATCGTCAATGTCAACATTGACGTCCTTGATCGCGTGGGTCTCACCATAATGGACCTGAACGCCCTTGGCAGAAATCTTGATATCTTGCTGCGTGTCCATTGCCCGATCCATATGTACCATATCTTCCATCTTCAGCCCCTTTTCTACCAACGCCGCTCAAATCGGCGGCGCAGGTAAATCGCGACAGCGTTCATAATAAGCAAAAACACCAGCAATGTAATGATCGCACCGGAGGCGCGCTCCACAAAGGCCGGGTCAGAGCGTTGTGTCCAGTTAAAGACCTGCACTGGAAGCGCGGTTGATGCCTCTCCGAAGAGGCCCGCTTCCGGGGTGTAGGCCGCCGGATACTCGCGCACGAAGGCCACCATGCCGATCAAAAGCAACGGTGCTGTTTCGCCAAGCGCCTGTGCCAGCCCAATGATTGTGCCCGTCAGGATGCCCGGTGCCGCCAGTGGCAGGACGTGGTGGAACACTGACTGCATTTTTGAGGCACCCACCCCCAAAGCCGCATCGCGGATTGATGGTGGCACGGATTTCAGTGCGGCCCGCGTCGAGATAATGATCGTTGGCAGCGTCATCAAGGTCAGCACCAAGCCACCCACGAGTGGCGAGGATTGGTTGAACTCCATGAAATTGATGAAAATCGCCAGGCCCAAAATGCCATAAACAATCGACGGCACCGCGGCGAGATTGGAGATGTTCACCTCGATAATGTCGGTAATCCGGTTCTTGGGTGCAAATTCCTCCAGATAGATCGAGGACGCCACGCCAATCGGCAGCGCCAGAAACAACACCACCAGCATCATGTAAACCGACCCAAGGATCGCAACGCCAAGACCTGCTGCCTCTGGCCTTTGCACAGATGCATCCGGGCGCGTGAAGAAACCCCAGTTGAACTTGGTCTCCATCGCACCCGCATCAGCCATCGCCTGGGCGATCATCAACGCCTCTGGCGATGTGTTGCCGTCAAGGGCAGCACTTTCCAAGGTAACGTCACCCTTGAAGTACGCGTCGATTCGGCCGGAGGCGAGAACTTCAAAAACCACCGTTTCCCCGACAAGATCAGGGTTCGCCAAAACGCGGTCGCGCACGTTTGCAGCGGCCTCCTTTGAGATCACATCCGCCAGATCGCGCGGGTTGATGGCAACGTCTATGCCGAGGCGGTCCACTTCTGCGGCGATCGCATCACGCAGCAAGGGCGCGTAGCCGATCGTGGTTGTCTTGGCCATTTCTGCTGGGTCGCGGTTACCGGCACGGTCAACCCGTTCTTCTACCAGTTCAACTGGCAGCGCGACGAAGGTCTGCTGAAACGCGCTCAGACCGTTGGACAGAACCGAGGTTAGCAGAATGACGAGCGCAAGCATCGACACAATAATGGCGCTCAGCCCGTAAATCCTGAAGCGTGCTTCGGCGGCATTGCGCTTTTTGGTGCGCACATCCGTTTTGAGAAGCGAAATGGTCATTCGTATTGTTCCCGGTATTTCCGCACAATGAAGAGGGCAAAGACATTCAGGCCCAAAGTGATGACAAAGAGCGTCAGACCAAGCGCAAAGGCCACAAGTGTCTCCGGACTGGCAAAATCGGTATCGCCGGTGAGCTGACTGACGATTTTGACGGTGACGGTTGTCATCGCCTCAAAGGGGTTCAATGATAATCGGGCCGCGGCCCCTGCCCCCAAGACCACGATCATCGTCTCACCAATCGCGCGCGAGGCTGCCAGCAGGATGGCCCCCACGATCCCGGGCAATGCGGCAGGCAGCACGACTTGACGAATGGTTTCGGATGGGGTCGCACCAAGGCCAAGCGAGCCGTCGCGCATCGTCTGTGGTACCGCATTGATGATGTCATCTGACAACGAGCTGACGAATGGGACCAGCATAACACCCATGACCAAACCAGCTGTCATCACCGATGACGCGCTTTGTCCCAGGCCCATCGGCGCTGCAAAGTAGTCACGCAGCAGCGGGCCCACGGTAATCAGGGCAAATAGCCCGTAAACGATGGTCGGGATACCGGCGAGGATCTCAATCGCGGGCTTGGCCACGGAGCGCAGGCCTCGGCCCGCATATTCCGACAGGTAGATCGCCGCAAAAAGGCCGATTGGCACCGCGAAAAGCAGCGCGATAAAACTGACGTAGAGCGTCCCCCAAAGCAGCGGAATGATCCCCAGATCGGAGTTGCCACGAAAATTCGGCGACCACGTCAACGAGAAAAAGAAATCACGCCAATCGTATTGGCCGAAGAAGTTGAAGGTCTCAAACAGCATCGAAAAGACGATGCCGACAGTGGTCAAAATCGCGATGGTCGAAGAAAAGATCAAAAGCCCGAGGATCCAGCGCTCCGCGAAGGTGCGGGCGCGGCTTTCGATCTTGATGGCCAACAGCGAAAGCGCGAAACCGGTCACGCCGAGCCCCAAGACGACCAAAGAGAAGAACCACCCCGGTGTGGTGCCAGTCAGTCGCGCATAAAGCGCCATGACCAATACCGCCGCCGATGCGGGAACCATTGTCGAAAGCAATGTGTTCAACGCGTGTTGCCTTGGCAAAGACACCAAGGCCCGGATGTCGCCGCCAGCGACCTGCAATGCCCGCATCCGCGCCACAAAAAAGCCGACCACCGCCAGCACAATTACAAACAGAAGCGGTGTCGTCAGCGATTGCATGGGATAGTTTCCATCATCAAGAAAATTCTGGGGCGTCAGCAGACGCCCCAGTGATAGCCGTAAAGATCAGGAGCCGGAACCCATCAAGGTCTCATTGGCAACAGTTTCCTGCACGCTCAACAACTCCGGATCAGAGACAAGACCGTAGTCGGCCAGTGGCCCCCAAGGACCGGCCACATCGTCAGAGACGAAGAACTCCGCGAATTCCTTCAGACCCGGAATGACACCGATATGTGCCGCCTTGATATAGAAGTAGAGCGGACGCGATACAGGGTATTCACCAGCAGCGATGCTTTCGGTGGTGGGAACAATGTCGTTCATGGTCGCAACTTGCAGCTTGTCGGTGTTGTTTTCATAAAACGACAGACCGAAAACGCCGATGCCGTTGCTGTCTGCATCGATGCGCGCCAGCGTCTCTGTGTAGTCGCCGTCGATATCGACCGACCGCCCATCGGTGCGGATCGCCATGCATTTCTGCTCGGCAGTATCCTCGTCAACGCCGGCGTCCAGCATGGCCTGGAAATAACCACCCTCTTCACAGCCCGCTAAAATCACCTTTTCCTCGAACACTTCACGGGTGCCGTGCTTGGTGCCGGGGATGAATGCCTGAATAGGCTGCGCAGGGAAGTCCGGGTTCACTTGGTCCCAGGTTTCAAGCGTGTTCGGAACGAGCGCGCCGTCGACGAAATGCTCGTTGGCGATGGCCTTGTACCAATCAACCGGCGTAAATGTGAATTCATTGCCGTTGATGTCGGAGGCGAAAACAATCCCGTCATAACCGATGCGCACTTCGATAATATCGGTCACACCGGCTTCGGCGCAAACGGCAACCTCTTTTGGACGGATTGCACGAGAGGCGTTTGCGATGTCGATTGTGTTGACACCGACGCCCTCGCAAAAACGCTTCAGACCAGCGGATGAACCACCGGATTCGACAACAGGTGTCGGGAAATCGAAGTTCTCGCCAAATAGCTCGGCGACGATTGAGGCGTAAGGTAGAACGGTGGACGATCCAGCAATCTGGACACTTTCACGTGCGAATGCGGATGTGGCAGTCACAGCAACCACAGCGGTTGCGGCAGTCAGTTTCATGAGCGACATCAAATATCTCCTGTCAGTCAAACATCGATAGAACGCGAGCCGCCCTATCATCCCGGCATCTTCTGCGCGCGGTGTTGAACGCTTTTGTGACGTTTGTGTAAAAGTTTTATGACGCCACGCCGGCGCCTTGCGAAATCGGCAGGAAAATCGAGACATTCGTGCCATTTCCGACTTCGCTTTCAATCAGAAGCCGACCGCGATGGCGATTGATGATATGTTTGACAATAGCAAGCCCCAACCCTGTGCCACCCACTTCACGCGAACGGTGGCTGTCAACGCGGTAGAATCGCTCTGTCAGCCGGGCTATGTGATGGGTGGGGATGCCCTCTCCGTTGTCGGCGACGATGATTTGCACGGCCTCACCCCGAAGGCGCGGATACATCTTGCGTGGTTTCAGCGTCACCGTCACTGCCCCACCCTGTGCGCCGTATTTGATGGCGTTCTCGATGAGGTTACTGAACACTTGCACCAGTTGACCGGCGTCACCTGGGACCATTGTGCCAGCGGCTTCGATTTCAAGCGCAACGGTGTTCCCAGCGGCGCTTGCCTGTGGCTCCAACGCTTTGATAACGGATGAGAGCAACCCTCCTAGATCAACTTGCTCGCGCGGCCTTACGCGTTCGTCTTCCTCAACGCGACTAAGCGAGAGCAAATCATCCACAAGTCGCGTCATGCGGTTGGCTTCATCTGACATAATGCCAAGGAACCTGTCGCGCGCCTCCGGATCATCACGGGCGGCGCCGTTGAGCGTTTCGATAAATCCCAGCAGTGCGGTAAGTGGTGTACGCAGTTCATGGCTGACATTGGCCACAAAATCGCGGCGCATTTGCCCCACGGCCTCTGCTGCGGTCTGGTCCTCGAATGTAAGCGCAATATCATCGCCAGCCATTGCCACAGCCACTCTGTAGATCGTATCATTGGCACCGTCGCGCCCGGTAAAGCGGACATGCCGCGATATGCGCTGCATGCGCGTTTCCGCGACGGCGGCAATGACAGCGGGTTGCCGGATGGCCGTGATGTAATGATTGCCCACCAGATTGGGTCCAAGGATCGCAGTAACTGCATCATTTGACGCGCGCACTCGGTCATCCTGTCCGATTAACAGGACCGGCACGGGCAAAGCCGCAATGACGGGCGCTATACGTTCAGCAGTCATTTTCCCGATGCCTCGCACGTATTCATATTGCATTCACCTTTGCGAAAATTTGTCATGACAAGGCCCCAAACTGGCCGTTGCGTCGCCTTGTGTGCGACTGGTTATTTGGATACCCATGTAGTTGTTTTAGACCCAACGCTTCCAATTATTGATTTGTCTTACATAAAGTTGACTTGAATGCGAGCGCGCAAAAAAATACGTGTTGCCAATGCTTCTTCTGGGCAAGAGACGCGCACCCTTATTGTCGGAGACATCCAGCGTTGGGCCTCAGACGGGCGCGACATCGCGGGTGATGCAGATTACAGTTACACAAGCTTTGCATCGCTGAGTCGTGAACTCTTGGCAGACATTGCCCCCGATTTGGTCTTGTCGCCTCTTGTCAGCAAAGACTTCGACGTCATTGATCTGGCCCGCCATTTGGCTGATCTGGACTATACGGGCAGCTTCCGCGTGATTCTGGACCGCATTCCTGACGCGGCGATTATCAAGGCAGAGGTGACTTTGGTCGCGCCGCACCTTGATTTCGACATCTATGAGTTGTAAGCCAAAGTCAGGTCTTAGAGCGGGCGCAAATCACAAGAAAACCGCGCCGCGTTCTCCTGATAGTGCCGTGCGGAGGCCCGCAGGCTTTCAATCGCTGCCATATCAAGTGCGCGCACGAGCTTTCCAGGTGCGCCCACCACGAGCGATCCGTCCGGAATATGTTTGCCCTCGGCAATCAAAGCCCCTGCCCCAATGAGACAGTTTCTGCCGATCACAGCACCATTGAGAACAGTCGCGCCCATGCCAATCAGGGAATTCTCGCCAATGTCACAGCCATGCAGCATGGCTTTATGGCCAATTGTGCAGCCCGGCCCGATCTCCAGCGGATAGCCCATATCGGTGTGCAGGACCGCGCTTTCTTGAATGTTCGTGCCGTAACCAACTGTGATACGTTCGTTGTCGCCCCGCAATGTGCTGCCAAACCAGACCGAGGTCCGATCCGCCAACACCACATCACCAATCACGTAGCATCCCGGTGCGATCCAAACGTCATCTCCGACAATGGGGTGGCGGTCGCCAAGGGCGTAAAGGCTCATGTCCGGTCTCCGAATTCTGATTGCAGGTGTCGCACGTGACCCACCAGTTCAGGCTGCTGGCTGCGACGTAAACGCTCAGCGCTGATAATCGTCTTCAATTGCGCCTCCGTTACGTCCAGATCGTCGTTGATGAGCACGTAGTCATACCCGTCCCAATGGCTGATCTCATCCCAGCTTTTGGCCATCCGGCCTTCGATCACGGCCGCATCATCCTGTCCGCGCGCGGTCAGGCGTCGGTGCAATTCCGTAATAGATGGTGGCAAAATAAAGATCGACAGCACGCTGTCTTGTAAGACAGAATTCTTTATCTGCTGCGCACCTTGCCAATCAATGTCAAAAAGTACATCGCGGCCCGCTTCAATCGCCGCTTGTATAGGCGCTTTGGGTGAGCCGTAATAATTGCCAAAGACCTGCGCGTGCTCAAGCATGTCGCCACTTTCGACCTGAGCGCGGAAATCGTCGGCACTGACAAAATCGTAGTCCTGGCCGTCAACTTCCCCGTCTCGGGGTGCCCGTGTGGTGGATGATACTGAAAACCGTAGCGTGTCATCCCAGATCCGCAACCGCGCTGCCAGCGTCGACTTTCCGGCACCGGATGGCGAGGACAAGATTATCAAAAGGCCGCGTCGGGACATGACGTTACTCCACGTTTTGGATTTGTTCGCGCATCTGGTCGATCACTGCCTTGAGGTCAAGACCGATCACCGTGAGCGCACCGCCCTGTGCCTTGGCGCAAAGCGTGTTGGCCTCACGGTTGAATTCTTGCGCCAGAAAATCCAGCTTGCGGCCAATCGGACCCTCAGCCCCCAACAAGGCACGGCCAGCTTGCACATGGGCGCGCAACCGGTCGATTTCCTCGGTCACGTCCGATTTGACCGCCAGGAGGGCAAGCTCCTGGGCAACACGTGCGGGCTCCACCTCGCTGACGTCCTCAAGCACCCGCCGGAGAGCCGCGGAAAGATTTTCATGTTGCTTTGGCGCGCGTTCAGCGGCGGCAATGGCAGCCCTTTCAGTCAGATCGGCAATCTGCGCAAACTGCTCTGAAAGAACCCGATGCAAAGCCGCCCCTTCACTGGCCCGCATGGCAACAAAAGCGTCCAACAGAGGTGGAATTTGGGCAATCAGTGCCGCCTGCAATGTCGCGGCATCCGCCTCCGGTTTTGCATTTGTCAGCACGCCGCGATGCCCGATCACGTCGGCGGCCGTGGGCTGGCCAAGGGTAACGCCCATTTCAAAAGCGCGCTCTTGCACCGCATCCAGTGCGGTCAGAACCGCATCCAAATGTGTCTGATCGACAGTAAGACCGCCTGCGCCATCTTCTTGCGCCAGCCGCAGGTTGACGGTGACATTCCCACGCCCCAACGCCTTTGACACGGTCTCTCGCAGTGCGGCCTCAACACCGCTCATACCTTCGGGAACCCTTAGGCGCAGGTCCAAGCCGCGTGCATTTACGCCGCGCATCTCCCATTGCCATGACACAACACCGAGATGTCCGCCAAGGGTGGAAAAAGCTGTCATGGAGTGCGTCATTGCAGGGCCTTTCGGACGTTGTTACATGCACCTAATGCGAAAATCCCCGATGGGGCAAGTGGGCGCGGTAAGGCAGCGCCTCAGCCGCAGGCACGTTAACCTTTTAACAATTTGTCAAGTGCGCATCGCGTCCCTGACTGTTAAAATGCTGTTAAGAAATCTGCAAAAACTTGCATCAATTCGAAATGAACGATTGCTCAGGAGGCTACAAAATGGACATGAACGACCAAAAAACACCCGCTGCCTCTGACGCGTCATCATATCTTGCCAACCCGCATCTGGTCAGCCTGGAGACGTATTGGAAAACGCTCCGCCATGCCCGCCGAGTGCCTGCGCGCAGTGATCTCAATCCGGCGCTGATCGATCAGGCCCTGCCTTTCAGCTTCATTCTGCAACGGGTCGCCCCCGGCACGGCACGGTTTCGGGTGGCAGGTCAGCAAATTCACGCCCTGATGAAAATGGATGCGCGCGGGATGCCGCTGACAAGCTTGTTTCAGCCAGAGACGCGCGACCCGTTGCGAGAGCTCATCGAAAAAGCCTTTCAAGCGCCCGCTATCATAGGTCTGCCTTTGCTCTCGCAGGGCGGCTTGCTGCGGTCCACGATATCGGGCGCGATGCTGCTTTTGCCAATGCAGGATACGCAAGGACATACAAACCGCTTGCTGGGGGCTTTGGTCTTTGATGAGATGACACTGCCCCGCCCGCGCCGCTTTGCTATTGATCCTGCGCAATCGATCCGGTGCGAAACACTCGGGCCCACCTTGGCTGCCAGCCAGTTGATACCCAAAGATCCGGTCAAGCAAAAAGGGCCGCATGTCTCGCAACACACGGCCCTTCGATTGGTTGTGAACAACGGCTAATTAGCCCGCTTTCGCTTCTTGCAGGGTGGCGCGGCGCGCGGACAGCTTTTCAGCAACGAGGAAAGCAAGCTCAAGCGATTGCGACGCGTTCAGGCGTGGATCGCAAGCGGTGTGATACCTGCTGGACAGATCCTCATCCGTCACAGCGCGCACGCCCCCTGTGCATTCGGTCACGTCCTTGCCGGTCATCTCAAAATGAACACCGCCGGGGATTGTGCCCTCGGACCCGTGAATTGCGAAGAATTCGGTGACCTCGCGCAGCACGCTGTCGAAGGGCCGGGTCTTGTAGCCAGTTGAGGACTTGATCGTATTGCCATGCATCGCATCGCAGGTCCAAACGACGTTTGCACCCTCCTCTTCGACCGCTTTGATAAGTCGCGGCAGATGTTCACCCACGGAACCAGCGCCAAAGCGCGCGATCAATGTCAGACGGCCCGCTTCATTGTGCGGGTTCAAGGCCGCCATGAGCGCCTTGAGGTGCCCTGTCGTCATGGATGGCCCACATTTCAGGCCAATCGGGTTTTGCACGCCTTTGCAGAATTCAACATGCGCGCCATCGGGCTGACGGGTCCGGTCGCCGATCCAGATCATGTGACCGGAGCCCGCGAGCCATTTGCCGGAGGTCGAATCCAAACGGCAAAGCGCCTCTTCATATTCAAGCAACAGCGCTTCGTGGCTGGTGTAGAAATCAACCGTTTGCAATTCATGGTTGGTTTCTGTGGTCAAGCCAGCCGCTTCCATGAAATCAAGCGTATCGCTGATGCGCGAAGCCATATCACTGTATTTCTGCACTTCGTTCTCGTCGGTGAAGCCAAGGGTCCACTTGTGGACCTCATGCACATTGGCAAAACCACCTGTCGAAAACGCGCGCAACAGGTTCAGTGTGGCGGCAGCCTGCAAATAGGCTTGCAACATCCGCTCAGGATCCGGGATGCGGCTGTCAGGGGTGAAATCAAAGCCGTTGATGATATCACCTCGGTAGCTGGGCAATTCCACGCCACCGACAGTTTCGGTGGGCGCAGAGCGTGGCTTGGCCATCTGACCGGCCATGCGGCCTACTTTGACGACTGGCACTTTTGCGCCGTAAGTCAGGACCATCGCCATCTGCAACATCACTTTGAAGGTGTCGCGAATGCTGTCCGCACTGAATTCTGCAAAGCTTTCTGCGCAATCGCCACCTTGCAGCAGGAACGCCTCACCACGGCTAACTGCGGCCAGCTCATCGCGCAATTTGCGTGCCTCGCCTGCAAAGACCAAGGGCGGATAGCTGGCAAGACGCGCCTCAACAGACGAAAGTGCGGCTGCGTCGGTATACGCGGGCATCTGGATCCGGGGCTTGTTGCGCCAGTCAGATTTTTGCCAGTTGGTCATTGTCTTGCTCCATTATTCATGCACGGTTAGCGTTATCAGGGTTGCGGTATAACGCGGCTACTGACCCGCGCCAATGGCAAAAAGCCACCTTGTCTTTTTGGCAGTTTGGAGCAGATCGGAAACTTTCCCCCTTGCCCGCCCTTGCCAAACCTGATGAGGTCAACCACGCATTAGAATACCACGGACCCACATGATGCCAGTCGAGCCACAAATCGTCGAAGTAGATCACAGCGGCAAACCACGTCGCTATGTATTTGTGCTGATGGACAATTTCACAATGCTCTGTTTTGCCGCCGCAGTGGAGAGTTTGCGCATCGCAAACCGGACTGCCGGAAAAGAGCTTTATACTTGGCGGATCATTGCAGAGGGCGGCGAAGAGGCCACCTGTTCCAACGGTTGCGCATTCCGGGTTGATGACGATCTCTGTGAGCTTGAGCGTGACGACACGATTATGCTTTGCGGTGGCGTTGATGTGCAGCAGGCCACTACCAAGCGCGTGCTGAACTGGTTGCGGCGCGAAGCACGGCGCGGTGTCACCATCGCTGGACTTTGCACTGCTGGCTATACGTTGGCCAAGGCGGGATTGCTGGATGGCAAGAAGGCCACGATCCATTGGGAAAATCAGGACAGTTTTGCCGAAGAATTCGAAGATGTTGAGCTTACCAAGTCGGTTTTCGTAGTGGACGGCAACCGGATCACGACCGCGGGCGGCACCGCATCAATTGACCTGATGATAAAACTGATCGCCGACCAGCATGGCGAAGACCTCGCCAATGCTGTTGCCGATATCCTGATCTATTCCTCCATTCGGACCGACCAGGATACCCAGCGTTTGTCGATCCCGACACGGATTGGTGTGCGCCACCCCAAGCTGAGCCGTGTAATTCAAATGATGGAACAAAACATCGAAGAACCGATCAGTCCTGCCATTCTGGCGCGCGATGTGGGCATGTCCACGCGCCAACTGGAACGCCTGTTCCGGCGGTATCTGTCGCGCAGCCCCAAGCGGTACTACATGGAATTGCGCCTGCAAAAGGCGCGCAATTTGCTGATGCAGACAGATATGACGGTAATTAATGTGGCCTTGGCCTGTGGTTTTGCATCGCCTTCGCATTTCTCGAAATGCTATCGGTCGCACTATGATACCACCCCCTACCGCGAGCGTGGCAGCCATGCTGCAAGGTTGTCGGTTTAGGAAATTCGCCGTTTCGCCGCTGGATTTGCCCCGCGATCAGGAAAAAACACTCTCTCAGCGCCGTCTAAAAGCCGAATGACCTTGGGTTCCGACTTTCCTTTTGGAAACACCCTGTTAAATTCCTCGGCAGGATAAAAAATCCAATTGGGAGAAAAGAATGAAAAACCTACTTTTGGCGACATCCGCCGCAGCAATGATGGCTGGTGCTGCGGTCGCTGGCGGGCACAGTGAAGAGGTCAAGATCGGTGTGATCTTGGGATTCACTGGACCGCTTGAATCGATCACACCCGCAATGGGTGCCGGCGCAGAGCTGGCAATGGCTGAAGTCAACGCAGCGGGCACATTGCTTGGTGGCGCGACCGTCACATCCGTGCGCGGTGACAGCACATGCATCGACGCGGGCGCGGCAACTGCCGCAGCAGAGCGTCTGGTCACATCCGATGGCGTGAACGCGATCATGGGTGCCGATTGTTCCGGTGTGACTGGTGCTATTTTGCAAAATGTGGCCCGTGCAAACGGTGTTGTCATGATTTCGCCATCCGCGACGTCGCCCGGCCTGTCCACAGCTGAGGACGATGATCTGTTCTTCCGCACCGCACCGTCCGACGCCCGTCAAGGTGTCATCATCACAGAGATCCTGCAGGATCGTGGTGTCAGCGAAGTTGCATTGACCTACACAAACAACGACTACGGCAAGGGGCTCGCCGATGCGTTCCAGGCTGCTTTTGAGGCGGCTGGCGGCAATGTCACAATTTCAGCGGCACATGAGGACGGCAAGGCCGATTACTCTGCTGAAGTTGGTGCATTGGCATCCGCTGGCGGCGAAGTGCTGGTTGTTGCGGGCTATGTTGACCAAGGCGGTTCCGGTATCATCCGTTCATCGCTGGACACGGGCGCGTTTGACACATTCTACCTGCCAGACGGCATGGTCGGTGCGGTTTTGAACGACAATTTCGGCGATGAGCTGAACGGCTCATACGGGGCCTACCCCGGCACCGATAACGCCGGTGCGGGCATGTTTGTTGATCTGGCGGCAGAAGCCGGCTTTGACGGCACAGGCGCGTTTTCCCCTGAAAGCTATGACGCGGCAGCACTAATTATGCTGGCGATGCAGGCCGCGGACTCGTCTGACAGCGCGGACTTCAAAGACCACGTCTTTGACGTTGCAAACGCACCGGGCGTACAGATCATGCCGGGCCAGTTGGCTGAAGGTCTCGCACTTGTCGCGGCAGGCTTTGACATCGACTATGTGGGCGCATCTGCGGTCGACCTGATCGGACCCGGCGAATCCGCTGGCAACTATCAGGAAATCGAGTTTGCAGACGGCGAATACTCCACAATCAACTACCGTTAATCGGAGCAGTTGAATTTGAAACGGCGCGGGTTCTTGCCCGCGCCGTTTTGCAAGGCAAGCTGCGTGTTTGATGCAGCGCGAGGGGACATGTGAATGATCGTCGTTCAAGATGTGGTCAAAAGCTTTGGCGGTTTCCGCGCCGTAGATGGTGCAACCCTGACAATCGCAGAAGGGTCAATCACCGGGTTGATAGGACCAAACGGGGCCGGAAAAACAACTCTTTTCAACGTGATCGCGGGCGTTCTTAAACCTTCAGCGGGTAAGGTGACAATGCTGAGTGAGGATATCACCGGCCTGCCACCGCATGAACTGTTCCACAAGGGCCTGCTGCGCACCTTCCAGATCGCGCATGAGTTTTCATCCATGACAGTCCGCGAGAACCTGATGATGGTTCCCGGCAACCAATCGGGTGAACAGCTTTGGAATACATGGTTTGGCCGCAAGCGTATCGCCAATGAAGAGCGCGCATTGCAGGCAAAAGCCGATGAGGTGATCGAATTTCTGACAATCGACCACCTGAAAGAAGAAAAAGCGGGCAACCTCTCTGGTGGGCAGAAGAAGTTGCTTGAGCTGGGGCGCACCATGATGGTCGACGCCAAGATCGTATTTCTTGATGAAGTCGGTGCAGGTGTGAACCGCACCCTGCTCAACACAATCGGTGACGCGATCATCCGCCTTAACAAAGAACGCAGCTATACATTTGTTGTGATTGAACACGACATGGATTTCATCGGACGCCTTTGCAATCCGGTCATTTGTATGGCTGAGGGTCGGGTTCTGGCCGAAGGTACGCTGGATGAGATCAAGGCAAATGAGCAGGTGATCGAGGCCTACCTCGGCACCGGATTGAAAAACAAAGACAAGGTGAGTGTGACATGAAATTCCTGCTAACCGTCATTTTCGGGGCTATTCTGGGCTCTGCTGCGACCTTCTACTATATCTACGTCAACCACGCGGACCCTACTGAACAGGAGCTGATGCGCACGACGTTGACGGACTACCTGCCCTTCCTCGCCGAGTATGTGAACCCGTGAGCGATAATCCCTACCACGACGATCGCGGCAATAAGGACCGGACGATCACCAAAGAAGGTGGTCGAACCTTCACTGCCGCAAATAGCAGCCCGCGTCGCAGTGCGACACGCCGCGATGAACCGTTTCTGATCGGTGACGCCATGACCGGCGGCTATGGCAAGGGCCCCGATATTCTGCATAGCTGTACAATAGCTGCCGAAAAAGGTGAGATTGCTGTCATCGTTGGCCCCAATGGGGCCGGGAAATCGACTGCCATGAAAGCCATCTTCGGGATGCTTAACGTCAATGAAGGCGCAGTCCGACTGGATGGCGAAGATATCACTCATCTGTCCCCTCAACAGCGCGTTGTGAAGGGCATGGGGTTCGTGCCGCAGGTGGCCAATATATTCACCTCCATGACGGTGGAGGAAAATCTCGAAATGGGGGCCTTTATCCGCCGTGATGATTTCAACGATACGATGACGCAAGTGTACGATCTGTTTCCGATCCTCAAAGACAAGCGCAAGCAGCCTGCGGGTGAGCTTTCGGGCGGTCAGCGCCAGCAGGTTGCCGTGGGGCGGGCTTTGATGACACAGCCAAAGGTATTGATGCTGGATGAACCGACAGCCGGTGTCTCGCCCATCGTCATGGACGAGCTTTTTGACCGCATTATCGAAGTCGCCCACACGGGCATACCGATCTTGATGGTGGAACAGAACGCTCGGCAAGCGCTTGAAATCGCAGATAAAGCCTATGTTTTGGTACAGGGCCGCAACGCCCACACTGGCACCGGAAAAGAGCTGTTGGCCGATCCTGAAGTGCGCCGGAGTTTCTTGGGCGGATGAAGATGCACGCCATCATCTGTGCAACCTTGTCAGGCCCGGCGATGGCTGAGGTCGTCTCATGCGATCTTTCCGGCACCCCGCTGCGATTTGCGATCGACCGGGCGCAATTCGCGCCTGCAATCGATCAGGCAGAGCCACCGCGCCGCCGCGTGACGACAGTGCAGCAGGGCGACGCAACCTTTCCCGCAGAGCCAATCCTGATGGGCGATCTGCGCGGCTTCTGGGCAGAAGGTATGGGCGGAGCGGACATCATGCTGGTCATCCAAGCCGACGGCACGGCCGTATATGCCAACCCGCGGGCCGGAACACGCATCACCGGCACTTGTGAGGTGATCCAATGAACAACACGCCAATGAATTCCAAGGGTATTTTGTAAATGGACTTTCTGAACGCTATCGTCGCCTTTGCGAACTTCGTTTTCGTCCCCGGCCTCGCTTACGGTGCGCAGCTTGCGATTGGCGCGCTTGGGGTGACAATGATCTACGGCATCCTGCGGTTTTCGAACTTTGCGCATGGTGACACGATGGCTTTCGGAACCGCGATTACGATCCTGTTTACAACGGGCCTTATCAGTATGGGCATCACCTTTGGCCCGCTGCCGACGGCACTTCTTGCCCTGCCCTTCGGAATTGGTGTGACGATCCTGCTTTTGCTCGGCACCGATTGGGCCGTATATAAATTCTACCGTGAGCAAAAGGCTAAACCGGTCATCCTTGTGATCGTTTCCATGGGTGTGATGTTCGTCATGAACGGGATTGTGCGCTTCATCATCGGAGTGCGTGACATCCGCTTTGCGGATGGAGAACGTTTCATCATCACCGCGCGCGGCTTTCGTGAAACGACAGGTCTGCGAGAGGGGCTGGCGATCAAGACGACCCAGGCGATTACCGTCGTTGTGGCCTTTATCGTTGTGGCCCTGCTGTTTTGGTTTCTCAACAAGACCCGCACAGGCAAGTCCATGCGCGCCTTTTCAGATAACGAAGATCTGGCCCTGCTGTCAGGCATCAACCCCGATTGGGTCGTGAAAGTGACATGGATGATTGTTGCCGCACTTGCCACCACTGCGGGCGTTCTTTACGGGCTGGACAAGTCTTTCAAAGCCTTCACCTATTTCCAACTCTTGCTGCCGATCTTTGCCGCAGCCATTGTAGGCGGTCTTGGCAATCCGCTGGGTGCCATTGCGGGTGGCTTTGTGATCGCCTTCAGCGAGGTCACAATCACCTACGCATGGAAAAAAGTGCTGGTCTATATGATGCCGGAAAGTCTGGAACCCGACGGGCTGGTCCAGCTCCTGTCCACCGACTACAAATTTGCCGTCAGCTTTGCGATCCTGATTATCGTGTTGCTGTTCAAGCCGACCGGCCTGTTTAAGGGGCAATCCGTATGAAAACCGCCATCAAAGATACCGCACTTTTCGGCCTGGTCGCTGTCCTGTTGCTTGGGACGGGGATGATTCAGGGGTGGAACTCTGCATTGTTGATCCTGAACATGGGGCTGATTTCTGCGATCATGGCATTGGGCGTGAACCTGCAATGGGGCTTTGCGGGCCTGTTTAACATCGGTGTGATGGGTTTCGTGGCCTTGGGCGGTCTGGCGGCCGTTCTGGTCTCGACCGAACCTGTGCCAGAGGCTTGGCAGGCCGGTGGCTTGCGCATCTTTGCAGGTCTGGCACTCGGAGCGGCCACGGTTGTGGCGGCTGTTATCGCGCAGCGACGTTTTGAAGGGCGCATGAAAACCATTCTCACGCTGGTTATTCTTGTTGGCGGTTTCTTCCTTTACCGCGCTGTTTTCGATCCCGGCAAAGAGGCCGTGGAGGCTGTGAACCCTGCCCTGACGGGTAATTTGGGCGGTCTGAACCTGCCAATTATCCTCAGCTGGCCTGTGGGTGGGTTGTTGGCCGCCGGTGCGGCTTGGGTGATCGGGAAAACTGCCCTTGGGTTGCGGTCCGACTATCTGGCAATTGCGACGCTGGGGATCGCTGAGATCATCATTGCGGTGATGAAAAACGAAGACTGGCTGGCGCGTGGCGTCAAGAACGTCGTGGGCCTCGATAGCCCTGTGCCGGATGCGGTGACGCTGCAAAATGATCCCGCCTTCGTGGAACGCGCGATGAACCTCGGGCTTGATCCGGTCATTGGCTCTACGCTCTATAACAAGGCCGGTTATGCGGTACTGTTTACTGTCGTTCTACTGATCCTGCTGTATCTGGCTCAGCAAGCGCTCAAGAGCCCATGGGGTCGCATGATGCGGGCGATCCGCGACAATGAAACCGCAGCGGAGGCGATGGGCAAGAATGTCACCGCCCGGCATTTGCAGATATTCATTCTGGGGTCTGCCATTTGCGGTGTTGCGGGCGCGATGATGACAACACTTGACGGTCAGTTGACACCCGGCACCTATCAGCCGCTCCGCTTTACCTTCCTTGTCTGGGTGATGGTGATTGTCGGAGGGTCAGGCAATAACTTTGGTGCCGTCCTTGGCGGGATGCTGATTTGGTGGCTCTGGGTGCAGGTAGAGCCGCTCGGGCTCGGCCTGATGAATATCCTGTCCAGCGGTCTTGAAGATGGCAGTGCGCTCAAGGACCGGATGCTCGAATCAGCGGCGCATATGCGGTTGCTGACGATGGGTCTGGTGCTTTTGCTGGTCTTGCGGTTTAGCCCGCGTGGTTTGATCCCCGAACGCTAGCTTGCCCTTGCGGTCTGCGCTGTTAAAACGGGGCGAACTGCTTTGAACCTGAGGGTCAAATGGCGCTAATCTTTCGCTGGCTTGTCCGGCTTGCATCTGCATTGATATTTTTGGCAATCGCGCTTCTTGTGCTTGCCTATTACTTCGCATCACGGTCCTTGCCTGACTATGAGGGCACGCGTGAGGTCGCGGGCATTTCCGCGCCGGTTGAAATCGTCCGCAATAACGCCAATGTCCCGCATATCTTCGGCGAAACAGACGAAGATGTGTTCTTTGCGCTCGGATATGCACATGCGCAGGACCGGATGTGGCAAATGACCATGCTGCGACGCACGGCCCAAGGGCGTCTGTCGGAATTGTTCGGGGAACGAACCGTGCGCATCGATGAGGCCATGCGCCGTTTCGATCTCTATAATCTGGCGGTTGCGTCAGTGCCAGCGCAAACCGAAGAGACAAAGGCGACGCTGGATGCCTATGCCGCCGGCGTGAATGCGTGGCTCCGCGAAGTGAACGCAGGCGCGCTGGGGCGCGGTGCGCCGGAGATGTGGTTGTTCAATCATCCGGTCGCGCCGTGGCAAGCCGCCGATTCCATCGCGATCCTGAAGCTGATGGCGCTAGAGATGACATCTTCGCTCGGTGAAGAAGTCCTGCGGGCGCGCACATCGCTTTTGCTCGGCAATGATCGGCTGAAGGATATTCTGCCTGATGATCCGACAGCCCCGCTGACAAGTTTGCCTGAATACGCAGCTTTGGTGCCAGATGTGCCGTCGTATTCGCCGAATATGCGCATGGCCTATGATCCGCTTTCGCCGATAAATCCGGTGCCGCTGTCTGGGGCCTCGAATGCGTGGGCCGCGACGGCAGCACGGTCTGCCACCGGATCGACCCTGCTGGCCAATGATCCGCATTTGGGTCTGACGGCACCGTCAATCTGGTATCTGGCACGGGTCGAGCTTGAAAACGGCGGTGTGATCGGCGGCACAATCCCCGGCGTTCCTGCCGTGCTGGCGGGGCGCAGTGACACTGTTGGGTGGGGCGCGACGAGCGCCAGCGTGGACGATCAGGACATCTTCATCGAGGAAATTAACCCAGATAATCCCAATGAATACCGCGGCCCTGATGGGTGGGAGCCGTTCCGCACCCGTGACGGCATCATCAACGTCAAGGATGGGCCTGCGATCACGCTGCGCCTGCGCTGGACGGCCAATGGGCCGGTGATGCCGCCCGATCAGTTTGATCTGGGCACGATCACACCGCCCGGGCATGTCACGGCGATCAGTTGGACGGCGCTTTCGGACCGCGACACCTCTATGTCGGCGGTGCTGGCGATCACCAAGTCGCGCTCCGTCGAGGAGGCTATTCGTGCAGGGCGTGATCTTGTGGCACCGGCGACAAACCTTGTTGTTGCGGATCGCAATCGTGTTGCGCTCAAGGTTATCGGGGCCTTGCCTGCGCGCGATGCCGCGCACCAAAGTCAGGGCCGTCTGCCCTCTTTTGGCTATCTGCCGCAAAACCGCTGGCAGGGTCGCTATCCCTACGACGAAAACCCGGTCTTTCTTGATCCCGAAGGCGGCATACTCGGCAATACCAACAATAAAATTACCGATGCGCCCTTCCCGCGCAATTTGACGTTTGAATGGGGCGACACCCAGCGCATCCAGCGTTGGCGTCGTTTGATGCAGGCGCGTGAGGTACACACCCGCGACAGCTTCATCGAGGCACAATTGGACACGGTCAGCTATGCTGCCTTGACGCTCTCCACCCTGATGGGTGCCGATCTATGGTTTACCGGCGATGCCGCGCCGGTCGGCACGCCAGAAAGGCGGCGTCAGGATGCCTTGAACCTGCTGTCAGCCTGGAACGGAGAGATGAACGAACATTTGCCAGAACCGCTGATTTATGCTGCATGGACGCGCGCCTTTCAGCAACGCCTGATCCGGGATGAACTGGGTCCGCTGGCCAATGAATATACCCATGTTGACCCGGTCTTTATTGAGCGCGTGTTCCGCGACATCGACGGGGCGTCGGTCTGGTGTGACGTGATCCAATCCGCTCCCGTTGAAACCTGCACAGACATCGCCCGCCAATCGCTCGATGAGGCGCTGATCTGGATCACCGAAAACTATGGCGAGGCTATTGAGGCCGTTCGCTGGGGTGATGCCCATGTCGCGACCCAAGATCATCCCGCGCTGGGCAATACGCCTTTCCTGGAATGGATCGTGAATATCCGGCAATCAACCAGCGGCGGCGATCAGACGTTGCAACGGGGCACCACCTCTGGCGAGGATCCCTACCCGTTCCGCAATGTCAATGCAGCGGGTTATCGGGGTGTTTATGATTTTGCGGACCCCGATAGCTCTGTTTTCGTCATTTCTACGGGCCAGTCCGGGCATCCGCTGTCGCGCTATTATGACAATCTGGGTGAGCTTTGGCGGCGTGGCGAATACATACCAATGTCGCTTGATCCCGCGCTGGCACGGGCGGCGGCTGTTGGGGTGACTGTCTTGCGGCCTGCGAACTAGGCGCGGGGGGCCTCTGACTCTGCCCGCAAATCTTCGTACATCTGGGACATGATCGCTTGCAGTCTATCCGCCAGGTCGCGCGCGTCTTCGTCAAGCAGACCGGCCGTTGGAACCGGTTCTCCGAAACGCACGAAGACTGTGCCGGGTTTCACCCGAACGGACGGAAAGGGCATGATGCGATGGCCCCCGAAGAACGCGACAGGAACAATCGGCGCCTGCGCGCGGATCGCGATCAGGCTTGATCCGATCTTGAACCGGCCAATGCCATCGACCCCCACAATCCGGCCTTCGCCACCCCATGCAACGCGTTCGCCGGTCTTGATCGCGGCCACCATCTTGGCCAGCAATCTGTCGACACCTGCGCGGTTGCCCCGCGGCACCATCTCCAGCCCGACCTTGGTAAAGGCCGCCCGTCCGCCGGGGAAATAGGCGTATAGGTCAGCGGCAGCCCCCCGGTCGATATAGGGCCACATCGCAAGGCAAAAGGCGTTCACGTCGATAAAGGAGGTCTCGTTATAGCAAACCACACAGCCCGTCGTGATGTCCGGTTTGATCCCGTCAACGACCACATCAACCCGACAACGACGCAAGAACTTTTTGATATGCGCCTGCATGAAACCGCGGGCTTCATCTCTGGTTTCTGCTTGCCAGATAATCCGCGCATTCATGAGCGGCGTCGCGGCCAACCACAACGCACAGGCCCATGCGCCGCGACAATATTGACTGAGTGCCCCCATGGTGATGTTCGTTCCCTGGTTTCAGAGCCTCGCGAAACGCTCTTTCTGCAATGCGGTCCAGAACACGGCAAGGTCGTAGCCTTCCTCTGTCTGGCTTTCGTCTGTGACGACGCCTGCCGCATACAACCATGCACGTTTGCGGCCGTCAGCGAAAGCCAATGTCAGCGTTTCCACTGACCTTGGGTCTTTCAGCTTATCAGGGATCGCCGCCAACAAGCGCGTTAAACCTTCGCCTGTGAGCGCGGAAACCGCAAACAGATCATCCATCCGCGCGGCTTGTGTCACAACCGCGTCGCGGTCGTCACCCTCCAGAAGATCGACCTTATTCCATACCTCGATAATCGGCGCTTCTTCGGCCACACCCAGACTTTGCAGGATCGCGTGAACGTCCTGCGCTTGTTCTTCGGTCTGGGGGTGGCTGATGTCGCGGACATGCACGATCAGATCAGCATCCAGCACTTCTTCCAATGTGGCACGGAAAGCCGCAACAAGCTCTGTCGGCAGATCGCTGATGAAACCCACGGTGTCAGACATGATGATTTCGTCGCCCGTCGGCAGGACGATCTTGCGCATCGTCGGATCAAGTGTCGCAAAAAGCATATCCTTGGCGAAAACCTTCGCGCCCGTCAGGTAGTTAAACAGCGTCGATTTTCCCGCGTTGGTATAACCGACCAAAGCGACAATCGGAAACGGCACTTTGGCACGTGATGCACGGTGCAACTCACGGGTCTTAACGACCTTCGCCAATTGCTTGCGCAAGCGGTTGAGCTGTTCGTCAATGGCACGGCGGTCGGCCTCGATCTGGGTTTCACCGGGACCACCGACGAAGCCCAGGCCACCACGCTGACGCTCCAGGTGGGTCCATGCGCGGACAAGGCGTGTGCGTTGGTAAGACAAAGCAGCCATTTCGACCTGTAACACACCCTCGGATGTGCGCGCACGGTCGCTGAAGATCTCAAGGATCAGGCCGGTGCGGTCGAGCAGCTTGACGCCCCATTCCTTTTCCAGATTGCGCTGCTGGACGGGCGTAACGGGGCCATCGATCAGGACCAGTTCAACCTCATTGTCGTGAAACACGTCCTTGAGTTCCGCAATTTTGCCCTTCCCGAAAAGCTTACCGGGGTGAATGCGCGGCAAACGCACGATATTTGCACCCACAACCTGCAAATCCGGCAAAGCCGCCGCCAGCGACACGCCCTCTTCCAAAGCAGGTTCAGCCGCGCGGGCGGTTTGGTCAGATTTGAGATCCGGGTGCAGCACCCACGCCCGTGTGATGGGCCGATCATGTTCCAGCAATGCTACTCTTCACCCTCATAAAGGCTGATCGGCTGGGACGGCATGATCGTGGAAATGGCGCTTTTGTAGACAAGC
Source organism: Yoonia sp. (assembly GCF_042093035.1). Taxonomy (GTDB): domain Bacteria; phylum Pseudomonadota; class Alphaproteobacteria; order Rhodobacterales; family Rhodobacteraceae; genus Yoonia. The sequence goes on along the minus strand of NZ_JBELFI010000030.1, from coordinate 1,675 downwards.
TGTGACTGGCCATCGCGACGCAACAGCACGCAAAAGCTGTCGAACCAGGTAATCACACCCTGCAATTTCACACCGTTCACGAGGAAAATCGTGACCGGAACCTTGGCCTTGCGCACATGATTGAGAAATGCATCTTGCAGGTTTGCTTTATCGGCAGCCATGACGACACCCTTTTCTTTTTATTATTTGTGGCCGTAATAGGCCCCCCTGGACTGTTTTTCAGTATGTCGTGCGAAAAGATGAGTTTCCACCCCCAAAATGCACATGACTAAAACGCTTATCGTTGCCATATCTCCGGATTGAACAAAGCAATGATCGCAAGCGTCTCCAATCGGCCCAAAACCATGGCAGCGGCGAGGATTGCCTTGGCCGTCTCTGGGATGCCGGAATAGGCGATTGGCGTCTCCGCGGCAACGGATGCCAACGGGCCTGTCGTCGAAAGCGCTGATATTGTCAGAACAATCGCCGTTTCAAACTGAACACCTGTCAACGACAACATCACCATCACTGCCGCGATGCTGAGCGCAAAGAGCATGAAAAACACCCATGAGATATAGGCACCCTGTCTGCGGATACGCCGCGCGTCCTTGCCACCGCCACCGACCGAGGAGGGATGCAGCAACCGGTCCTGTTCACGTTCACTGTGACGATAGAGCGCATAGATGCGCAGTAATTTCACACCACCCGCCGTTGTCGCAACCCCGCCACCAATCAGCGCCATACCCATCAGAAAAAGCCCCGGCGTGCTAAGACCCGACCAAGCCGTCGCGCCATGCCAGAAGCGCGATTCAAATCCTGTTGTCGTCAAGAAAGATGTCACAGTGAAAAGACTGCCCCAGATCGCGGCGGCGATCTGATTGATGTTCGCGGCTGTCGTACTCTCGGTTGCGCCCAGAAAGTGCCGGAAAAACAAAAGCAGCGTGACTGACGATATAAGCACCAGGGCTGTGATGAACTCAGGATCGCGGCGCAGTTTATGGTTGCGTTCTCCAATCAGGCCACGGCTGAACGTAAGGCGCGACAGGGCAAAGACGAAAAAACACATGATGATGACTTCACCCCAAAACCGTGAAGCCGCAAAATAAAGCCCGCCGATCGGGGAAATACCGGATGTTGAAAGTGTCGACATCGCGTGGATCAGCGCAATGTAAGGTACTTCGCCCACGATGACCAATCCGATCCACAGTACGACCGTCAGGCCGATATAGATCGGTGTCAGTGTCAGCGTGTAGCGGATCAGACGCTCTGACGGGTCGGCAATCCGGCCAATCTGGCTAAACCCACCCGATGAGCCGCGCCCTGCACCACCGCTGGCGCGCACTTCAAAACCGCCAAGGTTCATCGGTGCGAAAATCGACACCGCGGTAACCCAAACCAAAAGCCCACCCAACCAACCGACCAGGCCACGCCACAGGTGCTGTGACGGGGTCAAACGGCCAGCTGTGTCATAAACGGTGGCCCCTGTGGTGGTGAAGCTTGAAACCATCTCGAACCATGCGTGCAGGAAAGTGCCGGTGCCGACAGCCTCATAAAACGGAACAGCGAACATCACCGGCAGCAAACTGAACGCAGCGAGCAGGCCTACAAGCTGGCTGCGTGCAACGCTTTGCGGCCTGTAGCCCGCCGTTGCCAAGGCGATGAGCACGGTCAAAAAGGAAAACAGAATGAACCCGTA
>NZ_JBELFI010000029.1:0-24380 GCF_042093035.1 Yoonia sp. | reverse complement strand
CAAAACGCCTGAGGCACCGGGGCGGCTTGAGAACCTCAAGGAACTCGTCAAGGCGCTGGAGAATTTCGAGAACCTGCAAGGCTTCCTCGAACACGTCAGCCTGATTATGGACAATGAGCAGGAAGAGCAGGGCGAGAAAGTCAGTATAATGACGCTGCACGCCGCCAAGGGGCTCGAATTTCCTGCCGTGTTCCTGCCCGGTTGGGAGGATGGTCTGTTCCCTTCGCAGCGCTCGATGGATGAAAGCGGGATGAAGGGCCTCGAAGAGGAGCGCCGATTGGCTTACGTCGGCATCACCCGCGCGGAGGAGATTTGTACGATTTCCTTTGCCGCAAATCGCCGCGTTTACGGGCAATGGCAATCATCCATGCCGTCGCGGTTCGTTGATGAATTGCCGCAAGACCATGTGGAGGTTTTGACGCCTCCCGGCCTTTATGGTGGTGGTTTTGGTGCGGCAGGTATGGCTGCAAGTGCCTCCCCCGCGGCGCAGGGCATGGTGGGATCGACCCTGCATGAAGAGGCGCATCGCGCGGATGTTTATAACTCCCCCGGGTGGCGTCGCCTGCAATCGCGCAGCCAGCAACGGGGTATGTCGATGCCATCCGAAGCGCGCAATATGACCATTGATATGGATGCGGTGAGCGCCTTTACCGAAGGTGAGCGCGTCTTTCATCAGAAGTTCGGCTATGGTGAGATCATGGGCATCGAAGGCGATAAGCTATTGATTGAATTTGATAAAGCAGGATCAAAGCATGTGGTGGCCAAGTTTGTTGTCAGTGCGACCAATGCGGATGATGTGCCGTTCTAACCCATCAACATCGGATAAAGCGACACCACCAACAGCACCGCCATTAAGACGTTAAAAATCCGCAAACGCCGCGCTGTGCCTAACCAGCGGCGCACTTGCACCCCCATCCAGGCCCAGACCGTCACTGATGGCAGGTTCACCGCTGCGAAAATGATGGCGACCAACAGCGCGCCTGCGAAAATCCCTGCGTCCTGTGGCGCATAAGCGCTGATCGCTGTGATCGCCATGAACCACGCCTTCGGGTTGACCCATTGGAAAGCCGCCGCTTGCAGGAAGGAAAAGGGCTTGCCTGTCACTTCCTTGGCCTCAGGTGGGACCGCATTTGCAATCTTCCACGCCAGCCAAAGCATATAAGACGCGCTCAAGACCTTCAGCATGAGGTTGAGCGCCGGATAGTTTTCAAAGACCTGCAACAACACCAGCCCGACCATTGCCACCATAAAGGTGTGCCCCAGCGTGACGCCCAACATATGCGGTAAGGTCCGGCGCAAGCCGTAATTTGCACCTGAGGCCATCAGCATCAGGTTATTGGGCCCTGGAGTAATAGAGCTTGCGAACGCAAAGCCGATCAGTGCGATTAGAACTTCATAGGTCATTGCGCAGGGTGAACGCGCGATAGGCGCGCGCGCGTGTTTGGGAGCATCATTTGTTATCCATATGTCACGCCTCAGATAAATGAAAGCGATACGGCATGCACGACTTGTCCCAGGGTGCCCTTCAACAGACATAAAAAAACGGCCATGCCCGGGAGGAGGTGGACATGGCCGCTTTATTTACAAACGGTTCGGCTCAGGGAGGAGGCGAGCCTTGCGTTTCTTCACAAACGTCGCGCGGGAGGAGGTGCGTTCAGCCTGTGGCATTTATCGGTTCCAACCCGGGAGGAGGTGGGCGGTTCCGAAACTTTCCATAAAGCGGCGACATCCGGGAGGAGGTGGATGCCGCCACCTTATTGGTGGCCCTCAGCCTCGGGAGGAGGTGAAGCGTTGGGCCGGTCGCGGATCTGATTTAGACAGGGAGGAATATCCAGATCCGTGTTCTTGTCAGGCGCCGTAGGCGGCCTCATAAGCGATTTCGTGTATTGACGTCCGGGCAATGCCCAAGTCGGCCAAGTCGCGTGGTGAAAGGCTTTCAAGCTCTGTCAGCGTTGTGCGGTAAACTTTGCGCTTTGCTGCGGCTTCTGCGATTTTGGTGCGCAAAGAGCCAAGGCGTGCTGCAAAGTCAGGAAGCGCTGCGTGTGTTGCGGTTTGAACTGTCATTTGACTACTCAGGAATTCATGTTTCATTTCTGCGGGCTGTCCCGCTGTTGTAATGAGTATGTAGGTGAATGCTGCAGTTGCACAATAAGTCTTTCGGCAATGCTGCTATGCAGAAAATGCATAAGCAAAGCTGACCTATCGTCATGTTTCTGTCATAATTGCCACTTCTGGGGCACGAAGGCTTGCGCTCTGTGCAAATCGTGCCAGATGATGCTGTGAAACTAGTCATTTTGGAAACTGAAGGATCTGCCATGTCTGTCACCCGTGATGAAATATTGGGCGCTTTGTCGCGGCTCACACTGCCGGGCGGACAGGATTTGGTGTCCAAAGACATGATCCGCGCCCTGAATATTGACGGCGGCACAGTGAAATTCGTTATTGAGGCAGCAGATCCGGCGGAGGCCGCGAAAATGGATGGTGTGCGCCGCGCCGCAGAGGACATCGTCCGTCGTCTGCCAGGGGTAGAGAACGCGACAGTTGTTTTGACGGCCCATGGCCCCGCGCCCAAACCCGCAGAGCCGCCATCACTTAAGGTTGGCCGCCATCCAACGCCGCAGGCGGGACCGGCCAGAGTATCAGGTGTTGACCGGATTCTGGCTATCGGCTCCGGCAAGGGGGGTGTCGGCAAGTCAACTGTCTCTTCCAATTTGGCAGTCGCCTTGGCCAGAGAAGGGCGGCGCGTTGGGCTTCTGGATGCAGATATCTATGGGCCGTCGCAGCCACGGATGATGGGGGTAAACAAACGTCCTGGCTCGCCCGACGGAAAGACCATCATACCTTTGCGGGCGCATGGTGTGACGATGATGTCGATCGGTTTGATGATGGAAGAAGGCAAGGCCGTGGTTTGGCGCGGGCCGATGCTGATGGGTGCGCTCCAGCAGATGCTGGGGCAGGTGCAATGGGGCGACTTGGATGTGCTGATCGTTGATCTGCCGCCGGGGACGGGTGATGTGCAACTGACGCTTTGCCAGAAGACAGAACTTACAGGCGCGGTGATTGTCAGCACCCCGCAAGATGTGGCGTTGATTGATGCGCGCAAAGCGCTCGATATGTTCAACTCTCTGCGGACCCCAGTCCTGGGGATGATCGAAAACATGTCCACCTTCGTTTGTCCGACCTGCGGCACCGAGAGCCATATCTTCGGTCAAGGCGGTGTTGCGGCAGAGGCTGAAAAGATCGGTGTGCCGTTCTTGGGCGCGCTGCCAATTGATCTTGATACACGGCTTGCGGGCGATGCAGGGACACCGATTGCGACCGGTGACGGGCCGATGGCGGATGCTTACCGCGCGCTGGCACGACGTTTTATCGAAGGCGGCATTGCTTGACAACGCTGCGACGAGCGAGGCCAGACGATAGTGCGGCAATCTGGTCGCTTTTGCGGGAAGTCTTTCGCGCGGGCGAAACCTATGCGGTTGATCCCAGGATCAGCCGCGATGCAGCGCTCAGCTATTGGGTGAGCCATGCGCGTGAAGCCTATGTTGCGGAAATCAACGCAGAGATCGTCGGCACTTATTACATTAAAACCAATCAGGCAGGTGGCGGCGCACATATCTGCAATTGTGGCTATGTCGTCAGCGCTGCCGTGCGCGGGCAGGGGATTGCGACTGAGATGTGCCTACATAGTCAGGCCGTCGCCCTTGATCTGGGCTACCGGGCGATGCAGTTCAATCTGGTGCTGGCCAGCAATGGTGGTGCTGTACGTCTGTGGGAGCGGTTGGGCTTTGAGCGGGTCGGCACCATTCCTGAGGCTTTCGCGCATCCCAAGCGCGGCTTTGTCGATGCATTCGTGATGCATAAGCGGTTGGAAGCATCGGTCTGAAGGACCGATTTCGGGAAACCATGGAATCGGTTCAAGAAATTCCGAATTATCGTGCTATTCTCTTACACGAATTGTCACAAGACGCCATAAACCCAAAAAATCGCATCACTGCTGAGAAATGCGTGCTCGCTACAAAAACATAGGCATTTCGCCGAAAGACGCTATATGTAGTAGGTATGATCTGTTCACAGTCTATTTGTGGGCTAACATGGTGCACAAAAAAGAAGCCACTTTTCAACATGCTCCAGCCGTGCCCAATAAGTTCCATGAAATCCCAAAATAATTGTTGATTGAGATCAAAACTAGTGTCACAACTGTTTTACGGTAATGACGGACACGACTTCCAAAGGGGCATTTAAAGAACCCCAACCGGCAAAAGCAGGTTTCATACAGGCTTCGCCATTACCCACCAGAGCCGGCGCGTGAGCGAGCAGACATCCCCCCAGGTGGCACGCGCAGTCGGACTTCCCGTAAAGGGACGAGGCGGCGGATTGATCAGTGGCAGCAGATCGATCCGCCGTTCTCACATCTAAAGGAATTTCGAGGGGAGAGGGCCAAAGGACAGTGGTTCTGAGTTTTACAGGCACACACACCCAAAAGGTGGACGCAAAGGGGCGCATGTCGATCCCAGCGGACTTCCGTCGTGTGCTTGAGGGCGGTGATCCTGATTGGACAACCGGCCTGTTTCCCCGCATGTACCTTCTTTATGGCGATCATCTGAAAAATCAGCTTCACGGTTATACTGTGGCTGAATTCAACGCCGTTGTGGGCCAGATCAACGCGCTCAAGCGCGGCTCCGCTGCAAAAGACAAGCTGTCGCGCCTTATTATTGGTCAGTCGATCATGTTGGAGGTCGACAAAGACGGCCGCACGGTCATGCCGATCAAACAACGCGAGAAACTGGGATTGCGCGACGGGGAGTTGCGCTTCATGGGTTTGGGCGATCACTTCGAGATATGGAAGGCCGAGACATATACAGAGAAGGTCGCCGATGATCTCACGGATTGGCTGGACGCGCAGGGCGATGACTTTGATCCGTTGATACTTTTGGACGGATGAATGATGTCTGCTGCCGCTGAAATCTCACCTCATATCCCTGTTCTGATTAGACCGCTCATCGCAGCGGTAGCGCCTGTTTCGGGGGTCTGGCTGGATGGAACCTTTGGCAATGGCGGCTATGCGCGTGCGTTGCTTGAGGCGGGTGCTGAAAAGGTGATTGGTGTTGACCGTGATCCGCTGGCCTTTGAGTTGGCGGCTGATTGGGTGGCCGACTTCGGCGATCGGATCGCGTTGGTCGAAGGCGTGTTTTCCAAAATGGATGATTATGCAAGCGATCTCGATGGGGTTGTGTTGGATCTTGGTGTCAGCTCAATGCAGTTGGATCTGGCTGAACGGGGATTTTCGTTTATGCGCGACGGGCCGCTGGATATGCGGATGTCGCAGTCGGGGATGTCTGCGGCGGATCTATGCAATGATGCCGATGAAGGCGAGCTTGCTGATATCATTTACCTTTATGGCGAAGAACGCGCCTCGCGCCGAATCGCAAAAGCTATTGTCGCTGCCCGTCCGCTGACGACCACCGGGCAGTTGGCGAAGGTTGTTGAAAGCTGTCTGCCGCGCGCGAAGCCCGGTCAATCGCATCCCGCGACACGCACATTTCAAGCGCTGCGCATTGCTGTGAATAACGAATATGGCGAATTGGCAGACGGGCTCATGGCCGCTGAGCGCGCACTGAAACCGGGCGGAAAATTGGCTGTCGTGACGTTTCATTCCGTCGAGGACCGCATGGTCAAACGCTTTTTGCAGGCCCGTTCCGGCAACATCGCCAACGCAAACCGCTATGCGCCGGAGACTGCGCAGGTCACGCCCGCTTTCAAAATCGGAAAGCGTAAGGCGATCGGGCCTGATGCGCAGGAACTGTCAGAAAACCCGCGGTCACGTTCAGCGAAGCTACGGGTCGCGGTCCGCACTGATGCACCTGCGCAGAAGATTGATCCCGTCGATCTGGGTATGCCAATGAAGAAGAAAAAGGGAGGCCGTTAAATGCGTGGACTACTTTATGTTTTTGCCGCTCTAGGTGTGATGGGGTTGGGGTTCTGGGCCTATCAGGAAAACTACAAGACCCAAGCCGCGATAGCGGATGTGCGTGAGCTTTACAACGGCATTGGCGCCGCACATGAGCGGTTGAACGTGTTGCAGGCAGAGTGGGCCTATCTGAACCGCCCTGATCGGCTTGCTGATCTGGCCGACCTGAACTTTGACCGCTTGGGGCTGCTTCCCTTGATGCCCTCCGCTTTTGGGCGCGTCGATCAGATCATCTATCCGCTGCCGCCGATCAAGCCGATAACCGACCCGATTGCGCTGTCGTCGGATATGTTTGATGCCTCAGGGAATGACCTATGATCCGTACACCGCTCCGCCCACTTGCCCGTGTTCTCAAAGCCCGCGCGAAGGGTGAAAATCCCGACGCAATCGAGGCCGAAAACCGGGCCCGCCGCCATGAAGCCGTAGCCGATAAACAACGTGACCGTGCAGAGGGCCGTTTGTTGGTGCTGGGGCTGGGTTTCTTTTGTGCTTTTGCCCTGATTGGCTTGCGCATGGGCGCGCTTGCGGCGTCTGCCCCGGAAGAACCGCGTGCCGCTGTTGCGGGCAACCCGATTATCGGTCAACGGTCAGATATTGTGGATCGTAACGGGCGCATTCTGGCAACCAATCTGCAAACCTATTCGCTCTACGCTCACCCGCGCGAAATGGTCGACCCCGAAAATGCCGTAAACGGCCTGATGGAGATATTTCCCGAACTCGATGCAGAGAAATTACTGGCTGATTTCACTGGCGATCGCCGCTTTCTCTGGATTCGCCGCCAAATCAGCCCTGAGCAGATGCAAGCGGTGCATGATATCGGATCGCCCGGTCTTTTGTTTGGCCCGCGCGAAATGCGCCTTTACCCCAATGGTCCCATCGCCGCGCATATTCTGGGCGGTGCCAGCTATGGTCGCGAAGGTGTTTCCAGCGCGGAAGTCATCGGGGTCGCCGGGGTCGAGCGGCAGTTTGACGACTTCTTGCGCGATCCGGCGAACGAGGGTGCGCCGCTGGAGTTGTCTCTCGATTTGACCGTGCAAGCTGCGTCCGAACAGGTACTCGCCGGCGGCATGAGCATTATGAATGCCAAGGGTGCGGCCTCTGTTTTGATGGATATCTACACCGGTGAAATCGTCTCGATGGTGTCTTTGCCCGACTTTGACCCGAACAATCGGCCTCGGGTCTTGACCAGTGGCGATCAAACCGACAGCCCGCTTTTCAACCGGGCGGTGCAGGGCGTGTACGAACTGGGCTCGGTTTTCAAGATATTCGCTATTGCCCAGGCAATGGAACTGGGTCTGGTCAGCGATGACACCATGATCGACACAGAAGGTCCGTTGCGGTGGGGGCCGTTTCGGATCAGGGATTTCAAGGACTATGGCCCGCAACTCAGCACGACAGATGTGATCGTCAAAAGCTCCAACATCGGAACGGCGCGCATTGCCATGCAGATCGGCGCAGAACGGCAGCGTGAATTTCTTGACAGCCTGGGATTTCTGGAGCCAACGCCGCTGGAGATGGTCGAAGCCCCAACCGGGCGACCTTTGCTGCCATCCAATTGGTCCGAAATTTCAACAATGACAATATCTTACGGGCATGGTCTTTCGACCTCGCCGGTGCATCTTGCTGCAGGCTACGCGTCCTTGCTCAATGGTGGTACCCGGATTGAGCCCACTTTGTTGCGCCGCGATGACCCCCAGCTTGGCCCACGCGTTGTCAGTGCTGAGGTCAGCGTGCTTGCGCGTCAGATGTTGCGTCAGGTCGTCACCCGCGGCACCGCATCCTTCGGCGAGGTGCAGGGTTATGCCGTGGGCGGAAAAACCGGCACTGCCGACAAACCGCGCACCAACGGCGGCGGCTATTACGAGGACAAAGTGATCTCGACTTTCGCTTCGGTGTTTCCCGCCAATGACCCGCGATATGTTCTGATCGTCACATTGGATGAGCCATCAGAGAACTCAGGCGCGGAACCCCGCCGCACAGCCGGCTGGACTGCCGTTCCGGTCGCGGCTGAAATGATCCGCCGCGTGGCACCTCTTTTGGGGCTACGTCCGCAAGTGGACAGCCCCCAACAGGTCGGTGTAACACTCACCTCAAACTAAGGGGGCGGCGATGAAATCACTGGCGGATCTGGGGCTGACAGCGCAAGGCGGGCGCGAGGCGCAAGTGACCGGATTGGCCGTTGATAGCCGCGACGTGAAGCCGGGTTTTCTGTTTGCCGCATTGCCTGGTGCGCAGGTTCATGGCGGTGAATTCATCCAATACGCATTACGGATGCAAGCCAGCGCAATCCTGACTGACGCGCACGGCGCCCGGATTGCGGCAGATGTCCTTGCGGGCTCTTCGGTGGCTTTGATTGTTGCCCAAGACCCGCGTCAGGCATTGGCGCAGACCGCTTCGCTCTGGTTCGGTCCGCACCCAGCCACAGTCGTGGCTGTCACGGGCACCAATGGGAAAACATCCGTGTCGACCTTCTGCCGCCAGATTTGGGAAGAACTGGACATGCCCGGCGTGAATCTGGGCACGACAGGGGTTGAGGGCGCATGGACACATCCTCTCAAACACACAACGCCGGAGCCGATCACCCTGCACCGTGTCTTGGCAGAGGCCGCGCAAAATGGCATCACCCATGTCGCGATGGAGGCCTCATCCCACGGTCTGGATCAACGCCGCCTTGACGGGGTGCTTTTGGCCGCCGCCGGATTTTCGAATTTCAGCCAGGATCATCTGGATTACCACGAAACCTTTGAAGCCTATTTCGCGGCCAAGATGGGCCTGTTCAAACGGGTTCTGTCGGAGGATGGCGTCGCCGCGATCAACCTCGACGACCCAAAGGGTCCAGAAGTCGCCGCGATTTGTAACGCTCGCGGGCAGGAAGTCATCGGCGTGGGCCGTCAGGCGGACGCGCGATTACGACTGACAGGTCAGCGCTTTGATGCGACAGGCCAAGACCTGCTGTTTGAATGGCAGGGCAAGGCGCGACAGGCCCGCCTGCATTTGATCGGCGGTTTTCAGGCCGAAAATGTGCTGCTGGCGGCGGCTTTGGTCATTGCCGCAGGTGCTGATCCGGCAGATGTCTTTGAGACGCTCCCGCATCTGACAACCGTGCGTGGCCGGATGGAGCTTGCCGCGACCCGTGAAAGTGGTGCGGCGGTATTCGTGGACTACGCCCATACGCCGGATGCTGTTGAGACGGCACTCAAGGCGATGCGCCCGCATGTGATGGGCCGGATTATCGTCATTGTCGGCGCTGGCGGTGATCGTGATCCCGCCAAACGTCCGTTGATGGGGGCTGCGGCGGCGCAACATGCGGATATTGCCATCGTCACAGACGACAACCCGCGCTCAGAGGACCCTGCCAGAATTCGCGCCGCAGTTATGGCTGGTGCCGTTGAAGCGCGCGGCGCTGACAGTATCACCGAGGTCGGCGATCGGGCGGAGGCGATCTTGCGCGGGATTGATATGCTGGGCGCGGGGGATGCTTTGCTGATCGCAGGCAAGGGCCATGAAAGTGGACAGATCGTCGGCGACACGGTCTTGCCATTTGACGATGTTGAGCAGGCCAGCGTCGCCGTCGCTGCGCTTGAGGGGCGGATATGATCCCACTTTGGACATCCGCTGAGGCCGTTGCTGCAACTGGCGGCAAGAGCCAACATGACTGGGCGGCAAACGGGGTCTCTATTGATACGCGCACGCTTGCGCAGGGGGATTTGTTTGTCGCACTGACAGATATGCGCGACGGTCATGATTTTGTCGCGCATGCCCTGAACAAAGGGGCTGCCGCCGCGCTGGTGACCCATCGCCCCAAGGATGTGCCAAAGGACGCGCCGCTCCTTGTGGTGCATGATGTGCTTGCCGCTTTGGGCGCGCTTGGTCGGGCCGCGCGTGCGCGAACAGATGCAAAAGTCGCGGCCATTACCGGGTCCGTCGGCAAGACCTCGACCAAGGAAATGCTGCGTGCAGTCCTTGAAAAGCAGGGCAAATGCCACGCAGCCGAAGCGTCCTACAACAACCACTGGGGCGTGCCGCTGACACTGGCGCGAATGCCTGCGGACACCGATTTCGTAGTGATTGAGATCGGCATGAGCAATCCGGGCGAAATCACGCCCTTGTCGCAAATGGCCCGCCCGCATGTGGCGATGGTCACGACCGTGGCAGCCGCGCATCTGGCATCGTTTCAAAATCTTGCAGGTATTGCGCAGGAAAAAGCCTGCATCATGGATGGTCTGGTAGACGGCGGTATCGCTGTGCTGAACGGTGATATCGCAACGACCGGGATATTGCAGGATCACGCGGATCGCCTCGGTGCGACGAAGGTGATGTTTGGTGAGACGGCTACTGACTGGACTGTTGCAAGCGTCCGCATCTCAGGAGACGTGACAGTGATTAAGGCAAGGGGCAGGGGTGAGGACTACCTTTTCAAGCTTTCCGTCCCGGGGCGGCATTTCGCAATGAATGCGGTCGGTGTGCTGGCCGTGGCGGAGGCATTGGGTGCTGATCCCGTAGCCGCATCGCTCGATATTGCATCATGGGTGCCACCGGCAGGGCGCGGCACCCGCGAAGTGATCGTGACGGATATGGCAAATGACGGTGAAAGCCTCGAATTACTGGACGATGCTTTCAACGCGAACCCCACGTCGCTCGCTGCCTCGCTTGAGGTATTGGCGGCATCTGCTCCAACGGACAGCGTCGGGCGGATCGTCAAAGGACGGCGGATTGCGATCCTTGGGGATATGCTTGAACTGGGCCGCGACGAAGTCGCCATGCACCGCGACATGGCCCATAACGCGCATTTGAAAACCCTCGATCTGATCCATTGCGCAGGCCCGCTGATGCGGCACCTATGGGAAGCCTTGCCTGATGCCCAGCGCGGCAATTGGGCCGCGACCGCGGCGGAGCTTGTTTCCAAAGCGCCGCGGCTCGTTGATGCGGGTGATGTTGTGTTGGTCAAAGGCTCAAAAGGCTCAAAAGTCAGCGTAGTCGTTGACGCCATCCGAAAACTGGGGCATCGCCGCCCAAAGGAAGAATAGGACCCTCTCATGCTCTTTTGGCTCACTGAACTCTCGGACGGCGGCGATTTCTTTAACCTGTTTCGCTATATTACATTCCGTGCAGGCGGTGCGTTTTTGACGGCATTGCTGTTTGGATTTATCTTTGGGCCACCGCTTATCAATGTGTTGCGGCGCAGGCAGGGCAAGGGGCAGCCGATCCGCGATGACGGACCGGAGGGGCATTTTGCCAAGGCCGGAACGCCCACGATGGGCGGTTTGCTGATCGTCGGGGCGCTGACATTTTCGACCTTGCTTTGGGCGCGTCTGGACAATCCCTTTGTTTTGATGGTGCTGTTTGTGACACTTTCATTTGCGGCAATTGGCTTTGCTGATGACTATGCGAAAGTATCCAGACAAAGCTCCTCAGGAGTGTCCGGTAAAGTGCGGATTTTATTGGGTATTGTTATTGCGGGTATCGCTGGATACTGGGCTGCTGCCTATCATCCGGCTGATCTTGCCAACCAGCTTGCCTTGCCCATCTTCAAGAATTCCCTCATCAATCTGGGCATTCTTTTTGTGCCCTTTTCCATTCTTGTCATTGTCGGCTCAGCAAATGCGGTAAACCTGACAGACGGGTTGGACGGCTTGGCAATCATGCCCGTGATGATTGCGGCCGGCACTTTCGGGGTGATTGCCTACGCTGTGGGCCGCACTGACTTTACCGAATATCTGGACGTGCATTATGTGCCGCACACCGGTGAATTGCTGATCTTCACGATGGGCCTAATCGGAGGGGGATTGGGCTTTTTGTGGTATAATGCGCCTCCGGCGGCGGTCTTTATGGGTGACACCGGATCGCTGGCACTGGGCGGCGCGCTGGGCGCGATCGCTGTTGCTGCAAAGCACGAAATCGTTCTCGCTATTGTCGGTGGCTTGTTCGTGGTCGAAGCGCTTTCGGTTATCATTCAGGTGGTTTACTTCAAAATGACCGGCAGGCGTGTCTTTCTGATGGCGCCGATCCACCACCACTATGAGAAAAAGGGCTGGGCGGAACCGCAGATCGTGATCCGCTTCTGGATTATCTCGCTGATCCTCGCCATGATCGGTCTGGCGACGCTGAAGGTCAGATAGGGGCGGGCGATGATACCTGTTCAGGGTTATGCGGGTAAAACGGTTGCAGTTCTGGGGCTTGGACGCTCTGGTCGGGCGACGGCGGCGGCTTTGCAGGCGGGCGGGGCACATGCGGTTGTCTGGGACGATAGCGCTTTGGCCCGCGAGGCAGCAGAGGCCGATGGATTGGACCTGCGTGACCTGAGCAAGCCAGGCGCGTTTGAACACGTGGCGGCCTTGATCGTCAGTCCCGGCATTCCACATCTTTATCCGGCACCGAACCCGGTGATCGCGGCAGCCTGGGACGCGGACGTTCCCGTCGACAACGATATTGGCCTGTTCTTTCGGTCTTTCGCGACAGAGGACTGGAGTGACTTTGACACCGCACCGCGCGTTATTGCCGTGACCGGTTCAAATGGCAAATCCACGACAGCGGCCCTGATCCATCACATTTTGATCGAAAACGGCCGGTCTGCGCAATTGGCCGGCAACATTGGCCGTGGCGTCTTGGATATTGAGCCTGCGCATGATGGTGAAGTCCTGGTGCTGGAACTGTCATCTTATCAGACTGATCTGGCGCGCAGTATGACGCCGGACATCGCCGTTTTGACAAACCTCAGCGCGGATCATCTGGACCGCCATGCGGGTTTGGGCGGATATTTTGCCGCCAAGCGCCGCTTGTTCGCCGAAGGTGGCCCTGATCGCGCCGTGATTGGTGTGGACGAGGTTGAGGGGCGCTATGTGGCTAACCAGATGATTGAGGGTGTGGGTGATGATCGGGTGATCCGGATTTCGTCAGGTCAAAAGCTGGGCGGGCAGGGCTGGACTGTCTTTGCACGCAAAGGGTTCTTGTCGGAGCATCGCAAAGCGCGTCAGGTGGCCGCGATTGATTTGCGCGATGTGCCCGGCTTGCCGGGGGCGCATAACCATCAAAATGCCTGCGCCGCCTATGCTGCTTGCCGCGCCATCGGCCTTGGCCCCAAAGGGATCGAGGCCGCCCTGCACAGCTTTGGCGGCCTGCCGCATCGCAGTCAGGTTGTGGCAGAGATCGCAGGCGTCACATACGTGAACGACAGCAAGGCCACAAATGTGGAAAGTGCCGCGAAAGCGCTACAGGCCTTCGAGAAAATCCGTTGGATTTGCGGCGGCCTGCAAAAAGAAGGCGGGCTTAATGCGGTTCTGGCGCAGGTCTCTCATGTGGTGAAAGCCTATGTGATTGGCCGCGAAGCAGAAGGGTTTGCGCGCCAGCTGACTGACTTTGACACCGAAGTCTGTGGCACAATGGATGTGGCCGTGGCTCGTGCCATGGCCGACGCCACACCCGGAGAAGTCGTGTTGCTCGCGCCGGCGGCGGCGTCTTTCGATCAATATGACAGCTTTGAGAAGCGCGGGGAAGATTTCGTCGCGCGCGTGAAGGCAGCCCAAAACTAGATTGGTCAGCGAGAGTTCACTTGCCTGCGATCGCCTGACCCGCAGCCCACCCCAACGACCATGCCCATTGGAAGTTATACCCGCCCAACCAGCCGGTGACATCGACCGCTTCGCCAATGAAATAGAGGCCCTTGGTCCGGCTCACTTCCATCGTCCTTGAAGACAATGCGTCGGTATCAATTCCGCCCAAGGTGACCTCGGCTGTTCGGTAGCCTTCAGAGCCCGCAGGTCGCAGCACCCAGTCTGAAAGTGCGGTGCAAACCGCATTGAGCTTTGCGTCGCTTTGATCGGCGATATTGCCCTGTAGGTTCAACGCCTGGCTGAGATGGTCGACCAGTCGCGTGGGCAGGTGCTGGCCCAGTACGGTGGCAAAGGCTTTACGCCCATCGGATTGTCGGTTGGCCTGAAGTTTCTCCAGCAGCGCGCCTTCGGGGTCGAGATTGATGCGGATTTCATCGCCTTCGTGCCAGTAGGACGACGCTTGCAAGACCGCAGGGCCGGATAGGCCGCGGTGGGTGAAGAGGATGGCTTCATCGAAACTGGTGTCGTTGGCGCTGACACGTGCGGGTGCTGCAACGCCCGCCAATGATTTGAACCTTTCGTCTGAAAACGTCAGCGGCACGAGCCCCGGACGTGGGGCTACGACGGGAACATCAAATTGGGCCGCGATCTGATAGGCAAAGCCGGTTGCTCCCATTTTCGGGATTGATTTGCCGCCGCAGGCCACCACCAGATTGCGCACCTTCAAGGCGTAGTCCTTGCCGTCTTTGAGCAAAGACACCCTGAAGTGAGTACCGTCAGATTGAATGTCTTGCACATGTGTATTGAGCCAGAGTGCTGCCTTGGCCTTGTCCATCTCCGATTGCAGCATCGCGATGATGTCTTTGGCCGATACGTCACAAAAGAGCTGCCCCAGGGTCTTTTCATGCCACGAAATCCCGTAGTCATCGACCAGAGCGATGAAATCCCATTGGGTGTAGCGGCTAAGCGCGGATTTGCAAAAGTGTTTGTTTACACTGACGAAATTCGCAGGGCTGGCATGCATGTTGGTGAAATTGCAACGCCCGCCGCCGGAGATGCGAATTTTTTCCCCCGGAGCTTTGGCATGGTCGACCACCAATGTGCCGGGGCCAGCGTGGGCTGCACACATCATGCCTGCGGCCCCAGCGCCGATAATCAAAGTCTGATACTCCATGCCGGCGATATGGCGCAAGGTGGCAGGGATATCAAACGCTCTGTGCGCGCAAGGTGCCTCCGGCGGAAGTTTATCGGGGATTAAGAAGGCAGCTGCGGATATCTTTTTATATGGAAACATGCGCGAATGACGGTTAAGGTTGTCATAGATCCGGAAAACGGACGACAGAGGCAAATGGCGGTGATCCATGACGGAAATGGTCTATGGAACGGTCCCGGTTCAATCCGGCGACCCGGTTCTTCCACGGTGGTGGCGGACAATTGATAGATGGACGATGTCCTGCATTCTGGTCCTTTTCGGGATCGGCATGTTGCTTGGTCTTGCGGCCTCTCCGCCGCTTGCGGCGAAGAACGGATTGGAACCCTTTCACTATGTGATCCGGCAAGCGATATTTGGCGGCATGGCCATGATTGCGATGCTGGTGGTGTCGATGATGCCGCCAAAACTGGTTCGTCGTCTCGCCGTTCTGGGGTTTTTTGCGGCTTTCGTGGCGCTTGCGCTGTTGCCGATATTCGGGACGGACTACGGCAAAGGCGCGACGCGCTGGTTTTCGCTGGGCTTTGCTTCAGTGCAGCCGTCGGAGTTTCTAAAACCTGGCTTTGTTGTCATGGCGGCTTGGCTGTTTGCAGCTTCGACGCAGTTGGGCGGGCCACCCGGAAAAATATATTCCTTTGTTTTGACGATCGTCATTGTGCTCATGCTCGCATTGCAACCTGACTTCGGGCAGGCTGCACTTGTTTTGTTTGCATGGGGCGTGATGTATTTCGTCGTCGGTGTGCCGATGCTGCTTTTGATTGTTCTTGCCGGACTGGTGTTTTTGGCGGGTACCGTGGCCTATGCGAATTCGGAACATTTCGCGCGCCGGATTGACGGGTTTTTGTCCCCCGATCTGGACCCGACCACGCAGCTTGGTTATGCCACAAACGCTATTCGTGAGGGTGGCTTTTTCGGCGTAGGCGTTGGCGAGGGTCAAGTGAAGTGGTCGCTGCCCGATGCCCATACCGATTTCATCATCGCTGTCGCCGCAGAGGAATACGGGTTGATAAGTGTTCTGGTGATTATCGTTCTTTATGGGGTGATCGTCGTGCGCTCGCTTTTGCGGCTGATGAAAGAACGGGATGTCTTTATTCGCCTTGCCGGGACCGGTCTGGTTACGATGTTTGGTGTACAGGCGATGATTAACATGGGTGTTGCGGTCCGGCTCTTGCCTGCAAAGGGCATGACGCTTCCATTTGTGTCTTATGGTGGCTCATCGTTGATTGCCAGCGGGATCGCCGTCGGCATGTTGCTGGCATTCACGCGGACGCGCCCGCAAGGAGAGATGGGTGATATCCTGATGCGCCGGGCAAACCGATGACGGCGCCATTGCTGGTGATCGCAGCCGGTGGCACGGGTGGGCATATGTTCCCTGCGCAGGCGCTGGCGGAGGCGATGCTGGCCAAGGGCTGGCGTGTGAAGCTTTCGACAGATGTGCGCGGCGCGCGCTATGCGGGCGGCTTTCCCGATGCGGTTGCGGTCACCGTTGTCGGCAGCGCCACCTTTGCGCGCGGTGGCATCGCGGCCAAGCTGCTGGTGCCGTTTCGGATTATGGCAGGCATTGGGGCTGCGAAATGGCGCATGTTGCGCGAACGCCCTGCCGTTGTCGTTGGTTTTGGAGGCTATCCAGCGATCCCTGCGATGGCCGCCGCTTGGATTCTGCGCATTCCGCGCATGATCCATGAGCAAAACGGTGTGCTTGGTCGTGTGAACCAGCTTTTTGCCAAACGCGTGGACCGGATTGCATGCGGGACTTGGCCGACGGCTTTGCCTGCCGGTGTGGAAGGTACGCATACCGGCAATCCGGTCCGCGCAGCGGTTTTGGACCATGCAGGCGCGCCCTATATTGCGCCGGGGGATTATCCGATGTCGCTGTTGGTGATGGGGGGCTCTCAGGGTGCGCGCATCATGTCTGACGTCGTCCCGCCTGCGATTGCGGCCCTGCCAGAGCATTTGCGCCGCAACATCCGTGTCTCGCATCAGGCGCGTCCGGAAGACATGGACCGTGTCACTGACTATTACGAAAGCGAGCTTCTCAAGGCAGATGTTCAGACATTTTTTGATGATGTGCCGCGCCGGATGGCGGATGCGCAATTGGTGATCTCGCGGGCGGGGGCGTCAACTGTTGCCGATGTCAGCATCATAGGGCGTCCGGCCTTGTGGGTGCCATTTGCCAGCGCTATTCGCGACGAACAGACCGCAAACGCCCGTCAATTGGTGGACGCGGGTGCGGCACAGATCATGAGCGAGGCGGAGTTTGATGTCGCCCCGCTCACTGAAAGACTGGCGGCCCTTTTGTCAGATGAAGCCGGCATGTTGAAAATGGCGCAAGCGGCCTTGGCCTGCGGTGTGCCGGATGCAACCGACCGTTTGGTTGCCCTTGTAGAAGAGTTGGCCCAAAAATGATGGATGGAGCCCTTGCGATGAATGCAGCAACGAAACTGCCCCTTGATGTGGGCCCTATCCATTTTGTTGGCATCGGCGGCATCGGCATGTCCGGTATCGCCGAGGTGCTGTTGAACCATGGTTATAGTGTACAAGGCTCTGATCTGAAGGCCTCCAAGATCACCGATCGTCTCAAGTCTTTGGGCGCGATCATCTTTGAAGGCCAGCGCGCGGAAAACCTGGAAGGGGCAGAGGTTATCGTGATATCTTCTGCGATCAAACCGGGCAATCCGGAGCTGGACGCCGCACGCGCCAGAGGCCTGCCTGTTGTGCGCCGCGCGGAGATGCTCGCTGAATTGATGCGCCTGAAATCCAATGTGGCAGTTGCGGGCACGCATGGCAAAACAACGACGACCACAATGGTCGCGGCCCTGCTCGATGAGGGTGGCATTGATCCCACGGTCATCAACGGTGGTATCATTCATGCCTACGGCTCGAATGCACGCATGGGGCAGGGCGAGTGGATGGTTGTTGAGGCCGACGAAAGCGATGGCACATTCAACCGCCTGCCCGCGACCATTGCGATTGTCACCAATATCGACCCGGAACATATGGAACATTGGGGCACCGAAGGGGCGCTCCATCAGGGCTTTTACGAATTCGTGTCAAACATTCCCTTCTATGGGCTGGCCGTGTGCTGCACCGATGACCCGGATGTGCAGTCACTGGTCGGGAAGATCACCGATCGTCGTGTCGTGACCTATGGCTTCAACGCACAGGCCGATATTCGGGCGGTCAATTTGCGCTATAAGAATGGCCATGCGCATTTTGACATCGCATTGCAGGTCGAGAACGCGATGATCGAAGACTGTGTGCTGCCGATGCCGGGGGACCACAATGTCTCCAACGCGTTGTCTGCGGTCGCTGTTGCCCGGCACCTTGGCATGAAGAAGGATGAAATCCGCGCCGCCTTGAAGGGGTTCAAGGGCGTCAATCGCCGCTTCACGAAGGTGGCAGAGATCAACGGTGTCACAATTATCGACGATTATGGCCACCATCCGGTTGAGATCGCTGCTGTGCTGAAAGCCGCGCGTCAAGCGACCGAAGGCCGTGTTATCGCGGTCCATCAACCGCACCGTTTCAGCCGCCTGTCGCATCACTTTGAGGAATTTTGCGCCTGCTTTAACGACGCAGATGTCGTGGGCATTTCAGAGGTCTTTTCAGCCGGAGAAGAGCCGATTGAGGGCGCCAGTCATGCGGATCTGGTCGCGGGCCTGATCCGGCACGGGCATCGTCATGCGCGCATAGTTGAATCCGAGGATGAATTGGAGCGCCTTGTGCGCGAACAAACCAGCCCCGGCGATATGGTTGTCTGTCTTGGTGCCGGTACCATTAGCACTTGGGCCAATCGCCTGCCGGAGCGTTTGCAGGGCTAATGCCGGGGATTCTGTTGATTGGTCTTTGGGTCGTGCTGGCGTTCATTTTGTCCGTTATCCCATCCACCGACAATCACTGGCGGCGCGCCTATGTACTAATGGCAATTGGCGTGCCAGTGCTCATCTGGGTGACTTGGCAAAACGGGGTCATGATGGGGCTCCTGGGCCTTTTGGTTGGCGGATTGGTCTTGCGTTGGCCGGTTTACTTTTTGTGGCGTTGGTTGCAGGAACGGCTCAAAGGGGGCTGACGTGATACAACTATTGATCTTTGGCGGTATGCTGATCGCGGCAATCGTGCCGTTTTTGCTGCTGACCTGGCTGATGCGGGAAGGCCAAAGCGGGTTGGCGCTGTCGATTGGCTCCGTGATCGGGGCGACTTTGGTCGTCTTTATCTATGCGGGCGGCGGGACATTCGGCGTCAATCCAGTCTTTGCAACGGGCGTTGCCATGTTGGTCGTAGTGCCTGCAACGCTGGGCGCAATCGCGGGTGGATTGCTTGGCTGGCTTTTACGCAAACGCGATGATCGGGAGGTTTGACGATGCTTGACCTCCCCAAGGTGCGCGGCAGGCTGACACCACACCGCGTCTTGGCTGATCTGACATGGCTGCGCGTGGGCGGTCCGGCTGAGGTCTTGTTTCAGCCTGCCGATGTGGAAGATCTGGCGGATTTTCTTGCCGCCATTGATCCAGAAATTCCAGTTTTCCCAATAGGCGTCGGCAGCAATCTGATTGTGCGAGACGGCGGCATTCGGGGTGTCGTCGTCCGTCTTGGACGCGGCTTCAACGCCATTGAGATTGGCGCAGATCACGTCCATGCAGGGGCGGCAGCACTTGATGCACATGTGGCACGCAAGTCGGCGGATGCGGGGTTCAACCTGACTTTCCTGCGCACCATCCCCGGCACGATTGGCGGTGCAGTGCGGATGAACGCGGGCTGCTATGGCGATTATGTAGCGGATGTCGTGACGGCCGTGACGGTCGTGACCCGTGCGGGAGAGATCGAAGAACGCGCACCGCGCGACATGGCCTTTGGTTACCGCCAAAGCAGCTTGCCAGCCGGCGCGGTGATTGTTGGCGCCCGTTTCACACCACCGCGAGAGGCGCCTGAGATCCTTCATCAGCGTATGGCAGATCAACTGGCAAAACGCGATGAAACGCAACCTACCAAAGATCGCACGGCTGGCTCAACGTTTCGCAATCCGGTGGGGTTTTCCTCGACCGGCAGGTCGGATGACGTGCATGATCTGAAGGCATGGAAAGTGATTGAGAACGCAGGAATGCGCGGTGCGGCGCTGGGCGGGGCAGTCATGAACGCCAAACATCCGAATTTCCTGACAAACGCCGGGGACGCGACGGCCGCAGAACTTGAGGATTTGGGCGAAGACGTGCGGAAAAAGGTTTACGCTAGCCAAGGGATCACGCTAGAATGGGAAATTATGCGGGTCGGTGACCGAGAGGTGCCCGGCCGCGATGAATAACGGGCCAAAAATGGCCACGATCCAGAAAATGGATCACCAAATGACGGGTCGAAAAAGACCCGCGATCAAAGGCGGTAGGGTATGTCGAGCAGGACAAACCCGAAAGTTGTTGTCCTCATGGGCGGCCCCTCGGCGGAACGCGATGTTTCGCTCAGCTCGGGTCGTGAATGTGCGGCAGCTTTGCGGGACGCAGGTTACAACGTGGAGGCGCTCGATGCGGGCGCCGATGTTGCTGCGCGTCTGACAGGGATTGCACCGGATGTTGTTTTCAATGCGCTGCATGGCCGTTGGGGTGAGGATGGTGCGGTGCAGGGCATCCTTGAATGGCTCCAGATCCCTTATACGCATTCAGGCATTCTGTCGTCCGCATTGTCGCTCGATAAGCAGCGCACAAAGGACGTCTACCGAAAAGTAGGTCTGCCCGTCGTAGACAGCATCCTGGCCAAGGCCGATGACGTTCGCCAAACCCATGTCATGCCGCCACCCTATGTTGTGAAGCCGAACAATGAAGGCTCCAGCGTTGGCATTTATATCGTGCATGAAGATGCCAACGATCCACCGCAATTGGCGGCCGAAATGCCTGCTGAAGTCATGGTCGAGGCTTTTGCGCCCGGTCGCGAGCTGACAACAACCGTGATGGGTGATGTGCCGCTGACGGTCACCGATATTCTGACCGATGGCTGGTACGACTATGAGGCCAAATATGCCCCCGGCGGGTCGCGCCATGTTTTACCTGCGGATATCCCGCAAGAGGTTTTTGATGCCTGCATGGAATACGCCGTGCGAGCGCATCAGGCTTTGGGTTGCCGTGGTATCAGTCGTACTGATTTTCGTTGGGATGAGGCGCGCGGGCTTGATGGTTTGATCCTGCTCGAAACCAACACGCAACCGGGTATGACGCCAACCTCGCTGACACCTGAGCAAGCCGCGCATGTCGGGATCACATTCCCGCAGCTTTGCGCCTGGATGGTGGAGGATGCATCATGCGATCGTTGATAAGGCGCACCTCTATCGATGGCCCACCGCGCGATCCGGCCCCGTCGCGATTGGGGTATCGATTCCAGCGCTGGATGTTGACACCGGGCGTCCGCATAGCCACGAAAATTGGTGTGCCGATGCTTACGATTGCGGGTATTGCGGCTGTGTGGTTCGCCAGCCCCGACAACCGCTCCGCCTTTGATGCAAAGGTGGCAGACACGCTGCAAAGCTTTCAGGAACGCCCGCAATTCATGGTGCAATCGATGAATGTGACGGGTGCCGGAGCAGCGGCGATGGCGGATGTCGCAACATTGCTTCCCACTGATTTCCCCGTTTCGTCCTTCGCGCTCGATCTTGAGGGCATTCGTGCCAACATCGAGAACCTGGAACAGATCAAATCCGCCAGCGTGCGCATTGGTCAGGCTGGCGCCTTGGAAGTGCGGCTGACGCCGCGTGTGGCTGTGGCGCTCTGGCGGGATGGCCAAACCTTGCGTTTGATTGATGCTGGCGGGGTCCGGTCCGGGCAAATCCGTGCCCGCTCAGATCGACTTGATCTGCCATTGATCGCGGGCGACGGCGCCGAAGATAACATTCAGGAAGCCTTGGCGATATTTGCGGTTTCCGGCCCGCTGATGGCGCGCACCCGTGGTTTGGTGCGGATGGGTGAACGGCGTTGGGATATCGTGCTTGATCGCGATCAGCGCATTCTCCTGCCGGCCGATGCGCCGGTCAGAGCCGTTGATCGTGTGATCGCGCTGGATACGGCACAAAATATGCTGAGCCGCGATGTCGCCGTTGTGGATATGCGCAACGCGAACCGACCAACGCTGCGGATGAGCAAAGAAGCCGCCGCCGCGTTGCGCCGGGGCGAAACAACAACAAACATAAACGGGGTGGACCACTGATGGGCGATCTATATGACAGCCAACGCGCAATGCGGCAAATGCGCAAAGCAGCGATGCAACGCGGGGTGGTCGCCATTTTGGATGTCGGCTCATCCAAGATTGCCTGCCTGGTGCTGCGCTTTGATGGCCCGGAACAGTTCCGCGGCGCAGATGGGGTGGGGTCGCTCGCCGGCCAGTCGCAATTTCGGGTGATCGGTGCCGCCACAACCCGGTCGCGTGGCGTGCGCTTTGGCGAAATCGAGGCGATGCAGGAAACGGAACGTGCGATCCGCACGGCTGTGCAGGCCGCCCAGAAGATGGCAAATGTTCGGGTGGATCATGTGATTGCCTGCCTGTCCGGGGCGCGCCCGCGTTCATACGGGCTAGATGGGTCGCTGGATGTGACAGGCGGTGTTGTGACCGAGCAGGATATTTCTCAGGTGATGGCGTCATGCGATGTGCCTGATTATGGCGCTGATCGAGAGGTCATTCATGCGCAACCAGTGAATTTCGCGTTGGATCACCGTTCTGGTCTTGGTGATCCGCGTGGCCAGATTGGCAATCGGTTGACGACGGATATGCACATGCTGACCGTCGATGCGACCGCGGTGCAGAATCTGTTTCATTGTATCAAGCGGTGCGACCTTGAGTTGGCGGGCATTGCATCTTCGGCCTATGTCTCCGGCATGTCATCGCTTGTTGAGGATGAACAGGAGCTGGGTGCGGCTTGTATTGATCTGGGGGGTGGTTCCACCGGCCTGTCGGTCTTCATGAAAAAACACATGATCTTTGCCGATAGCGTGCGTATGGGCGGTGAGCATGTGACCTCGGACATCTCTATGGGCTTGCAAATTCCAACGGCAACGGCGGAGCGGATCAAGACATTCTACGGTGGCGTCATGGCGACTGGCATGGACGACCGCGAGATGATCGAGATCGGCGGCGACACCGGCGATTGGGAACATGATCGGCGCACCGTGAGCCGGGCAGAGCTTATCGGCATTATGCGCCCCCGTGTGGAAGAGATTTTGGAAGAAGTCCGCGCGCGTCTTGATGCCGCCGGATTTGAACATTTGCCCGGTCAACAGATCGTGCTGACCGGCGGGGGCAGCCAGATCCCCGGACTTGACGGTTTGGCCAGCAAGATTCTCGGCCAACAGGTGCGTTTGGGACGGCCATTGCGGGTACAGGGTTTGCCGCAGGCGGCAATTGGCCCGGCTTTTTCAAGCGCTGTCGGGCTGACGCTTTTTGCCGCGAATCCCCAAGACGAATGGTGGGATTTTGAAATTCCGGCCGACCGGTATCCGGCCAGATCGCTCAAACGGGCGGTAAAATGGTTCAAGGACAACTGGTAATGCGCAATATCTTGCCTGTCCGTCGAATTGTCGGTGAGTGGTCAAGGTTTTTGTCCAGATTTGGTGTCAATTTTGTGTTTTTGTCGTGACCTTTCAGCATCACTTTGCTATCGTTGGGTCCAATAAGCAGTGATAGCCCGGGGGCACGGGCGAAATTTAAAAAACAGGCGGATCGACTTATGGCTTTGAATCTCTCCCTTCCTGGGCATGAAGAACTGAAACCACGCATTACAGTGTTTGGTGTCGGCGGTGCGGGTGGCAACGCCGTCAACAATATGATCGAGCAAGAGCTTGATGGCACCGAATTTGTGGTCGCAAACACGGATGCACAGGCGCTGCAGCAATCACGCGCTGCGTCCAAAATCCAGATGGGTCTGAAAGTCACCGAAGGTCTTGGCGCGGGCGCGCGGGCGACCGTTGGTGCCGCCGCCGCCGAAGAGAGCATCGAACAGATTGTCGATCATCTGGCAGGCGCGCATATGTGCTTCATCACTGCCGGCATGGGTGGCGGAACGGGTACCGGTGCTGCACCGATCATTGCCCAAGCGGCCCGTGAATTGGGCGTTCTGACGGTGGGTGTTGTCACCAAGCCATTCCAGTTTGAAGGCGCCAAGCGCATGAAACAGGCCGAGGCGGGTGTTGAAGCGCTCCAGAAGGTCGTCGATACGCTGATTATCATTCCCAACCAGAACCTTTTCCGCCTGGCCAATGAAAACACCACATTCACCGAAGCCTTCGCGCTCGCGGATGATGTCCTTTACCAAGGTGTGAAGGGCGTGACGGACCTGATGGTGCGTCCGGGCCTGATTAACCTCGACTTTGCAGACGTCCGTGCTGTGATGGATGAGATGGGCAAAGCGATGATGGGCACAGGCGAAGCCGAAGGCGAAAACCGCGCCATTCAAGCCGCCGAAAAAGCCATCGCGAACCCGCTTCTGGATGAGATTTCTCTGGAAGGCGCTAAGGGCGTTCTGATAAACATTACAGGCGGTTACGACCTGACGTTGTTTGAACTGGATGAGGCCGCCAACAAGATCCGCGAAAAGGTTGACGGGGACGCAAATATCATCGTTGGCTCCACTCTGGATACCGGGATGGAAGGCAAAATGCGCGTGTCAGTTGTTGCAACAGGAATC
>NZ_JBELFI010000028.1:0-24464 GCF_042093035.1 Yoonia sp. | reverse complement strand
GAGTACGCATTTTGAAAGCCCCGGTCAGGTCGAACGCGATTGGTCTGATGCGATCAGCAAGATTGAAGAGATCATCGAAGACGCACGCAACGGGCGCATGTTCGTGCTCGTGGACCACGAAGACCGCGAAAACGAAGGCGATCTGGTGATCCCTGCACAGATGGCGACACCGGATGCGATCAACTTCATGGCCAAGCACGGGCGCGGGCTGATCTGCCTGACACTGCCGGGTGAACGGATCGACGCGCTGGGCTTGCCACTGATGGCGTCGCATAATTCCTCGCGCCATGAAACAGCCTTCACCGTCAGCATCGAAGCGCGTGAAGGTGTCAGCACCGGCATTTCCGCCCATGACCGCGCGCGAACAGTGGCCACCGCCATTGACGCGTCAAATTCAGCGTCGGATATCGCGACACCGGGGCATGTGTTCCCGCTGCGCGCACGCGATGGCGGCGTGCTGGTGCGCGCGGGGCATACCGAAGCGGCAGTCGATATCGCGCGGCTGGCAGGGTTGAATCCTTCGGGGGTGATCTGCGAGATCATGAAAGAAGACGGCGAAATGGCGCGCCTGCCGGATCTGGTGGCATTTGCGCAACTGCATGGCCTCAAGATCGGGACTATCAGCGATTTGATCGCCTACCGCCGTCGGCACGACAATCTTGTGCGGGTGCGCGCGACCGACACGATCACCTCCGAATTCGGTGGGACGTGGGAGATGCGCATCTACACCGATGAAACGCAAGGGGCGGAACATATCGCGCTCATCAAAGGGGACATCACCACGCCTGGGCCTGTGTTGGTGCGGATGCACGCCATGGACCCGATGCTCGATGTCTTGGGGACGGGTCCACGGGGTCGGCGGAACGAATTTGGCGACGCGATGAATGTGATCGCGCAAGAAGGGCGTGGCGCGCTCGTCCTGCTGCGTGACGTGCATATGAAACTGGATCAGGCTGAAGAGGCCTCACCGCAAACCCTGCGCCAATATGGTCTTGGCGCGCAGATATTGTCCTCGTTGGGCTTGCATGAAATTGAATTGCTGACCAACTCGCCGCAGCCCAAAGTCGTGGGGCTTGACGCCTACGGGCTTGAGATCGTGGGCACACGCAAAGTTTCGGTGATTGGATAATGGCAGCACCGTCTCATTATATCATGCCGCTACCGACGTTTGACAAGCCGGTCAAGGTTCTGATCGTCGCGTCGCCATACTACAAAGACATCTCCGACAACCAGATTGCCGGTGCCAAGGCTGAAATCGAAAAAGCCAGTGCGACTTGGGAGATCGTCGAAGTGCCCGGTGCGCTGGAAATCCCGACCGCGATCGGCATCGCAGGACGGATGTCGCATTTCGACGGCTACGTGGCCCTCGGCTGTGTGATCCGCGGTGAAACCACCCACTACGATACGGTCTGCAACGATAGCAGCCGCGCGATCCAGCTTCTGGGTCTGCAAGGGTTTTGCATTGGCAATGGCATCCTGACGGTTGAAAACCGTGCGCAGGCGGAAGTGCGCGCTGATCCGGCTGAAATGAACAAAGGCGGCGGGGCTGCGGCTGCGGCCTTGCACCTGATCGCGCTCGCCCGTAAGTGGGGCAAGGCTGAAAAGGGCGTGGGCTTCACCCATGAAATCCTGATGGCCGGTGATACAGATGACAAGACGCGCGCATGACCCTTTCAAACAATCAAAAACGCAAAATGAAATCAGCGGCACGGCTCTATACCGTCCAGGCGTTGTTCCAGATGGAAGCATCCGGCCAGACCGTTGATGCGATCCTCCGCGAATTTGAAGACCACCGCTTCGGGGCCACCTATGAAGAGGGAGAAATGACCGAAGGGGATGTGGATACGTTCCGCGCATTGATGGAAAACGCCGTCAACGAGCAGGCGGCAATTGACCAGATGACTGATCGCGCTTTGGTCGCAAAATGGCCGATTGCGCGCATTGATCCGACCTGGCGGGCGCTGTTCCGGGCAGCAGGGGCGGAGTTGGTCCTGAAAGACACGCCGCCCAAAGTCGTGATAAAGGAATTTGTCGGCGTGGCCGAGGCATTCTCAGCCGACAACAAGGAACCGAAATTCGTCAACGCGGTGCTGGATCATATGGCCCGTGAAGCGCAGCCCGCGGCATTCGGCGCGTAGATCGCGTTGCCATTTTCCGCGACCGGGCTATTTTGGGCTGGTGAGCGGAACAATGAACCAAGAACCTGAACCCGACCTGATGCGGCTCTATCTGCGGCATTGCGCCATTGGCTTTGTGCTGTCCGCGATATTTGTAGGACTGATCTTGTGGTTTGATGTCGTCGGATTGCGCCGCCTTGTAATGGGGTCCGACATCGGCTGGCTGGCCGTCTTTTTGCAGTGGTTCTTTAATGGGACGGTTTTTGGCGGCGTGCAATTCGCGATCATGCTGATGCTCAATGCGGAGGAGGACGAGGACGACGGGCCGCAACGGGGCATGACGATCCCGGTGCGGGCGGCCGCAAAGACGAAAGACCGGATGATTTGATGACGCAGACTGCGGGTCAAGAGTGACGGAAACCACGGCAACCGTAGAGGCAACTCATCCCGAGGACCTGTATGTACAGGTGGGCGCCAGATAATCAGACCAGGGTCAGAACAGAGCCAGCTCCCTCGGATTTGCTTAAGGCCACTGGATTTGTGCCTGCTGTTTACAAGAAGCGCAGTAACCGTCAGGCAATTAGGTAGGGGGCGTTGTGCGAAAGAGCAAGGGGCGGTGGTGCCGATTATTCTTCGATATCACCGCGCAGAAGCCAACCATTGCGGCCCACCATTTCGGCGGGGGCATAAGCGAGCAGGACACGTTCAGCCAAGCCAACGAAAAGGAGCGCCATAGCGACTTCAAAAAAGCTGATTGATGTGAGCAGTTCCATGTTTTTTGTTCCCTCTTGTCTGTGAAGATAAGTCTAGAAGCGAAAGCGGACGAAAACGTGACGTGGCTAAGGCATTTGCCCCAACACGGCGCTGCATTTCGCCCGATTTGCGTCACATTGGCGAGAAATAGAGCAAATTTTGGCATCAAATAACAAGTTAAGCATTTGTAAAAAATGAATAAATGGTTCGTAAAAGCGTTGTTTCCAAAAGCGGACCAATGTCAGCAAGAACAGCCAATCCAGCCGATATACTTTCCAAATCGTATACATTAAATATTTGGACTTGTTATCTGTTCACGTATTGTTCATTTTTCGCGGCATGCAAGGCGACGCCCCCCAGCTACAGATGATGCCCGGCCAACTTCTGGCGCGGGGTGTATCACGTGCGTTGCGCGGGCATGATTTTGTAACGGTGGAGGAACTGGTCCCGACGTCTGGGCTGCGTGTGGATGTGATGGCGCTGGGGCCAAAGGGTGAAATCTGGATTGTGGAATGCAAGTCCAGCCGGGCCGATTTTCAATCAGACCGCAAATGGCAGGGGTATCTGGCTTGGTGTGACCGGTTCTTCTGGGCCGTCGACGGTGATTTTCCGACAGAGCTGCTGCCCGATGAAACGGGCCTGATCCTGGCCGACGCCTATGATGCTGAGATCATTCGGATGGGGCCGGAGGCCAAGCTTGCGGCGGCACGGCGCAAAGTGATGGTGCAGAAATTCGCGCGTCACGCGGCCATGCGCGCACAGGCCGCGCGTGATCCGGGTTTTGTTAACGCTTTTTGACGCTCCGCGCCGCCATCGCTGCGGCTTTGATCTCATCTGCGATCTCAATCGCCTCATCGGGTTCAAAATCCATCGGAATTTCCACGTCGCCGGCCTCAATGAAAATCCGGACCATGCCCAGATCGGTCGGGCCGATTTGCATATTCGCCTCGATGTCGCGTTCGTTGTTGATACCCATGTCGATCCTCAGCGGCTTGATGAGCCGCTTATCTACAGCGCGCAGGGCTTGATTGGCAAGCGCGGTGGCGGCACTCTGGGAGCATGGAATTTGAGCTGCGCAGATTTTCCGCCGATGATGCGGGTTGGTTGGCGGACCAGCACGCCCGCCACTACCGCGAAGTAGAAGGTTTCGACGACAGTTTCGGACCACTGGTTGGGTCCATCTTGCAGGCGTTCCTGGCGTGTGAGGCGCAGGAAATGCAGGCCGGTTGGATCGCGCAAGGCGCTGGACAACGCTTGGGTTCAATCTTTTGCGTCCGCAAGGATGACAGGACGGCCAAGCTGCGTTTGTTCTTTGTCGTTCCAGAAGCGCGGGGAACTGGCGTCGCACAGGCGCTCTTGACGGAGTGCCTTCGGTTTGCCGAGGCGAAGGGATATGCGGGGCTGACGCTGTGGACCCATGAAAGCCACCGCGCAGCGGGTGCGATCTATGCGCGCAACGGGTTGCAGCGCGTTGGTGCGAAAGAGGTCAATTCCTTTGGTGTCGATTTGGTCGAAGAGACTTGGCAGATTACCTTTTGAGGGACTTGCAATCGCGCGCGCATGTCGCTAAATCCCGCCCTGTGCCGCCTTAGCTCAGTAGGTTAGAGCGCTTGATTGTGGATCAAGAGGTCCCTGGTTCGAGACCAGGAGGTGGTACCACTCACCCCTTTTTGGTATCGGTGTTTGATAATAGGCAGCTGCGCAATTCGCGCGGGCAGGTGCCTCCGGCGGGAGTTTTCAGAGCAAGATGATGGAACAGGTTGCTTTTGAAATAGCGCCCGCGCCGCCGGCGCGTCTGGACAAGGCGTTGGGACGTGATGTGCCGGAAGCGGCGTCGCTCAGCCGGTCGCGCTTGGCCAGGCTGATTGCGGATGGTGCGGTTGCGGTTGATGGTGTTGTTGTCACCGACCCCCGGTTTCGTGTGGCAGAGGGCGCACAGATTGTTGTGTCTGTCGCCAAGGCCGCGGAAAGTCATATTTCAGCCGAGGATATTCCCTTGGATGTGGTTTACGAGGATGACGACCTGATTGTGGTGAACAAGCCGAGTGGTATGGTCGTGCATCCGGCTCCCGGCACCCCGGGGGGGACGTTGGTTAACGCACTGATCCATCATTGCGGCAACAGCCTGTCCGGTGTTGGCGGCATGAAGCGCCCCGGCATTGTTCACCGTATTGATAAGGAAACAACCGGCCTGCTTGTCGTCGCCAAATCGGATCGCGCGCATCATCATTTGGCGGATCAGTTCGCGGCACATACGGTCGCCCGTCGCTATCTTGCCGTTTGTTATGGCGTGCCGGACCAGAACGATCCAAGACTGCGTGGCATCAAGGGGACCTCTTTTGAGGCGGGCAATATATTGAAGATCCAGACCCTTTTGGGCCGCCATCGGACGGATCGGCAACGGCAGGCCGTGTCATTTACCGAAGGTCGCCATGCGGTGACCCGTGCGCGCATCATCGCGCCCATTGGACAGCCGCCCTGTGCTTCGTTGATTGAATGTTGGTTGGAAACCGGGCGCACCCATCAGATTCGTGTCCATATGGCGCATTGTGGTCATGCCTTGATTGGGGATTCTGTTTATGGCGGGCGCCGTAAGCTCTCTGCCAAGGCGGTGGGCGAGGATGGGGTCGCAGCGGTGGCTGGTTTCGGGCGGCAGGCATTGCATGCGGCGACATTGGGCTTTGAACATCCGGTTTCTGGCGAATTTCTGGAGTTTGAGGCCAAAATGCCAACCGACATGGCGTCGCTGTTGTCGGATTTGCGGGCAGGGGTCTGAAATATACGATCCCATGTGCGTGAATGCACGCGACAAGCCCTCGCAAAACTGAACCGGACGGTTCATATTAAGTTATCGGAAACGTATCAGTGGTACTTGTATGTCCATTCAGACGTCCCCATATCGATGTTAAGCCTTTAAACATAGGAGGGCAGAGACAGTGAGCAACTATAAGAATTTACCAGCACCAACCCCAGAGGGTGGGCTGAACCGTTATATGCAAGAAATCCGGAAATTCCCGATGTTGGAGCCGGAAGAAGAATACATGCTGGCCAAACGCTGGGTGGACCATGAGGACACCGAAGCGGCCCACAAGATGGTCACGTCGCACCTGCGATTGGCGGCCAAGATTGCGATGGGCTATCGCGGCTATGGCTTGCCCCAGGCTGAGGTGATTTCCGAGGCCAATGTCGGGCTGATGCAGGCAGTGAAGCGGTTTGATCCTGAAAAGGGGTTCCGTTTGGCGACATATGCCATGTGGTGGATCCGCGCCTCGATCCAGGAATATATCCTGCGGTCCTGGTCTTTGGTGAAGCTCGGCACGACCTCTGCGCAGAAGAAGTTGTTCTTTAACCTGCGCAAGGCAAAGAACCGGATTGGTGCTTTGGAAGACGGTGATCTGCGTCCTGAAAACGTGGCCCGCATTGCCAATGATCTCGGTGTGACCGAGACGGAGGTGATTTCCATGAACCGTCGTTTGTCCGGGGGTGATGCCTCTTTGAATGCGACGGTGAGTGCGGATGGCGAAGGTGCGGCCCAGTGGCAGGACTGGCTTGAGGACGAAAGTGCAAACACGGCCGCCGATTATGAAGCCAGTGATGAGCTTGATGCCCGCCGTGAGTTGCTGGCAGAGGCGATGGGTGTGCTTAATGATCGTGAGAAAGACATTCTCATGCAGCGCCGTTTGTCCGAAGAAACAGTGACACTGGAGGATCTCAGCGGGCAATATGACGTGAGCCGTGAACGCATCCGTCAGATTGAAGTCCGCGCCTTTGAGAAGTTGCAGAGCAAGATGCAGGAGCTGGCCCGCGAAAAGGGTATGCTGGCGACCGCATGATGCCATCTGAAGTGGTGTGAAATGTTTTGTCCCCGTCGGAGCCTCCGGCGGGGATATTTTTTGCTCCGAAGAAGAACTGTGCCTTTTCAATTCGGGGCTGGTGGCGCTAGCATCTACGTCAAAGGGGTGATGACATGGCACATTTGAATTGGGGTATCCTGGGCGCGTCGAATTTTGCGATGCGTGACATGGCGCCCGCGATCCATGCTGCAAAGGGTGCGCGACTTGCGGGCTTGGCGACATCTGATCTGCGCAAGGCGGAAGGGTTTCAGGCGTTTGCGCCGGATTTGAAAACCTACGACAGCTATGATGGCTTGCTCGCGGATTCGCAGATTGACGCGGTTTATGTGCCATTGCCGAACCATTTGCATTTGGAGTGGTCGCTCAAGGCGCTTGCAGCGGGCAAGCATGTGCTTTGTGAAAAGCCGATGACCCTCCATGCTGCGGAATACGATGAGCTGATCGCTGCCAGTGCACAGTCGGGCCTTTTGGCGGCAGAGGCCTATATGATCGTGCATCACCCGCAATTTATCCGGGCACGCGACCTGCTGCAATCGGGTGCGATCGGCAAGCTGGTCCATGTCGATGCGACCTTCAGCTATTTCAATGATGACGCGGCCAATATCCGCAATAGCCCGCAGAAGGGCGGCGGTGGATTACGTGATATTGGCGTCTACACTTTTGGCGGCGCCCGGTTCGTAACCGGGCAGGAGCCGGTATCAATCCCTTATGCGAATCTCCGCTTTGAGAATGATGTGGATGTATTTGCGCAGGTTGCCGCGATTTTCCCTGATTTTACCTATGCTGCCACGGTTTCGATGCGGATGTTTCCGCGTCAGGAAATGGTGTTTCATGGCGACAAGGGCATCTTGCGTTTGCATTGCCCTTTCAACGCAAACACCTTTGATGTGGCTGAATTGACTTTGGAAAACAATGGCCGCAAGGTTGTTTCAGAGCGTTGGCCGGGCTTCAATCAGTATGTAAAGCAGGTGGAAAACTTCGGCGATGCTGTGCAGAATGGTGCCGATTATCCGTGCCCTCTTTCATTTTCGCGCGGGACCCAACACATGATTGACATGGTTTTCGAAGCCGGGCCGCGCCCGTAAGAGGAGATGACGATGCCGCAAGATGACAGAGCTGACGATATTGACGTAAAAACGGATTACGACAACATCTGGATCCGCCTTCTCAACATGGTGATTATCGCTGTGCTGATGTCCATGGCCTCCACTTTGTTGGGTATTATGACCGTGGCGCAATTTCTAATCATGGTCTTCAACAATCGCCAGCCCAATGAGCAATTGGCAGGTATGGGTACGACCATGGGCGTGTGGATGGCCAAGGCCGCCCGCTATCAAACCGCTGACAGCGAGGTCAAACCCTGGCCTTGGACAGAGCTTGACTGATTGCGACGTGCCTGATGGGAGCCCAGCTACTTTGATGTTGCATCAATGACCAACGGGCGGCGTGTGATGGCCCATGCGATCTGGCTTGTGCTGGCTGCGTCGCAGTCCTGGGCGGTGTTAAACTGTGACCAACGCCCCTTCGAAGCTGGCAGCGATCTGGAAGCGCTATATGTAAACATGTCGGATGCCGTTGCGGCATTTCCCAGGCTTGAAGAAACTTTGAACAGTGACCTCACGCTGTGCCTTTCGGACACATTGGTGGCTGAGCGT
Organism: Yoonia sp.; assembly: GCF_042093035.1. Taxonomy (GTDB): domain Bacteria; phylum Pseudomonadota; class Alphaproteobacteria; order Rhodobacterales; family Rhodobacteraceae; genus Yoonia. The sequence continues at coordinate 16,085 of NZ_JBELFI010000028.1, read as the reverse complement.
GGCTATTATCAGCCCGAAGGCCGCCGACTTGTCTTGGCCAGTAATATGACGCCAGGCCTGACGCTTGCTGTTGGCGTGCACGAGCTGCGCCATGTTCAGCAGTATGACGTCGGCAGTTGCCCCGGTCTCGACCTTTCCATGAGGGCATATGCCAATGCAGTCTTTGCGATGGAGGCCGACGCGAGTGTCACGAGCCTCGTTGTGGCGACCTTTCACCGCAAACAAGGGCGGCCCGAAATGTGGGACGCGCTTGCGGCATGGCCAACACAGGCGGATATTGCCGCCCGATTTGCGGCGACCTTTGCCAAGACATTGCGGATTGAAGACGCAGCGACCGACGCGTTTTCATCGTGGTACGAAGACGCGGAGCGCAGGGATCGATATTATATTGCGATCTGCGCGAACTATCTTGACCAGCTTGATCGCGATCATCTTTTGCCGCAATACAACAGCCTGTCAGACGGCTTTTTTGACGATCTGTGCAGCCTGCCTGATGGCAATCCCTATCGGTGCAGCCGTCCCGCAGACTGACGCCAAATCCAAACATAGCGGATCCTTAGGCCTACCGTACTTGGAAGGCCGTGTTATCGCGCAACGCAGATTAATCCTCCATTGCTTCCAGCTCATCGATGAAACCTTCGATCATCGACAGCCCTTTGTTCCAGAATTGCGGGTCTGAGGCGTCGAGCCCAAAAGGGGCAAGCAGGTCTTTGTGGTGCTTGGAGCCACCTGCGCGCAGCATATCGAAGTATTTCTCGCGGAAGTCGGGGTCGCCTTCCTCATAGACGGCATAGAGCGCGTTTACCAATCCATCGCCAAACGCATAGGCGTAGACATAGAAGGGTGAATGCACGAAATGGGGGATATAGGCCCAGAAGGTTTCATAGCCTTCGGCAAAGTCAAACACCGGGCCAAGGCTTTCGGCCTGCACCGACATCCACAAGGCGTTGATATCGTCCGGTGTCAATTCCCCATCACTGCGTGCGGCGTGCAATTTGCATTCGAAGTCATAAAAGGCGATTTGGCGCACCACCGTGTTAATCATGTCCTCGACCTTATTGGCCAACATGACTTTGCGTTCTTCCTGGCTGGCCGCCCCGTCCAGCATCTTGCGGAAGGTGAGCATTTCGCCAAAAACGGATGCTGTTTCCGCCAGTGTCAGTGGTGTTGACGACAGCAATTCTCCTTGTTCGGCGGCCAGCACCTGATGCACGCCGTGTCCCAATTCATGTGCCAGCGTCATCACGTCGCGCGGTTTGCCCAGGTAATTCAGCATCACGTATGGATGTACTGGCGTCACTGTCGGATGCGCGAAGGCACCCGGTGCTTTGCCCGGTTTGACGGCCGCGTCAATCCAGCCATCGGTGAAGAAAGGCTTGGCGATCTCCGCCATTTTTGGGTCAAATTCCGCATAGGCCGACATGACTGTTTCGGTCGCCGCGTCCCAATCAACGATGGTTTCGCTTTCCATCGGCAATGGCGCATTGCGGTCCCAGACCTGCATCCGCTCCAGTCCCAGCCACTTCGCCTTCAGCGCATAATAGCGGTGTGCCAGTCGCGGGTATGCCGCGACGACCGCGTTGCGCAGCGCTTCGACCACTTCGGCCTCGACATGGTTGGACAGATGCCGTCCGGTTTGCGGGGTTGGCATCTTGCGCCAGCGGTCCTCGATCTCTTTTTCCTTGGCCAGCGTGTTATGCACCCGCGAGAAGATCTTGATATTCTCCTGAAAGACCGCTGCCAAGGCGTGGGTTGCGGCCTCGCGCTTGCTGCGATCCTGTTCGGTCAATAGGTTCAGTGTTGCTTCAAGGCCCAGTGTTTCGCCGTCAACGTCGAATTCCAGACCGGCCATGGTTTCGTCAAAGAGCCGGTTCCATGCCGCTGATCCAACGGTGGATTGGTCATGCAGGAATTTTTCCAGTTCGTCGGACAATTGGTGCGGTTTCATCGCCCGCATCCGGTCAAAGACCGGTTTATAGCGTGCCAGATCTGCGTTGGCGGCCAGCAAGCCGTCAAGATGTACGTCCGCCAGCCGATTGAATTCCAATCCATAAAACACCAGCGGCGTGGTGTAATCGGTGATCTTGTCCTGACAATCGGCCATGAATTTGGCGCGCGCGCTGTCGGTGGTTGCTTGGTAGTAGCGCAGGCCCGCGAACGACATCACGCGACCCGCGATCACGTCGATTTCCTCGTAGCGTCGCACCGCTTTCAAAAGGCCCGCTGCGTCCAGATCACCCAGTTTGCCTTCGTAGTCGCCCGCAAAGGCCGTGCATTCAGTTTCGAGCCATGCCATGTCCCGTTCAAGTTCAGGGCTGTCCGTGGCGGGGTAGAGATCGCTGAGGTCCCATTCGGGCAAATTGCCAAGGTCTTTGCCGCCACTGAGGTTTGCATCGAAAACGGGGGTTGGACGGGTCATTGGGGGCACCTTTTGTCTGTTGTTGCTATCAACATAGGCGCGCAGCGCAGAGGTTAAACCCCTAACCGTAGCTGGTGAGCATCTCTTTGAGGTCATCAAGCGTATTGATCTCATCCGCCGGTTTATCCTGCCGCCAGCGCAGCATCCGCGGGAACCGCAAGGCGATGCCGGATTTGTGCCGTGAACTGGCCTGGATGCCTTCAAAGGCGATCTCAAATACCTGTTGCGGCGGGACCTGGCGCACGGGGCCGAAGCGTTGCAGCGTGTTCTTGCGCACCCATGTCGTGATTTGCCGGAATTCGGTGTCTGTCAGGCCGGAGTAGGCCTTTGTGAAAGGCACCAGATCATTGCCGTGGCGCACCGCGAATGTGTAGTCGGTAAAGAGATTTGCGCGCCGCCCGTGTCCGGCTTGCGCGTAGATCATCACCGCGTCGATGGTCAGCGGGTCGATCTTCCATTTCCACCAGTCACCCTTTTTGCGCCCCGCGAGGTACGGGCTGTCGCTGCGCTTGAGCATGAGGCCCTCGGCGTTGCGGGCGCGGGATTGGTCGCGCGCCTCGGACAGCGCATCCCATGTGTCAAAGGGCACATTTGCGGACAGGCGTAAAGGGGCGGTGTCGGGTGTCGCGGCGACCAGATTGGCTAAAATGGCCCGCCTGTCCCGAAGCGGTTTGTGCCGGATATCGGTGCCTTCGTGTTCGAGCAAGTCATAGGCCATCAAGATGACCGGCGCCTCGGCCAGCAGTTTTTTCGGGACCGTCTTGCGACCGATCCGTTTTTGCAGCGCGTTGAAGGACAGTGGTACTTCATCGGCGAATGCCAGCACTTCGCCGTCGATCACGGTGCCGTCGGGCAGGTCGTCGGTAAGTTGCGCAAACTCTGGGAAGCGGTCGGTCATCAGGTCTTCGCCGCGTGACCACAGGTGATGGGTGCCGCGGCGAATGATAAGCTGGCCGCGGATGCCATCCCATTTGCGTTCCGCGCTCCAATCAGCGGGTGCGCCAAGGGCGTCAAAACCGTCCAGTTGATGAGCCAGATAAAACGGATAGGGGCGCGATTGATCGGCGGTGGGGTCATCAGCCTCGATCAGGGTTTCCCATGTGGCTGTTTCAGGGGTCCATCTGCCCATGAGTTTGTGGGTGAGCTCCGGCTCAGGCTGGCCTGTGGCCTGCGCCAGCGCGCGCGTGATGAGCTTCGCGCTGACACCGATCCGAAACCCGCCGGTCAGCAGCTTGGTGAACAAGAAGCGCTCGGTCGTGGGCAGGCTGTCCCATGCCCGCAATATCCCCGCTTTGCGCGCGTCTTCCTCAAGTATTGAAAGCGATTTTATGTAGACTATCCAGTGGCTCAGGGACTTTTCGTCATGTATCGTGGCGGGTGGCAATACCAGCGCAATCGTCTCTGCCAGATCGCCGACGATGCTGTAGCTTTCTCCAAACAGCCAATCGGGGAGGTCGGCGCGTTCTGCCGCCCATGCGCGCAGTTTTGTCGCCGTGATTGTGCGCTTCGGGCGCCGCCCCGTAAACAAAGCAATCGTCCAGAGCCTGTCCTCTGGCGCAGCGGTTCGGAAATAGTCGGCCAAGGCTGCGGTTTTGACGCTGGTCTTGGTGCTTTCGTCAATCTGTTTGAAGAGTGCTGCAAAATTCTTCATGTCGCGTGCTCATCTGCGGCGTCCAATGTCTCGCCCTGATAATCAGTGCTGACCACATGCGCGTCATATCCTTGTCCCGTGAGCCAGCGCTGAAAGGCAGACGTATAGCCGTGTGTCGTGAAAATCTTTGTAGCACCAGTGGCTTTGATCGCGTCGTTCAACCCGTCCCAATCGGCATGGTCCGAGACGATGAACCCGCGATCCGCTGCGCGCCTGCGCCGCACACCGCGCAGCGCCATCCAGCCGCTGGCAAAAGCTGTGGAAGATGCGCCGAAACGCCGGACCCATGTCGTCCCCAGCGCGCTGGGCGGTGCCAGAACAAGTGCGCCGGGGTGGGATTTGTTGGTGGTCTCTGCCGTAACCCGTGTCGTGTCTGGCAAGGTGATCCCTTGTGCGCGCAGGACTGCATTGGTGTTTTCAATTGCGCCATGTGTCAGGATAGGGCCGATATCAGCGTTGACAGTTGTCAACAACCGCTGGGCCTTGCCCAAGGCGTAGGCCCCAAGGATTGCGGTGCGCCCGGCGGCGGCAGTCGCAGCCCACCAATCGTTGATTTGCTGCGCAAGGATGTCCTGCGGCGTCCATTTGAAGATCGGCAGTCCAAAGGTGCATTCGGTGATGAAGGCGTGGCAGGGAACCGGCTCAAACGGCTCAGACAACCCATCGGCGACTGTTTTGTAATCGCCGGATGCGACCCAGACCTCACCTGCCACCGCCACACGGATTTGCGCCGATCCCGGAACGTGGCCTGCGGGATGGAATGAGACATGCGCACCGCCGATTTTGATGTCCTGCCCATAGCCTGTGGTCTGCAATTCGATTTCACCCAGCCGGTGCCGCATCACCGGCGCGGTACCGGAGGTTGCCAGATAGCGCCCCATGCCCGGACGTGCGTGATCGCTGTGCCCATGGGTAATCAAGGCGCGCATCACCGGTTTCCACGGATCGATGTAGAAGTCCCCGGCAGGGCAATAAATCCCGCGGTCGGTAAATGTCAGCACGTCAGCCATGCATGCAAGATAGCGCTTCATTCGGGCACGCCAATGGGTTTCGCCGGGCGGGGTCTGCGGCTAGGGTGGCACGACTGTACTGCGCGAGGCGCCCCATGACCCTTGATCCCCAACTCATCCGCGACACCTATGCCGCGATCGGCCCCGCCACGATGCGGACGCCCACGGTTTACGCGGCGCGGCTGTCCTTGCAATTGGGGTTCGATCTTTACCTCAAGCTGGAGAATTTGCAGCACACCAACGCGTTTAAGGCGCGTGGTGCTTTGGCAAAACTGCTCACCCTGACCGCCGCGCAGAAAACGGCTGGTGTCATTGCATGCAGTGCGGGCAACCATGCGCAAGGTGTAGCCTATCATGCCCACCGTCTGGGTATTCCGGCGGTAATTGTGATGCCGGAGGGCACGCCTTTCAACAAAGTGAAGCGCACGAAGGATTTTGGGGCGGATGTTGTGTTGCACGGCAAGGACTTCGATGAGGGTGTGCAATTCACGCATGATATGGCCGCCGAAAAGGGTATGACCTTCGTGCATCCATTCGATGATCCGGTTGTGGTTGCGGGGCAGGGGACTGTCGCGCTGGAGATGCTTGAGCAGGAACCGGATCTGGACTGCATCGTGGTGCCCATCGGCGGGGGTGGTTTGATCGCGGGCATGGCGGTGGCTGCGAAATCAGTGAAGCCGGATGTGCTGGTGATCGGCGCCCAAGCCGCAAATTTTGACGCGGTGAAAGCAGCCTTTGACGGCGGCGAAACCCATTTTGACGGTGCGACCTTGGCCGAGGGCATTGCAGTGCGTGCGCCGGGCGCGGCAAATGTCGCCGTGATAAAAGCATTTGTGGACCGCATTGAAACGGCTACCGAGCAAGAGATTGAAGCGGCTGTTTTCGATCTGCTTTCGCATGAGAAAATCGTCGCTGAAGGTGCCGCCGGAGCCGGGCTTGCCGTGATCGAAAGGCTGGCACCGGAATTGCAGGGAATGAAGGTTGGTCTGGTGGTCTGTGGTGGCAATATCGATTCGCGCTTGCTGTCCACATTGATCCTGCGCGGTTTGGTCCGCGATGGCCGGATCACGCGACTGACATTCGAGATCGATGACACGCCCGGTCAACTCTCTGATATATCGCGGATTATCGGGGACGCGGGCGCCAATGTGATCGAAGTGATCCACCAGCGCATGATGCAGTCTGTGTCGCTCAAACAGGCCGAGCTTGAAATCGTGATCGAAGCACGCGATCAGCAACATGTCGCCGAAACCATAGCCGAGTTGCGTGCCGCTGGTTTCCGAGTGCGCGCAGACAGCGAGATTACCTAGTCAGATTCGCGTCAAAAAGTGTGACGTAGCCGTCGATCAGATGGTCGCGGAGCTTGTCGGTGTCCATCAGCATCTCATGTTGTGCGCCGGCGATGATTTCCAGCTTGCCGCGCGGCCATTTTTCCATCCGGCTTTTGATCCGGCCGATATCCACGATCGCCTCATTGGACCCCATGAAGGTGACGCAATCCAGGTCAGGTGAAGGCAGTGCCGCAAGGGAGCGGAGTTCGCGCAGTGTTGTGTAGAGAAATCCCATTGATGCCCCGCCCAGCGCCATTTCGGGATGTTTGGTCACCATCTCACCCAGGCGTTCCCATGCTTCTTTATCCGTGGTCAATGTGTTCCCCTCAAACGGCTCGTGCAGAACGTAGGTCTCTTCCTGTTGCCAGGGCGCGTAGCGCTGGGTGAAGCCGAAGCGTTTTGCCAGAAACGAGATGGACCATGCAAAGGCGCGCACAAGCGGCGTGCCTTCCACGCCCCACATCGGAGCGGAAAAACCACAGGCTTCGACATCCAGACCGTTCATAACTGCGCGCAGCCCGATGGCCCCGCCCATAGAGTGCCCTACGAGGAAATAAGGCTTTGGCAGATCAAGTGCGGCTACGTGATCCATCATCGCCGCAACATCGTGTTGATAGTCCAGGAAATGATCCACATGCCCGACCGCGGGGTCTGGATGCACGCGGTCTGCGATGCCTTGGCCGCGCCAATCGATCGTCACGCATGCAAAGCCCCTTTCCACGAATGCCTTCGCTGTCCGGCCGTATTTTTCGATGTATTCGGTGCGGCCGGGAAAGAGCAGGATTGTCCCCTTTGCGTTCTGGGCAGGCCAATGGGCGACCCTGATGCGCACATTATCGCAGGTTGTCAGCCAGTAGGCCGCCCCATTGTCGGGAGCGCCTGCGATGTCTTCGTAAAGAGGGGCTTCGATCATTCAGGACAGGACGCCTGAAAGCTTCATGGCCAGCCCCATGTCGCCATCTACGGTCAGTTTGCCGGTCATGAATGCGGTGGTTGGGTTTATCTCTCCGTCGAGGATTGCTTTGAAGACCTCTGCTGTTGCGGTCAGGGTGACATCGGCGTCATCATCGCCGGCGCGCGCGCCGTCGGCGTCGATGATAATGTTGCCTTCATCCTCAATCGCAAATTTGGCAGTCCCGTCAAAGCCCGCACTGTCCATTTTTGCGTTCAATGCCGCCACAGCTTCGGTTACAACATCGCTCATGTTTTTTTATCCTTTATCAATTATGTGACCGCGCACCCTCTGGCGTCGGCTGCGCAGAGCGCTACATTACCTGATATGGGCATACAAACAAAACGCATCAAATATATCGTTACGGCACTTTTCCTGTCGGTCGGGTTTTCCATACCTGCGCAAGCGCAGGAAACGACTTTGGACCGGCTTTATCAGGAATTGGCAGAGGCCGATGCGTCATCCTACGCACGTATTGAACAACAAATTGCGACGGAATGGGGCAAAAGCGGCTCTGCTGCGATGGATTTGCTGATGCGCCGCGGGCGCGATGCGCTTGATGCAGGTGCGCCAGACATCGCGGTTGAGCATTTTACGGCACTTCTGGATCATGCGCCGGATTTCGCGGAAGGCTATTTTGGCCGTGCGTCCTCCTATTACTTGCTGGGGCTCACCGGGCCTGCGCTTGATGATATCCAGCAGGCGCTTGCGCTGAATCCGCGCCATTTTGAGGCGATGCGCGGTTTGGCGATCATCATGGAAGAGCTTGAACGCCCGACTGATGCCTTGGAGCTTTATGATCTGATCCTTGAGATCAATCCACAGTCGGTGGATGCGCGTGATGCACGTGCGCGCCTTGAACTCCAGCTAGAGGGTCAGGCGCTCTGAAGCGTATGATCCTGATGTCATCGGGGAAAAATATGACGACCTCGCGCATCACGGCCGTTCTGGGGCCGACGAATACCGGCAAAACACACTATGCAATTACGCGCATGTTGTCCTATCGCACGGGCGTGATTGGCTTGCCGCTGCGGTTGCTGGCGCGCGAGGTTTATGACCGGATTGTTGCGGTGCGCGGGCCCGGTGTCGTTGCTTTGGTCACCGGCGAAGAGCGGATCGTACCCCCGCGTGCCGCCTATTGGGTCTGTACGGTTGAGGCGATGCCGCAGGGGATAGGCTGTGATTTTCTCGCCGTTGATGAGATTCAGCTCTGTGCTGATCCTGCGCGCGGCCATGTCTTTACCGACCGTTTACTGCAAGCGCGTGGCCTGCATGAGACGCTGTTTCTGGGTGCGGAGACCATGCGGGGCGCGATTGCCGCCATGGTGCCGGACGCGCAGTTTCTGCGTCGGGAGCGGATGTCGGAATTATCCTATACAGGTTCGAAAAAGATAAGTCGTATGCCTGCTCGTGCCGCAATTGTAGGATTTTCGGTTGAAAATTGCTATGCGATCGCGGAACTGCTGCGGCGCACAAAGGGCGGTGCGGCCGTTGTTATGGGCGCACTTTCGCCACGCACGCGCAATGCACAGGTTGAGATGTATCAAAACGGCGATGTTGATTATCTGGTCGCCACAGATGCCATCGGTATGGGGCTGAACCTTGATATCGGCCATGTCGCGTTTTCATCGCTAACGAAATTTGATGGCCGCCGGATGCGCCACCTGATGCCGGAAGAGCTTGCCCAGATTGCCGGGCGCGCCGGACGCTATATGGACAACGGCACATTTGGCGTTACCGGCGAGGCGCCACCGCTTGATGACGCCGTGGCGTCTGCGATTTGCGATCACAAGTTCCAACCCGTCAAAAAGCTGCAATGGCGCAACAGCCGGTTGCAGTTCGGCTCTGTGAAACGCCTGATTGCCACGTTGGAGGACCGCACCGATGACCCCTGGCTTACGCGGGTGCGCGAAAGCGATGACCTTGCCGCCCTCAAGACGCTTGCCGCTGATCCTGAGGTTGCGGCCCGCGCGAGCGATGGTCCGTCGATCAATCTGCTTTGGGATGTTTGTCGGATCCCTGATTTTCGCGGGATCAGCCGCGCTGAACACGCAGGCCTATTGACCACGATCTACAATGATCTGCATCAGCTTGGACATGTTTCGGCGAATTGGTTTGGTTTGCAGGTCCGCCGCATTGACCGCACTGACGGCGACATTGATACGCTGTCCAAAAGGCTGGCATATATCCGCACGTGGACCTATGTCGCCCAACGAAACGGGTGGCTTGTTGACGAATCCCGTTGGCGCGAGGAGACCCGCGCTGTAGAAGACCGACTATCAGATGCGCTGCATGGCGCTTTGACGCAGAGATTTGTGGACCGGCGGACCAGTATTTTGCTTCGCCGGCTCAAGCAGAAGGAGAGCCTCGTGGCTGACGTGAATGACAAGGGTGAAGTGACCGTAGAGGGCGAATTCGTCGGGCGGTTGGAAGGCTTCCGGTTCCGTATGGACAAAGCGGGCAGCCCCGATGAGGCCAAGACGCTCCGGCAGGCATCTGTGCAGGCGTTGGCGCCGCAGTTCCATCTTCTGGCTGACCGTTTCTACAACGCGCCCGACCCGGAGATTGATTTCACTGAGCAGGGCGGCCTGATGTGGGGTGACGCCGCCGTTGGCAAGCTGACGCCAGGTGATGACCCGTTCAAGCCCGGTATCACGGTGTTTGTCGATGAAGAGGCGGGCGCGGATGTTGCCGCAAAAGTTCAACGCCGGTTGCAGCATTTCATTGATCGTAAGATCGCCGCCGGTTTTGAGCCGTTGATGGCATTGAAAAACGATGAGACCTTGACCGGTGCGGCCAAAGGCTTTGCGTATCGTTTGGCTGAGGGCTTTGGTGTCCTGCCTCGTGGTGATGTGGCTGAGGATGTCAAAGCGCTTGACCAAGATGCCCGTGGTGCGCTGCGCAAGCATGGTGTCCGGTTTGGCCAGTTCACGATCTTTATGCCATTGCTGCTGAAGCCTGCGCCGACGCGATTGCGTCTGGTCTTGTGGTCACTGTCCAAGGGGCTATCAGAGTTTCCGGAAAGCCCGCCTCCCGGCTTGGTCACTGTGCCTGCCGCGAAGGATGCGGTTCTGGGCTATTATGCCATGTCCGGCTACCGCGCCGCAGGGGACCGCGCGATCCGCATTGATATGCTTGAACGCCTTGCGGATATGCTGCGCGACAAGGACAGCCGCGGTGGATTTGAAGCCAATCCTGATATGCTGTCGATCACAGGCATGACGCTGGAACAATTTGCCGATTTGATGACAGGTCTTGGGTATAAGGCCGACAAAGGCGAGCGTGAGAAGGTGAAGACTGTTGCGCCTGAGGCTGTTTCGGAGGTTGAAACGCCGCCCCAGACCCCCGCTGAAGCCGGTGTCCCCGCTGATGATGCGCTTTCTGAGCCGGCGTCTGAGACCCCCGATACCGGTCCCCAGATGGAGGTTTTCTATACCTTTACATGGGGTGGTCGCGCAGCCCGTCAGGCCCACCCGCAAGGCGATCGCCCGCGTGGCAAGGGCAAACCCAAGGGGAAGGCAAAACCCCAAGGTGCTGGCAACAACAGGCCGCAGACCTTCCAAGCCAAGCCCAAGCGTGAAAAGCAAATTGATCCCGATAATCCCTTCGCCGCCGCATTGGCTGGCTTCAAGAAGGATTGAACGACCCGCGTCCCACCATCAGGCTGGACAAATGGCTCTGGCACGCACGATTTTTCAAATCGCGCAGCATTGCTGCGGGTGTTGTGACGGGTGGGAAAGTCCGCGTTGAGGGCAATCCGGTCGGCAAGCCTGCGCGGGCGGTTGGGCCCGGGGACGTGCTGACCTTTGTTCAGGCAACCGAAACCCGCGTGGTGCGCATTGTCGCTTGCGGTAAAAGACGCGGGCCTGCGCCTGAGGCGCAAGCGCTTTATGAGGATTTGACGCCCGCGCCGAAGGAACGCCCTGCCGCTGCGAAAGGGGCCAATCCGCGCTATGAAAAGGGCGGGCGTCCGACGAAGAAAGACCGTCGCGATATGGGGATTGATTAGCGTCCTTCCTGCGTTGCTGCGCACGATTGCATCTGCCTTAGCGTCGCACCGCCGCATTCGACCTTGAATGCGGCCAGCGTCTATTCTAGCTAGGCGGGATCAGCAAACCGGATACGCCTATGACCTACATCGTCAACGATAACTGCATCGCTTGCAAATACACAGACTGCGTCGAAGTCTGCCCCGTAGATTGCTTCTATGAGGGAGAGAACATGCTGGTGATCCATCCTGACGAATGTATCGATTGTGGTGTGTGCGAGCCTGAATGCCCCGCTGACGCGATCCGCCCGGACACAGAGCCGGATATGGAGAAATGGGTGGAGTTCAATCGGAAATACTCTGAGATGTGGCCGGTCATTATCACCAAGAAAGATCCGCTGCCCACTGCAGAGGAAATGGACGGCAAAGAGGGCAAGATCGAGCTGTTTTCCGAAGCGCCCGGCGAGGGCGGCTGATTCGCGGCATTTGTACAGAAAAACCCATATTTTGAAGGGCTTTTTGATGCTGCGCTGCGGCGCTTTCATGACGCCCTTTTTTATGGTACAATAGGGCCAATGCAGCGAACGAATTGATCCAAATTTGCAAACGACTTTCCCCGGCGGAGGCGCAATGGCCCCGGCGGTTTTTTGTCGCTTGTGCACGGGATCGCCATGAAAGGACGACTATGAGCAAGAAAAAATACGATTTTAGCCCGAATGAATTTGTCGTGTACCCCGCCCATGGGGTCGGCAAGATCGTGACGATTGAGACGCAAGAGGTTGCAGGCATCGAGCTTGAGATGTTTGTCGTCGCTTTTGAGAAAGACAAGATGACCCTGCGCGTGCCGACGCATAAGGCCACGGATGTAGGGATGCGTGCCTTGGCGACGCCAGATGTCGTCAGCCATGCCATGAAAACCCTGCGCGGCAAGGCCAAGGTGAAAAAGGCAATGTGGTCACGCCGTGCGCAGGAATATGAGCAGAAGATTAACTCTGGTGATCTGATCGCCATCGCAGAGGTTGTCCGCGACCTGCACCGCCAGGATGACCAGCGCGAGCAAAGCTATTCGGAGCGCCAGCTTTATGAAGCGGCACTGGAGCGTTTGACCCGTGAATTTGCGGCTGTTGCCGGCGGTGATGAAAACGCGGCTGCGGCTGAGATTGACAGCGTGCTGGTGAACCGCGCGGCTTGATGACATCTGGTTTGTGAATCTGAAAGCCCCGTCTTTGTCGCAAAGGCGGGGCTTTTGACTTTGATGCCTCCGGCGGGGATATTTGCGCCCGGAAGAAGCGGCGGTCAGATTGCCCGCCAGCCGATGTCGGAGCGGTAGAAGCCGCCCTCCCAATCGATGTTCTGGGCCATGACGTAGGCTTTTTCATGAGCTTCCGCCAATGTGGCGCCGCGTGCCGTGACGTTGAGAACCCGCCCGCCTGTTGCTGTGATCTGGCCGTCCTTGACGCTGGTACCTGCGTGGAACACCATGTGGAAGCTGTCTTCGGGAATGCTGTCCAGGCCTTTGATTGCGCTGCCTTTTTCGTAGCTGCCGGGGTATCCGTTTGCAGCCATCACGATTGTGAGCGCATGGTCGTCGGCCCAATTTGCCTTGATCGTATAGAGCCGTTCTTCGGCACAGGCTTGCAGCAGGTCAAGAATTTGCCCGCCCAGCCGCATCATCAGGCATTGGCATTCGGGGTCGCCAAACCGCACGTTGTATTCGACCAGTCGTGGCTGGCCGTTCTGGATCATCAGCCCGCAAAACAACACGCCCTGAAAGGGGGTGCCGCGCCGGGCCATTTCTTCTATTGTCGGAATGATGATCTCATCAAGGGCTTTTTGCGTGATGGCGTCGGTCATCACAGGCGCCGGCGAATAGGCGCCCATGCCACCTGTGTTTGGGCCTTTGTCACCGTCAAAGGCGCGTTTATGGTCTTGTGCGGTCCCGACGGGCAGGATTGTGTCTCCGTCGCACAGCACGAAGAAAGAGGCTTCTTCGCCATCCATGAATTCTTCGATGACGACCTCTGCGCCTGCATTGCCAAAGCTGCCGTCAAACATATCGTCGATTGCGGCAAGTGCTTCATCTTCGGTCATTGCCACGATGACGCCTTTGCCTGCCGCCAGCCCATCTGCCTTCACGACAATGGGTGCGCCTTGTGCTTTGATGTAGGCGCGCGCCGCAGCTGCATCAGTGAAATGCCCATAGGCTGCCGTTGGCGCATTGGCCGCGTCGCAGATCGTTTTGGTAAATGATTTTGAGGCTTCCAGCCGGGCCGCGGCTTCGCCTGGCCCGAAAACCAGAATGCCCGCGCTGCGCAACCTGTCAGCGACGCCCGCCGCAAGCGGACCTTCGGGACCAATAATAACGAAATCGATCGCATTTTCATCGGCAAATTGTGCCACGGACCCTCCGTCGTGGATGTCGATATCGGCGCAGGCCGCGATGCTTTCAATCCCGGCATTCCCCGGTGCGACGATGAGCCGGTCGCATTTCGGGTTCTGTTTGATGGCCCAAGCCAGACTGTGTTCGCGTCCGCCGCTGCCCAAAATCAAAATATTCATCGTCTTATCCGCCGCATATATGGTTTCTTGCTTCTAGGGCTGGTCATGCATGACTGCAAGTCGCGGAGGCGTTCGATATTCAATGCCTGCGCCTTGGCCTTTGTTGCCGGTCGTACTATCGTTTCGCAAAGACAATATTGCAGGTTCATCACATTTTGACACGTGACAATCCAGATCGGTCGTTATGGCATCGCCTTGAGGGATACAGTTTTCACGAGCGTCCTTTGACGCGTTCGCTGGTGGATCGTTTGCGCGAAGAGACCGGCCATCCGACCGACACCTGCTATACAATGCTGGAGGAATACCGCAGGTTTATCTTTCTCATTGGTCGCACCGGCGAAGAGCTGGTGCCTTCGCCGATTGTCGATCAGGTCTGGCGCCTTCATACGGAAGACGGCCCTGCCTATTTCGATGATTTTTGTCCCCGTATTATCGGCCGCACGATATATCGCCCAAAACCCGACCCAACACATGACCTCGCTTTCCATGACGACCCGGCATATGACCGCACGTTGGATTATTATGCGCGGGAATTCGGTCGCCCGCAGGTACAGTATTGGCCGGACCCCGACCTTGGCGCGTTGCGTATGTCCAAAGCCCTGTTCTGGGTGATCGGTGTTGCGGCGTTTATTTTGGCCTATGCCTTCCAGTCGTTGGTTTTTGCAGCTTTCGGTGTCTTGGTTGTGGTCCTGGCTTATGTCCTGCGCTGGAAGTTCACGTCACTGCCCTTGCAGCTCAATGCGCGTTTAGGGGGTTGATATGAATGATCTTTTCGAGGATGAGCCTACCGACAACACACCTGAATTTTCTGTCTCGGAGATTTCCGGCGCGGTCAAAAAGGCCATTGAGGGCGGCTTTGGCCATGTGCGTGTGCGCGGTGAGGTCGGGCGCGTGTCACGGCCTGCGTCGGGCCACATTTACATGGATCTCAAGGATGATCGCGCGGTTCTGTCCGGCGTGATTTGGAAGGGCCGTGCGCAGGGGCTTGCCCATCGTCCCGAAGAAGGCATGGAGGTCATTGCGACGGGAAAGCTGACCACATTCCCCGGTCAGTCCAAGTATCAGATGATTATTGAGGATATCGCTCCCGCCGGTGCCGGTGCTTTGATGGCGATGCTGGAGAAACGCAAGGCGGCCTTGGCAGCAGAAGGGCTTTTTGCCTTAGAGCGCAAGAAGCCGCTGCCCTATCTACCTGAAGTCATTGGTGTTGTTACATCCCCCTCTGGTGCAGTCATCCGCGATATTCTGCACCGGTTGCGGGACCGGTTCCCGCGCAAGGTGCTGGTCTGGCCTGTGGCCGTTCAGGGCCAGAACTGCGCGCCAGAAGTCGCCGCAGCGATTGACGGCTTCAACGCCTTGACCCAAGGTGGCGCATTGCCCCGTCCTGATCTGTTGATTGTCGCCCGTGGGGGTGGCTCGCTTGAGGATCTTTGGGGATTTAACGAAGAAGTTGTGGTGCGTGCTGCGGCGCGCTCGGATATTCCGCTGATGTCAGCTGTGGGCCATGAAACCGACACGACGCTAATTGATTTTGCCGCCGATATGCGCGCGCCCACGCCGACGGCTGCCGCAGAGTTGGCCGTGCCGGTGCGGATTGAATTGCTCGCATGGGTAGATCAGCAGGGCGCGCGGTTGAGCCGGGCGCTCAGCACCGGTGTCGCGCAGCGCCAGCAGCGAGTGCGCGATTTGGCCCGCGCCTTGCCGCAGGTCGAGAGTTTGCTGGATGGTCCGCGTCAGCGGTTGGACTATCTGGGTGAGCGTTTGCCTGCGGCCTTGCAGGGTGCCGCCGCCAAGAAACGCCTTCAGATGTCGGAGGCCGCACTTCGTCCCGGTATCTTGACCCGCCGTGTTGCAGAGGACAGGCGCCGATTGGAGGCGCTATCGGACAGGCTTGTCCCTGCTTTGCAACGTCGCACCCGAGATGGTGCGCGCGTGCTGGCGCAGGCCAGTCGGGGATTGCGTGGTGATGTTTTGCAGGCCCGTTTGCAGCGCCAGACGGAGCGTCTGGATGTGATCGTGCGTCGCCTGTCCGACCGTGCGACCCGCCAACAGGCCGAACGTATGACCCGCCTTGGCGCCTTGGACCGTCTGCGTGAGACCTTGGGATATGTGGAAACGCTCAAACGGGGCTATGCCGTTGTGCGCGGGGATGGGGCCGTTGTCACGGGCACCGCT
>NZ_JBELFI010000027.1:0-24619 GCF_042093035.1 Yoonia sp. | reverse complement strand
GTTCTGGCGCTGGTCCTGCTCAACGACGCGGATAGATTCCAGATGCGCCGGATTGTCATCTTTCAACGCCAACCGCATGGTGGACAATTCACGGCCACGGGCGCGCAACGCCTCTTCGATCATATCAACGTCGCTGATTCTCAGATCAAACTTGCGGTTGTAGCTTGGCATGTGTCTTCCCCTATATGTTGGTTTCACATCGGAAACTTGTGTCGTATTTAGCGTCTTGGGTGTCGCAGTCAACGTATATCTAGGTATACCAGCGCGTTGCACGCGGCGCGGCTCTTGACGATCTGAGCGCAGGACGTCAATACGCATCCACACATAACCCGCAACCGGGCGTTCCGTGGGCGCCAAACTGACGAGGAGCCAATGAATATGGCCCAGATTTCTCTTACTTTTCCCGATGGCAATGCACGACGGTATGATGCTGGCGTGACTGCGGCCGATGTCGCCGCCGATATTTCATCCTCCCTGCGCAAAAAGGCCATTTCTGCGACCGTCGATGGCCAGCACTGGGATTTGCAATGGCCGATTGATGCTGACAGCAGCATCGCCATCAACACAATGAAGGATGAAGCGCCCGCGCTGGAGCTGGTACGCCACGATCTGGCGCATATCATGGCGCGTGCTGTGCAAGAAATCTGGCCCGACACGCAGGTCACCATCGGCCCTGTCATTAAGGACGGCTGGTATTATGATTTTGACCGCAGGGAGCCGTTCACGCCAGAAGATCTCGGCACCATCGAAAAGAAGATGAAAGAGATCATCAACAAACGTGACCCTGTCCGCACAGAAATCTGGGAGCGGGACGTTGCGATCCAATACTATAAGGAGCGCGGCGAGCCCTATAAGGTCGAGCTGATCGAAAGCATCCCCGGCAATGAACCGCTGCGCATGTATTGGCATGGCGACTGGCAAGATCTCTGCCGCGGCCCGCACCTTCAGCATACGGGTCAGGTCCCTGCGGACGCATTCAAACTGATGTCGATTGCCGGCGCCTATTGGCGCGGCGACAGCGACCGCGCGATGTTGCAGCGGATTTATGGCACGGCCTTTACCAACAAAGAAGGGCTCAAGGCGCACCTGCATATGCTGGAAGAAGCCGCCAAACGCGACCACCGCAAGCTGGGCCGTGAGATGGACCTCTTTCACATGCAGGAAGAGGCCCCCGGTCAGGTGTTTTGGCACCCCAATGGCTGGACCATCTACACAGAGCTGCAGGACTACATGCGCCGCCAGCAACGCAAAGGCGGCTATGTCGAAGTGAACACGCCGCAAGTCGTGGACCGCCGGCTTTGGGAGGCCTCGGGCCACTGGGAAAAGTATCAGGACCACATGTTTATCGTCGAGGTGGACGAAGACCATGCACGCGAAAAATCAGTCAACGCGCTGAAACCGATGAATTGCCCCTGCCACGTGGAAATATTCAAACAAGGTCTGAAATCCTATCGCGACCTGCCGCTGCGCATGGCCGAATTCGGCTCCTGCAACCGCTACGAGCCCTCAGGCGCGCTGCACGGGATCATGCGGGTGCGCGGCTTTACGCAGGACGACGCGCATATATTCTGCCGCGAAAACCAGATCGAAAGTGAAACCGCCGAATTCATCCGCTTCCTGTCTGATGTCTACAAGGATCTCGGGTTTGAGACGTTCACAGTCAAGTTTTCGGACCGCCCCGACACGCGCGCTGGCAGTGACGCGGTCTGGGACAAGGCCGAAGAGGCGCTTTTGTCAGCGACCCGTGCGGCGGGCATCGAGCCGGAGCTCAACCCCGGTGAAGGGGCATTCTATGGCCCCAAGCTGGAATTCGTGCTGACCGACGCGATTGGCCGTGATTGGCAGTGTGGCACCCATCAGGTGGATTTCGTGCTGCCTGAACGGTTGGACGCGACCTATATCGGCGAAGACGGCGCAAAGCATCGGCCTGTGATGCTGCACCGCGCCACATTGGGATCATTTGAACGCTTCATCGGCATCCTGATCGAAGAACACGCCGGCAAGCTGCCGTTCTGGCTCGCCCCGCGGCAGGTGGTCGTTGCAACAATCGTTTCTGACGCAGATGACTACGCCCATGAGGTCGTGGCTGCCTTGAAGGCTGCAGGTGTCCGGGCAGAGGCCGATCTGCGCAATGAGAAGATCAACTTCAAAGTCCGCGAACACTCTATGGGCAAAGTGCCCGTGATCCTGGCGCTCGGCGCACGCGAGGTTGCGGAAAAAACCGTAACGGTCCGCCGCCTGGGCGAGAACAAAACCGCTGTAACATCTCTCACGGAGATTGTCGCACAGATGCAACAAGCGGCGACTCCACCCGACCTTTTGTAACATTACAGCGCTGGAGTGTTACAAGCCCGCCGGTGTCACAACCGGCGGGTTCCTTGTTTTTGCGGGAAAAAACGCGCTGTGGCCAGTTGCCGCAGCGCAGAAATGCAATTCAACGTCTCACGCAGGCGCGATGCACGGGCCTGTGAGTAGCCCGATGGACTGCACCGCCTCTAGGGTTTGGGCATCGCCAACATCTGGTGACGACCAACACCAAACCTAGAGGATTTTATCATGTCTACCGCTACGAAAACGCTCGTTCTTGCATCCGCCGTTGCTTCTGCTGTTGCCGGTCTGTCCACAACTGCCGCCGCTGAGGCCGAAGAAAAGTGCTACGGTATCTCGCTGGCAGGTGAGAACGACTGTGCGGCCGGCCCCGGCACAACATGCGCTGGTACAGCCGTCCTTGATTACCAAGGCAACGCATGGACGCTGGTTCCGGCCGGCACCTGTAAGACAACCGAACTGCCAGCATCCGCCGACGGCATGACGCGGATGGGCTCATTGGAAGCACTTGAACGCGATCTGCCAGCATAGGCTCAATGACAACTAAGGTGGGTCGCGGCCCACCTTACACCCCATTCCGCTTCTGAGGTTTTGCCATGCTTGATGCGATTCCATATTCCGCACTTCCCGCACGTCCGGGCGCTGGCTACAAAGCCCGGCACTACACCGCAATCATGCAGGACGCTGGTCCTTTGGGCTGGCTCGAAGTCCATGCCGAAAACTATATGGGCGATGGTGGCCGCCCGATTGCGCAGCTCCGCCATCTCGCAGAGCGTTTCCCGATCTCTGTCCATGGCGTTGGCCTGTCCATCGGCGGCGAAGGGCCCTTGGACCGGGATCACCTCGGGCGTCTCAAGGATCTAGTGTCTTGGCTGAACCCCGCCAGCTTCTCGGAGCATCTGGCATGGTCTACCCATGACAGCCACTTCTTTAACGATTTGCTTCCCCTGCCCTATACCCCCAAAACGCTGTCCTGCGTTGCAACGCATATCAACGAACTACAGGACACCATCGGCCGCCAGATGTTGCTGGAAAACCCGTCCAGCTATCTCGGTTTTGCCGCGTCCACGATGTCCGAAACAGACTTCCTGCGCGAACTGACTGCACGCACAGGCTGCGGTCTGCTGCTCGATGTGAACAACGTCTTTGTGAGCGCCACGAACCTCAAGACATCTCCGCAAGCCTATATTGATGATTTCCCCTTGCATGCGGTCGGTGAAATCCATCTGGGCGGCCATGATGAGGACGAAGATGAACACGGCGCCCCATTGCTCATCGATAGCCATGGCAGAGCCGTTGATGATCCGGTTTGGGAGCTGCTGGATTACACGTTGGCGCAATGCGGCCCCAAGCCCCTGTTGATCGAATGGGACACCGATGTGCCTGATTGGCCCGTGCTCGCCGGTGAAATTGCGCGCGCTGATAAAGCGCTGTCGCTGGTGACATCATGAGCGTCACACAACGCCAATTCCGCGACGCCGTGCTTGACCCTGCGGCTGCCGTGCCCGATGGGATTGTGAACCCCGATGGTGCAACGGCCGGTAAACGCTTTGACGTTTATCGCAACAACGTGGCCGTCAACCTTTCCGATGCGCTGGAGACCGCCTTTCCCGTTGTCCGCAAGCTCGTCGGAGACGCATTCTTTCGTGCGATGGCAGGTGTCTATCTGCGCAAGCATCCCCCCAAATCGCCGTTGATGATGTTCTACGGCGCGGCAATGCCGCAGTTTCTAGGTCAGTTTCAGCCGGTGAAACACCTGCAATATCTTCCCGATATCGCGCGCATCGAATTGGGTATGCGGCAAGCCTATCATGCGGCTGACGCCGTTCCAGTGGCGCCTGATGCATTGGCCGCCCTCGCCCCTGATGCCTTGATGGGGACAAAACTGCGTCTCGCCCCTGCGGTTCAAACGGTGACGTCCGATTTCCCCATTGCCGCTATCCACTACGCCAACACTGTTCCCGATGCGCCAAAACCTGTGATGCAACCAGAGGCCGTCCTCATCACACGCGCCGGATTTGATCCCCAAATTTCCACGATCAACGCCGCTGCTGCGATCTGCATCACGTCACTTCAAGAAGGCCAGTCGCTTGGCCAAGCCCTGGCGACCGCCGATGACAGCCTCGATCTGGGTGCCGTCCTCGGTCTGCTTTTGGCCCAAAACGCAATCACCGAGATTTATTGAAAGACCCTGTCATGACCAGCTTGCCCACAACCCATCTCGCTGCCCTTCTCAACCGTCTTGGCGATGCGCTTTTACCATTGTTCGCGCGGCTGGTTTTTGTGGGCGTCTTGTTTATGTATTACTGGAATTCCGGCTTGACCAAGCTTGGCGACGGCATCTTTGGCATCCTGAGGCCGTCCTCTGGCGCCTACGTCCAGATCTTTCCCAAAACGATGGAGGCCGTGGGCTACGACACCTCACAATTAACGATCTTTCATTGGGCGGTTGTCACAGGCGGCACCATCGCGGAATTTGTCCTGCCCATCCTGATTGCGATTGGCCTTTTCACGCGCATTGCCGCCTTTGGCATGATTGGTTTTATCGTGATCCAGTCACTTACCGATCTGTTCGGACACGGCGGGATTGCGCAAGAGGGCACGTTGGGGGCATGGTTTGACCGATTTCCAGACGCGCTGATCCTTGACCAACGCACTTTCTGGGTGCTGTGCCTGATGATCCTCGTTCTCAAGGGCGCAGGCGCGCTGTCAGTGGATCGCGGCCTCTTCAGAAATGCGCCTTAGGCTCATCAGGCTTTCCTGCGGCAATCCCCAGGAGGCCGCCCAATGCAACAAAACCAATCGGGAACATCGTGCCCACATTGAAGCCGAATGCCGTGTAGAAGAAAAACGCACTAATGAGCATGAGAATACCGCCCCAAAGTGCGCGCGCCTTGGCCATAGCGCCACCCGCAATCGCCAAAAGCGGTGCGACAAAGCTCGCGAAGCGGATAAAGCCGGGGTTATCAAGAAAGCCGAAGACTTCACCCACCTCCGCGTGACGCTCAGACAGTTCGGCATAGCCATAGCCGAAAAGCCCGACGAAGATACCGATCAGACCACCGATGATACCAAGAATGCTTGCGGCGTTGCGCATAGGGATGCTCCTTATTTCGATAATCTGGACATAGTCATCTTTTGGCTAGGTGCCAAGATAGCGCGCCTGCACGTCCGCCTTCCAACCAATGGTCCAAACCCCATCTGCTTCAATGACCGGACGTTTCATCAATGTCGGATGGGCGGCCAGCAATGTGGCAGGATTTGCGGCCTTCTGCGCATCGGAAAGGCCGCGCCACGTGGTCGAGGCACGGTTGAGTGCGGCGTCTCCGAATGCCGCAATGATCCGCGCTTGATCTGCGTCGGAAACACCATCCTTGCGCACGTCAATAACGTCGGGTGCATGACCTGCCCCTGCCAAAGCCTTCAACGCCTTGCGACAAGTATCGCATGATTTTAGCCCAAAAAAACGCATTTTGCCTACCCTTTGTGCAGTTATGTGCCGGATATTTACACTGCGACGATCTGTCATTTGCCTTTTTCTTAAAAGAGATGAGGCTGGAGATACAGGGCGCAGCGCACCGAAAGGTGACAATAATTTTGCCTTGAAGACGATAAGGAGACGGACAATGCCAAGCGGCACCGTGAAGTGGTTTAATACAACAAAAGGTTACGGGTTCATCGCCCCCGATGACGGCGGGTCGGATATTTTCGTGCATATTTCAGCGGTTGAGCAATCAGGCCTGACAGGTCTGGCTGACGACCAAAAGGTGACTTTTGAATTGATTGACGGCCGTGATGGACGCAAAATGGCCGGATCAATCGCCAAGGCCGACTAGGTCAACGCGCATCAGTAACGCGCATAAACAGGCCGGTGACGGCTTGTCTATTGGTCGTGCTTTGTCGGCATGCGGCTGCGCATCAATGCCATCATATCGGTCTGCTCGGACTGGGTTTCGTCAGCCACCGTCTGCGTCCGCACTGCCGCCTTCTTTGGGCTGCCTTCAATCTCGCGCAGATAAATCAGCACTGCCCCTGCACATTGCAAGCTAAAGAAATAGAGCGCCAGCGCCAGATACATCGCGGTCAAAAGACCCGCATCCCACGCATAAGGCATATACGCCTCGCGGCCCTCCAACAGGGTGCCTGCGGTTTCAGCTTGCGTTGCGGCGATGCTTTCCCAAATCCCCAACGGTCCGGCGATCCAGATCACAAAAGGCACGCTCAGAAACACGCCCAATTGCGAGATCAGGACAAGCGGAAAGAGTGCGCCAAAGCCCTGCCCGAAGCCGTAAAACGGTGTGTGACTGCGCCCATCGGGGTCTTGGCCAATTGCCGCTCCGGCCAAGGGCACCATCAAAGCGCTGCGCAAAGCCGCAATCAGGCCGCCTGCGGCGACGGACACTGCAACCGCAAGCCCTGCGTTGTATTCATAGAAGTTTGTGAGAACATCGGTGTCCGTCGGCCCGCTCATCGCAAGTAACTGGTCAACATCAAGCGGGGTCGCAGCGATCAGCACCGCAATGGTCGCCGCGATCATAAAGAGCACCAAGAGCGCCTCGAACATGCCGTATCCAACCGCGGGCACGATAAGACCGGCATAGGAGTTGCGCGGCCGCACGTGATAACTTTGCAACCCGACCCGCAGGCCCGCCATCACCGCGACGACCCCCGAGGCAACACCGAAGGCCATCGCAAAAACCAGCGACAAGAACGGTGCAAAGAGGCCCAGCAACGCGGAGACGACAAACGAGACGACCCCAAAGACAACCAACAGGATCAGTAAGAGCGGCAGCACCAGCAGATAGCGCCACAGGATCGCGAAGGACAAAAGGAAGGCTTTGAAAAAGATCATCAGACGCTCCGGTTTGAGGGGTCCGGCGACTATGCGCGTCTGGCGGCACGAGGGAAGGAAAAACTGGTTTGGTTTTGAGAGGAAAGTTTGAGAGTACTCACATCTGCAACACAGGGGAGCGCGCGGACCTCGGGGTGAATGCGAAGCGCTCTAACCATGGGGGAGGGTTTGAACCGTCTTGGAAATGGAACAGTGGATCATTTCAGGTTCAAACGGGCGCAGCCCGGCATTGCATGGCGGTCAAGACGGCGTTCCTGCCTATCGCATGATGGAGAACCCTGTGAAGTATGTTACGGCTGATCGCTCAAAACACCCTCAAACTCACGCCATTCGCCTTTGCTCATCCCCGACGTCTCTTGCGTGACCTCTTCGCCTTTCAGCATCCGCCGCAGGCAATCGAGCGCTTTGCCGGACAGTGTCGCACCGCCCATCCGATAATCCTCAAACGCGCCGTAGGCCGCCGGCACCCAGTCGGCAACCACTTTGCAGATCTCATCCGCATAGACCCGGATTTCATATTGCGCGTGGCTGTCCGCCCGCAGCCGCAAGAAGTGGAACAGGTTGTGCAGGTCCACCTTCCAGTACCACTGGGTGTAGATATTTGCGGGCAGGTTCATCCGCGCCAATTCACGCGCCAGACCTTGTTGGCCATCCTGGTCGATCATTTCCGCATAGTGGTCATAGCACCGCGCCGCGTCGCCCTTGAGGTATTCCAGAACCCGCGCGGCCTCTTCTCCCGTCAGCGCCTCGCCCCGCCCCTGATTGTTGACAACTGATTGCGCAGCCAGTTTGTCCGGCTCAGGGATATAGAACTCCCGATCAAGGATCGAATAGCGGGCCGAGTATTCATTCACATTCGCCGTCCGGTGCCGGATCCATTGCCGCGCCACAAAGACCGGCAGTTTGACGTGCAGCTTGATCTCGCACATCTCAAACGGGGTGGAGTGCCAGTGCCGCATCAAATAGCGGATCAGGCCGGTGTCGTTTTGGACCGACTTGGTGCCTTTGCCATATGACACGCGCGCCGCCTGACAGATCGCCGCATCGTCGCCCATATAGTCAATCACCCGGATAAACCCGTGATCGAGAACATCATAGGCCTTATAAAGATGCCCCTCCATCCCTTCGGCAACGGCACGCAGTGTGGGTTTGGCATTGGCGCGCAGGTCGTCAATTTCTGCCTGTTGTTCGGGGGTCATGGGCATCGGTGTCTCCGGGTTGAAGGCGTGAATCGCGGATCGGTTGGGGTACTATAGAAACTGCGCCGCTGTGATAAAGTCTATTCGCCAAACCATGCGCGGGAATATTTGTAGAATGGATCAGTTGACAAGGAGGGCCTCACTACCTGAGGTTGCATCCATGATGTCTCGCATTTTCTCCTATGCTTTGGCTCTGACACTCGCGATGTCGGATGCTGTCGCGCAAACGACAACTGATTTGACAATTTCCCAAGCGCGCGACCGTGCCATGCAAGCCCTTTTCGCGGGCCAGCCCGCACCCGCATTGGAACTTGCCGAAGCGATCCTTGCGGAGTTGCCGGATGACCGGCGCGCTTTACTGATCGTGGCCGCCGCAGCGCCGCAACTGGGCGGTGCGGATCGCGGGCGTGAAGCGGGCGCGCGGGCTTGGGCACTATCAACCACTGATATCCAACGCTATGAAGCGGCCCGGCTGACCGCCGCTGCCGCTGCCAGCGCCGAACGGTATACGATTGCCAGCTTCTGGCTGCGCCGCGCCCTCAATATCGCCCCGAATGACCAAGAGCGTCAGCGCACCTTGACCGACGCCCGCGCCGTCGCGCGCACCAACCCTTGGTCGAGCAGACTGTCGTTTTCGCTCGCCCCATCTACAAACGTAAATGGCGGCGCAGAGGATGACGCGCTTTCCATTGAGGGCGATCCAACAGGAGGCCGGATCAGTGCCGATGGCCTCGCTCTTGCCGGTTGGCGCGCCATACTCAATGCCATCACGGAATACCGTTTCTTTGAAGACCCCGAAAATCGGGCGTCCGTGGGGTTGGCCTATCAGGGCGTGCGTGTGCGCATCACCGAAGACACGGACGTGACGGATGAGGCGCTGCGCACTGACGCTGTCCAACTCAGCCTGCGCTATGATCGTGCGCTTGAGAACGGAACGCTGGGCGCAACCTTGTCGGAGGCGTTCTTTCAGTACCGCGATTTTGATCTCGATACGCAAGCAAGCGACGTCGAAGACTATCGCATCACCCGTCTTGGCGTAGATCGCAGGCTGACGGTTTCTGGTCGCGCGGCGGTCGCGCTTTCGGCCAGTCGTGAACGTGTCCTTTATAGTGATACATCCAATATCCCCGCCGTCTATCGCAGCCGGATCGGCGCCGCGCTCACCTATGTTCTGGACAGCCGCGACCGAATTGGCGTGAACCTGAGCTTTGGTCTTGCCGACAGCGACAGCCCCAATTCCGTTCAGCGCGACCAGTCGGTCGGCTTTTCATACAGTTGGGCAGAGCCGATTGGCCCCGTCACCCTTTCGGCGGGCATTGGCGCAACTTGGCGCAATTACCCTGACTATCTGGTGTTTGACCCCACTACCCCCGGCCCGGTCATTGGCGGCTTGGTCCCGCTGGAAGGTGGGCGCGATGATGCAACGCTCTCGGCCAACCTCAACATCGGTTTTGCGCAGTTCGAATACTTCGGTTTCCGCCCCGAAGTGCGCATTGATGCGACCCGCACAAACAGCAACGTGAGTCGGTTTGAGACAACGCGGGTATCCGCCGGATTCACGCTGGGTTCGGTCTTTTAGGTCAGGCCTGCCTTCACCGTCATCATCTACTGATCTGACGCGCGCGCCAAAAGCGATGCATCCGTGGCGCAGGCCACGAAACTGAACCCCTCATTCAGCAGGGCCGTTGCAAAGGCAGGATCGGACACCAGCGTTCCGACAGGAACACCCTTCGCGATCAGCTTCTGGGCGGCAGGCCTAATCAACGCCCAAACCTCTGGCGCCATCGGTTGTCCCAATAGTCCGACATCAGCCGCAATATCCGCAGGGCCAAAAAATATACCATCAACCCCTTCAACCGCGGCGATCGTTTCCGCCTGCGCGACCGCGGCGCGGGTTTCTAACTGGAGCAGCACGGCGGTTTCATCTGCAATGCGCGCGGCATAATCCGTGATCCGGCCAAACTTTGTTGCGCGGGTCGAGCCGCTGAAACCACGGATACCTTTGGGCGGATAGCGCGTGGCAGCGACGGCCTGTTCTGCTTGATCCACCGATCCGATCATCGGAAAAAGTAGACCCGGCGCGCCCAAATCAAGCAACCGTTTCACAGCGACCGCATCATTCCATTCCACTCGCACCAAAGGCGTTGTTTCAGTCGCCGCAAAGACCTGCAATTGCCCCAGGACACTCAGGTAATCATTCGGGCTATGCTCCATATCAATCAACGCCCAGTCAAATCCGGCGTGTGCGGTGACTTCGGCGGCGACATTGCTGCTAAGGCTGATCCAAAGCCCGATCTGCCTTTCGCCTGCGCGCAACCGCCCCTTGAAACGATTTGGCGCCAACTTCATGTGATTTCTCCTCGCGCGACGGCATCCGCAACCGCGTCGATCTCATTCTGTGACAAACCGTAGGCGCGCGCAGCAGTTTCAGCGGATATATATCCGCGCGCCAAGTCCCGTTTGACCAGGGCCTTGTCACGGGTCGCCGGATCTCCGTAGCCAGCCCCGCCGGGGAAAGCCATGACCACTTTGCGCCCGTGCGGGACGAATTGCTTGCCTTTTACGTGCATCTTATTGCCGTCATCCTGCGCGATTGCCGTGGCGGCCCCTGCCTTGCCACCGCGTCGGCCACGCGCCGGGTGGTCGCTTCTGTCAAACATTGCCTGAATGTCGAATTCGTGGCCCTCTTGCGCGCCGACTTCCATATATTGCCCCAAACCACCCCGCGTCTTGCCTGCACCGCCGCTGTCTGGGCGCAGCTCCTTGCGCCAGATGATGACCGGGCCCGCGTGCTCAGTCGCTTCGACTGGCATTGTCATCACACCTGATGGGAAAGCTGTTGCATTCAGCCCATCGTGTTCAGGGCGCGCGCCAGAACCGCCAGAATTGAAGGTCAAAACCTCTGCCCGTCGCGCGGTGTCGGGTGCCGGCGCATCCGTGCGAGGCCGTAGTGAGACTTGAAAATTACATAGACACCCAGCCCCTTCGGCCGGAACCAACCCCGGTACAATCTTGTCGAAGGCGTCAAACACCGCATCCGGCACGAAATGACCGACGATATGGCGCAAGGCGACAGGTGCGGGATGCACCGCGTTGACGATTGTATTTTCCGGCGCAGTGACCTCAAACGGCGCCAGCGAGGCCGCATTATTCGGGATTTCAGGTGCGATTGCCACTTTCAGCGCATAGCAGGCATAGGCTTTGGTATAGACTATCGGGCAATTGATGCCCTTCTTGTCGACGCCCGATGTGCCCGAAAAATCGGTGACAATCCGGTCGCCTTCGACGCTGATCTTGCATTTCAGCGTGATCGGACGGTCAAACCCGTCCATCGTCATTTCACCACACGCGCTTGTCTGCGGCAGCGCCGCGATCCGTTCCAACGTGGCACGCCTGGAATTGTCGAGAATGAACGCGGCGATGCCCTCCAGCCCGTCGAGATCAAATTCGGACATCATCTCAACCAGCCGACGGTGGCCGATTTCGTTACACGTCGCGAGCGCATAGACATCGCCGATCAGCTGATCGGGTTCGCGCACATTCCCGCGAATGATACGGGTGAGCGTTTCATCCACCTTGCCGCGATCTGCAAACTTCATGATCGGGATATAAAGCCCTTCTTCGTAGACAGAATGCGCATCCGCACCAAAGCCGCGCCCGCCGATATCTACGATATGTGCGGTGCAGGCGAAGAAGCCGACCAATTGTCCTTTGTGAAAGGATGGCGTGACCATCGTAATGTCGTGCAGGTGGCCGGTCCCCTCCCATGGGTCATTGGTGATGTAGACATCGCCATCAAGGATGTTCTCGCGCCCAATCCGCCGAATGAAATGCGGCACCGCGTCGGCCATCGCATTCACATGCCCCGGTGTCCCCGTGACCGCCTGTGCCAGCATATGCCCTTGCACATCATAGACACCGGCCGACAAATCACCCGCCTCGCGCACCGAAGTCGAAAAGGCCGTGCGAACAAGTGCTTGCGCCTGTTCTTCGACGACCGAAATCAATCGGTTCCACATCACCTGATAGGCTATTCTTGATTGTTCTTGCGCCATCTCATTCACCTTTCAATGTCACGTCGATGCAACCATCGGGCTGACAAAGCGCCATGCGGCTGGCAGGTACGATGATCGTCGTTTCCGCCTCTGTCACCACAGCCGGCCCATTGACCTGCGCGCCCGCGACCATTGCACCGCGATGCACAACACTTGCGGTCAGTTCTGCCGTCCTAGCTGCATCAAAGAGCTGGCGCGTTCCCGCAACTGTGGCGGCGGTGACCCCGCTGGCTTGCGCAACCGGAGCGACCTTTTCTGGTGGCGTTGTCGCGTTCACCGACCAGACCGTGATCTCGATATCTATGCCCGCAACGGGACGGCCAAAGAGCTGCGTGTAATCTTCTTCAAATCGCGCCTCAAAAACTGCCGGATCAGGGTGCATCACCTGTTCTTGCGTCAAAGAAACCGGGATTTCCCAGCCCTGACCGGTGTAGCGCATGTAGACCTTGAATTCAGACAGGATCGGGCTTTGTGCGTCACAAGTACGCACAAAGCCCGTGGCCTCAGCCTGCAAATCAGTCAAGAGGCGCTTGATCTTGCCCCCGTCAAAATCCGACAGCTTCATATAAACAGAGCGGTTTGCCTCAAAACTGAAAGAGGCACGCAAGAACCCAATCGCAGAGCCGACCCCCGCCCCCGGCGGTACCAAAAGCCGCCGCACACCCAGCTTTTCACACAACCGCCCAGCATGAAGCGGTGC
The DNA here is from genome assembly GCF_042093035.1 of Yoonia sp. Classification (GTDB taxonomy): domain Bacteria; phylum Pseudomonadota; class Alphaproteobacteria; order Rhodobacterales; family Rhodobacteraceae; genus Yoonia. The sequence goes on along the minus strand of NZ_JBELFI010000027.1, from coordinate 11,485 downwards.
CGCGCCGCCAAAGGCGATCATCGTATATTCGGAAAGATCCTCACCGTTCTCAACCGCGTGCACACGGGCGGCATTGGCCATGTTTTCATCCACGACTTCGGCGACACCAAAGGCGGCCTCAGTAACATCCAACGCAAGCGCGTCGCCGATATGGGCAGTCAGCGCGGCCTGCGATTGCTCTGGATGGAGCCTGATCGAACCGCCAGCGAAGTTATCCGGATCCAACTTGCCAAGAACCAGGTCCGCATCCGTCACGGCGGGGCGGTCCCCGCCGCGCCCATAACAAGCCGGCCCCGGTTCCGAACCTGCACTTTCAGGGCCGACGCGGATCTGTTGCAGCGCATCAACATGGGCCAAAGACCCGCCACCCGCACCAATCTCAACCATATCAATCACCGGGATCGAGATCGGCATGCCAGAGCCCTTCTTGAAGCGATAGGAGCGTGCGGCTTCAAAGACGCGGCTGGTCTTGGGGGTTTGGTTCTTGATAAGGCAGATCTTGGCCGTGGTCCCGCCCATATCGAACGACAAAACCTTGTCCAGCCCGTATCGCGCAGCGATATGCGCTGCAAAGACCGCCCCGCCTGCGGGACCGGATTCGACCAGCCTGACCGGAAACTCGGTCGCATTCTGAAGCGAGATTATCCCGCCGCCCGAATGCATCAGAAAGATACGGCAAGAGACGCCTTCATCCTGCAACCGCGCCTCCAACCGTCCAAGATATGAGGCCATGAGCGGCTTGATATAGGCATTCGCCACGACCGTATTGAACCGCTCATATTCCCGCATCTGCGGCGAGACTTCCGACGAAATCGAAACCGCAACATTAGGCAACTTCTCGGCCAGAACATCCCGGATCATCCGCTCATGCGCGGGGTTGAGGTAGGAATGCAGCAAGCCCACCGCCACGCTTTCAAATCCGGCCACGGCAATCTGGTCAGCGACCACTTCGACCTCTGCGCGGTCAAGCGGGATGAGAACTTGTCCATTCGCGTCCACACGTTCTTGCACCGTATACCGCATTTGGCGTGGCAAAAGCGGGTCTGGCAGCTTCAGGTTCAGGTCATATTGTTCAAACCGCGATTCCGTGCGCATTTCGATCACATCGCGAAACCCCTGCGTTGTGATAAGCGCCGTCTTGGCCCCACGGCGTTCGATCAGCGCGTTCGTAGCCAGTGTTGTGCCATGTATGATCTGGCCAACCTGCGCAGGCGTGATGCCTGCTTGGGCGCAAACCTGCCGCATCCCGTCCACGATCGCCGTTTCTGGCGCGGCATAGGTGGTCAGCACCTTCGCGGAATGACTTTCTCCGCTGGTCTCAAGCACGACGTCTGTAAAAGTTCCGCCAATGTCGATACCAAGGCGCGCTGTATCAAGGCTCATCAGATGTCTCCGTCTTTCGTGGTCTGCTGTTGGACAACATTAGACACCGCATTGGCGCGGTCACAACCGGTCATTGCTTGGCCGGCGCAGTTTAGTGCCCGCGTCACGCGCGCGGGCGTGGCCGGCGCACGAAAAAATCTGAGGTTGTTTACGCCAAATTAAGAGCGCGTCACCCATCGAAGTGCAACCCCGCGACAATTGTATTTGGTGGATCAGGCGATATGACAGCAGACCCTGCAATTTATGCTCTCCCGCAGACAATGCGCGTGGAAGAGTGTCACGCGCTCGATCAATTCCTTCGGCAAAACGGCGATCAGGCGATCCGGATTGACGGGCATCAGGTGGAAAAAATCGGCGGTTTGGCAGCACAACTGATTGTTGCCCATCAAAATCTGCGGGGTGATGCAGCGCCGATCAGCATCACGACCCCCTCCTCTGCCTTGACGGAAGCGATGGGGATCTTGGGGTTGTCAGATGTTTTTGGCGTCAATGGAGGCCCTGTATGAGCGCCCATATCCTTGCAATTGACGATTCCCGTACGATCCGGACTCTGCTGACGATGGCGCTGGAACAATCGGGTTTCACCGTGACGACGGCTGTCGATGGCGTCGACGGTGTCGATAAATTTCGACAAATGCAGGCCGATCTGGTGATAACCGACGTCAATATGCCCAACAAAGACGGATTTGGTGTGATCGATGACATCCGCCAGAGCGAGACAAACAAATCCGTCCCGGTTCTTGTATTAACAACCGAAAGTGGCGCAGCGCTCAAGGAGCGGGCGCGCAAGGCGGGGGCCACGGGTTGGATTGTCAAACCTTTCGATGATGCCGCTTTGGTTGCGGTTATCAAACGACTGACGGGCGGTTGATATGATAACCGATGGCGCAATTCTGGATGCATTCTTTGAAGAATGCGAAGATCTGCTCGCTGCACTGACCGACGGGCTATCTGATATGCGCGGGGGTCAAACAGATAGCGAAACGGTCAATGCGGTGTTTCGGGCGGTCCCTTCCATCAAGGGTGCTGCGGGTGCCTTTTCGATGGATGAACTTGTCGGATTTGCGCATAAATTTGAGACGGTCCTCGATGACTTGCGGAGTGAGAAGCTCGCGGCTGACGATGACCTTTTGCGTGTGCTGCAAAGGGCGGGCGATATCCTGTCCAATCTTGTCGACGACGCGCAGGCCGAACGCCCGGCTGAACGCGACAAAGTCGATCCTGTACTCGACGAATTGCAAAGTTTCCTCGGGGCTGAAGCGGAGGCAGAAGAAGATTTCGTTTTCGATGCCCTCTCGCTTGATTTTGGCGGGCCGGCGATAACGGCGACCTACAGCGTTCAATTCACAGGAACTGCAGCACTTTATGCCAGTGGCAACGACCCGCTGATGCTGCTGCGCGCCTTACAGGAGATCGGCCCTATCACAGTTTCGTGCAACCGTGACGGGCTACCTGATTCCCTTGATACCCTGGATGTCGAGGGTGGTTATCTGCAATGGGCCGTCACAATTTCGGACCAAATGAATGACCAGCGCATCAGAGAGGCGTTCGAATTTGTTGACGATCTATGCGACCTCAAAATATGCGACATAGAAGACATAGAAGACGGGCTTGATGCTGAAGCTGGCGAAACACCGGTCGGTGCCGAAGACCAACCTGACGAACAAATATCGGCGCAGACAATCGTCAGCCCAGCAAACGCGACCCCTGAAGCCGCAGACATCGCGGCCAAGCCTGCCGCAAAGCAAGATCGCACCGTGAAAAAAGCCACCGGAACGCTGCGTGTGGACCCCGAGCGCGTGGATCGCCTTATCAACGCAGTTGGTGAATTAATCATCAACCAATCGGTCATTTCCCAACGGATTGAGGAAGCGGCACTTCCCTCATCATCGGATATCTTCTCGGACCTCGACGACTACAAACTCTTGGCGCGTGAGATTCAAGAAGGGGTAATGGCTATTCGCGCACAGCCGGTCAAACCATTGTTCCAACGGATGCTGCGCATTGCACGTGAGGCGGCAGATACGACCGGCAAGGATGTTGAAATCATCACTGAAGGCGAAACAACCGAGGTGGATAAGACGGTTGTCGAACGCCTTGCTGACCCGCTTACCCATATGATCCGCAATGCAATCGATCATGGCATCGAAAAATCGGCGGATCGGAAAATCGCAGGAAAACCGCCGCAAGGCACGTTGAAACTCCGGGCCAGTCAGGTATCTGGCAGCATCGTGATACAAATCATCGACGACGGCGCCGGACTGAACCGTCCAAAAATCAGGGAGATTGCCGTCAGCAAGGGGCTGATCCAAGATAACGCGCAACTCAGCGATGCCGAAATAGACCACCTTCTCTTTGCGCCTGGATTTTCGACTGCTGCGGAGGTCACAAACCTGTCGGGTCGTGGCGTTGGGATGGATGTCGTGAAAACGGCTATCACCGAACTTGGCGGCAAAATCGCAATCGGCAGCGTGACGGGCGAAGGCACGACCTTCTCCATTACCCTGCCACTCACACTCGCGGTCATGGACGGTATGGTCATCAATGTGGATGAGCAGACCATGGTGGTGCCAATCGCCAGCATTCTTGAGACAATACGCCCAAAGGCAGCCGACCTTGCGAAGATCGGGCTCAACAATGATTTGCTCCGGATCCGTGGTGAATATGTGCCGATTATTGACCTCGCCGACAGGCTGGGCCGCTCCTCCCAGCCGCGCGCGCTCACAGATCAGGTATTGCTCCTGATCCAATCTGAATCCATCGCACAATGCGCGCTTGCCGTGGACGAGATCTTCGACCAGCGCCAGGTGGTCGTCAAAAGCATGATCGGTAATTATGGCGCAATTCCTGGAATATCTGGCGCGACCATTCTTGGCGACGGCAAAATTGCCTTGATCGTCGATGCTGACTTTGTCGCCACTGGCGCGAGCGCACCCGCACCCGGGACGACGCCAAAGGAGGAGCGCGATCATGCAAGACACAGTTGAAGCTGAAATGAAGTCAAAGATCGAATATGTGACGTTGATCGCAGGCGGGCAGAGTTTCTGTATCGAAATCAAACAAATACGCGAAATTCGCCGGTGGAGCCCCGTGACGATACTCCCACATTCTCCACGACATGTTTTGGGCGTCATCAATCTTCGCGGGGCGGTGATACCCATCGTGGATCTGGCCGCGAAACTCGGGTTTGCGGAAATTCAGCCGACAGAACGGCATGTGATTATCATCGTTGCATTGGATGATCGGATTGTTGGTCTGTTGGTGGAATCTGTTTCTGAGATATTGGGCGTTGAAGCGGACAAGGTAAAGGACACGCCGCGGTCTTTGGAAGACACCGCCAGCAAAGCGGTAGATGGGATTATTCCGAGCGAAGAAGACATGACGAAAATCATCAATTTGCGCGCATTGTTGCCGCCCTTACCTGCAAATGCAGCCGCCCAATGAATATTCACGCCCCCCATCCATCCCGGTCCCAGGACTACCGGTTTACCGACGATGATTTCCGTATCATCGCTGATTTTGCCAAATCACGCTTCGGGTTGGACTTGCAGACCTCAAAAAAACCTCTGGTCTATTCACGATTGGCCAAGAGACTTCGCGCACTTGGACTTAATGATTTCTCACAATACTGCAGCAATTTGCTGGACGAAGCCAATGCGACTGAAATTTCGCACTTGCTGTCAGCTTTGACTACCAATGTCACACATTTCTTTCGTGAAAAGCACCACTTCGACTATCTCGCGGATGTAGTCACTCCTCAGATCTTCGAGAAGGCAAAATCGGGGGAGAGCATCAGACTCTGGTCGGCCGCGTCAAGAAGCCTACTGTATTGCGGCAACTCTTCTGAAAGCCAAGCCGGAAATCGCCCGTCTGAACCTGCGGATACTGGCAACAGACATCGACCCCAAGATGATCGCTCATGCGAAGGTTGGACGCTACGACAACGATCAGAAGTCCGCAATTCCGACAAAGATGCAATCATTGATGCTAACCAAGGATGCGCATGGGGAAGCGCTTCAAATTGCCCAACCCCTACGAGATCTCATCTCATTCGCGGAGCTAAACCTGATCGATTCTTGGCCCATGCGCAAAAGTTACGATGTCATCTTTTGCCGCAATGTCGCGATCTACTTTGACAAGGCGACGCAAGCGGATTTGTGGCAACGCTTTGCGCAGGCCCTCAAACCAGGCGGGCATCTAATAATCGGCCATTCAGAGCGCTTGAGCGGACCGGCAATGTCACAGTTCAGAAGCGCTGGCGTGACGACATATATCAAGAATACTCCAACGATCTGATGAAGATCAAAGCAAAAGAGGAACAGAAATAATGAGCTTGAAATCCTCACTGCGTGTGATGATCGTCGATGACATGGGTGTTAGCCGCGGCTTGCTGGTCCAGGCCATAGAAGAGATCGGCATCTGGAAAAACCAGGCCGAGAACGACGGTCGCGCGGCGCTGCAAAAGCTTATCGCCGACCCGGTGCATCTTGTTCTGTCCGATTACAATATGCCCGGTATGGACGGCCTGGAGTTACTTCAGGCCCTCCGACAGAACAAATCGACGTCGCGTATTGGCTTTATCCTTGTTACCGGCAGCCCCACGCCCGATATGGTGGCGAAAGGTAAGGCCTTGGGATTGAATAACATCATCAAGAAGCCATTTTCGACCGCCAGCCTCAAGCAATGTATCGAAAGCGTCGTCGGCCGGCTATGATACACGAGACCACAACGCCAGCACCGGCCATTGGCACGCAGGATTTGTTGCGCAATTCCGCTCATGTGTTCGGCGAAATATCACATCTGTTGTCGGAAATGGAAGTCCGGCTGGATCGTGAAACCGGAACAAGCGGAATTTCTGCAAATGCACTGCTTGGCCAGGACTTTGACCTTCTTAGCCAGACTGTCGAAGAGCTGCGGGACATGTTCCTGCGGTTATCGGAAATTTCTGAAATCGACAGTCCAGTTTCATACGCCGATGTCCTCGCACCCATCAAAGTTGCGCGTCTTCGTGATCTGATGGGGACAGCGAACAGCCCACTCCCGTCATTGCAGCGCAAGGTCGACAAACCGCTCATCCAGCTTTTTTGAATCAGGGTCGGCAGCAATCCCTCAAGTTAACCAAATTGAGACGCCATCAGGGTAGTTTTGCCTCACAGGCGACGCAACTGCCGGCGAACCCATTGGATAGATAAAGGGGGACACCAATCAATGTCCATCGTGCGCATTCTTCTATGCCATCCCTCAGATTGGGTGGCCAATGAAATGCAGGAAGCAGTCCATCACGCCGATGCCGATGCAAACTGCAAATTGGTTTCTGACCTGACCGAGGCCTACAATTTTGTGGAGCACCGACAGCCAGCCTGTCTCATTATTTCAGCGTATCTGGCACAGAAGCCGGAGTTTGAGCTTCTGGGCGCATTACTCAACCAATTGAATATTGGATGTATTATTTGGGGAAATCTGGCCGGGCGACTGCCTCCTCCCAGCCCTCCAAATCTATTGCATTGCAGTGGGCATCTCTCAATCAATGATTTTCGAGCGATGCTGAAATCTGCGATGCATACTGCACCCGCAAGTAACGGTAGCAAAACAGTTGATCCCGTGCCCCGGCAGGGTGACCCACATAGGATCATCCTCATCGGCGCGTCGACGGGTGGCGTGGATGCTTTGACGCGTGTGTTGGTCTCTTTCTCTCAGCAATCGCCGCCCACCTTGATTGTCCAGCATACCGGGGGACGGTTCGCCCCCAGCCTCATACGGCTGCTTGATCGCGCAACGTCGGCAACGGTATTGGCGGCAAGTGATGGTCAGCGGTTGCAAAAAGGGCATGTTTACCTGTCTCCGGGGGATCATGTACACCTGAGCCTTTCCAAGACTGCCCGCAGGGTCATTGCACTTGATGAAGGCGCCGCAGTCTCGGGCCACCGGCCATCTGTTGACGTACTCTTTCATTCGGCCGTTGGCTATGGGCCGCATGTGTCAGCCGCCCTGCTCACAGGCATGGGGCAGGATGGCGCAAGCGGGCTCAAAGCGCTGCGCGATGCCGGTGCCCGGACCATCGCGCAAGATCAGGCAACATCGGTTGTCTACGGGATGCCCCGCATCGCAGCGCAATTAGGCGCCGCAATGCTCCAACTCCCCATTGATGCAATTGGTCCCAGGCTGATTGGCCTCACGCAGACGCGGGCAATCGCATGAACGGGGCGTCCAAGACAATTTCGGTCATCCAAGGGGATTATGCCGTTTCGGCAGATCCCGAGGTGATAATGTCAACCGTGCTTGGGTCATGCGTGGCCGTTTGCCTGTATGATCCGGTCAAAGGGGTCGGGGGGATGAACCATTTCCTCTTGGCGACCGCACAGGACGCCAACACCCGTGATCTGAAATACGGGATCAACGCGATGGAGCTGTTGATAAACCAGATGTTGCGCGCCGGGGCGGTACGCGAAAATTTGCACGCAAAACTGTTTGGCGGCGCGCGCATGACGGATCACGCCAGGGACATCGGGAAGGGCAACGCCCTATTCGCCGAAGATTTCCTGCAAAAGGAAGGCATCCGCTGCATTTCCGCCAGCCTCGGCGGGGACATGGCGAGGCGTGTTCAATTTATTCCCGCAACCGGCGCGGCCCGACAAATGCAGATCGCCGGCGCCGCACCGGAAGAACGCACACCGCCGCACGCACCAACACTGGCACCCGATATTACGCTTTTTTGACCCCGGACCGGTTCACTTCAAAACCACAAAAAGCTGTTGTTAACCCGTCGTTTGCAGCCGTTTGAGCAAGGACGAGGTATCCCAACGTCCACCGCCCAGCTTCTGCACATCCTTGTAGAACTGATCGACAAGGGCCGTCACAGGCAAGCTCGCACCATTTTCGTCTGCGGCATCAAGACAAATACCAAGATCCTTACGCATCCAATCGACTGCGAAACCGTGGTCGAAATGATCCTCCAACATGGTTTCATAGCGGTTCGACATTTGCCAACTTCCCGCAGCACCCTGACTGATAACTTCCACAACGGATCGGCCATCAAGCCCAGCCTTTTGGGCAAAATGCAAAGCCTCGGAAAGGCCTTGGACGAGACCAGCAATTGCGATCTGATTGCACATTTTGGTCATTTGTCCGGCCCCGCTGTCACCCAGCCGGCGGCAAAGCTTGGCATAAGGCGCGACAACAACCTCGGCGGCAGCATAGCTTTCCTCCGCCCCGCCACACATAATGGAAAGCGCACCGTTTTCAGCACCCGCCTGCCCACCAGAGACCGGCGCATCAACAAAGGCGATGCCCAAATCGGCGGCCTTGTCATGCAATTCACGCGTCACTGCCGCGGAAACGGTGGTATGATCCACAAAGATGGACCCCGGCGCCATCGCCGCAAAAGCGCCCCGTTCACCCAAGCAAACAGCGCGCAAATCATCGTCATTGCCGACGCAAGCCAAAACCATCTCAGCCCCTTGCGCAGCCTCAAAAGGGGTTGCCCCTGACGTGCCACCATGTTCGGCGACCCATTTTTCAGCCTTCGCAGACGTGCGGTTAAACACCGTGACGTCATGCCCGTCGGATTGCAGGTGACCTGCCATCGGATACCCCATGACCCCGAGGCCCAAAAACGCGAGTTTTGCCATTGCAGCATTCCTTTCTTCCCAATATCGCAGAAAAACCTAGCCCGCATTCTCCCAAGGGACAGTGTAGGGGTTCAGCGCTTTGCCGATTTCCTCGTCCGTCACTGTGCCCGTTTTGCAGATATGTGCAACAAGGCCCCGCTTTTTGTCTTCGGTAACGTCGTTGACCTCTGCCGCAAGATTATCCAATGCCGCGTTGAAAACACGTGTAATTGCCCGCTTGCGCAAGTCCGGCTTGAAGATTTTTCCGACTGCTGTCTTTGGCAACTCAGCCATCAGTTCCAGATGCTTTGGATGCGCTGCACGTTCATGGATATGTGATTTGGCAAAAGCCATCAGCTCCGCCTCCGTCACGTCGGCCCCGGCGATCAATTCCACGTAAACGCAAGGGACTTCGCCGGCATGTTCATCCGGTTGTCCAATGGCGCCCGCGAATGCAACCGCCTCATGCCCTGCCAAGGCCTCTTCTATTTCGGCGGGGTCAATGTTGTGGCCGCCACGAATTATCAGGTCTTTGGCGCGCCCCGTGATCCACAGATACCCATCCGCATCCACACGGCCCAGGTCGCCAGTCCGTAGATATTCTGGCTGTCCGTGATCCCCAGGATAGAAAAGATCCGCATTCTTGTCGGCCTCCGTATAGGTTGCACCGCCGGAAACACCGGGGTTTGCGATGCAAATCTCGCCGATTTCGTCAATGCCAAGCTCTTCGCCGCTACTGGCCGACATGATTTTGACCTTGGTATAGGGGAACGGCAACCCGATGGAGCCGACCCGCTTTTCGCCGTGAGGCGGATTGATCGACACAAGGCAGGTTGCCTCCGTCAGCCCGTAACCTTCGCAAATTGTCACGCCCGCCGCTTCTTCAAAACGCCGGTAAAGCTCCAAGGGCAGTGGCGCCGAACCACAAAAGGCCAACCGCAAACTCGAAATATCGGCATCGACCTTGCGCTGCATCAGCGCGGACATGGCAGTCGGCACAGTAATCATAAAGGTTACTTTATGCCTCTCAACCAGTTTCCAGAAATTGTCGAATACCCCTTCACCACGATAGCCCTGCGGGGTTGGAAAGACGATCTGCGCCCCAGAGCCAAGCGACGCCCCCAACGATACAATCGTTGCAAACACATGGAACAGCGGAAGCGGGCAAATCTGCACATCTTCGTGCGTAAACAGCAGCTTATCGACCAACCAAGCGTTATAAACAATCCCGGAATAGCGGTGCTGCACGACCTTTGGCATCCCCGTGGTTCCACCGGTGTGGAAATAGGCAGCCACCCGATCGACTTTGCTGTCCTCAAACTTTAAAATCGGTGGCTGCTTGTTCATCTCAGCATTGAAATCGAGAACTGTCGCCTGATGCGCCACCGGGTTTTTGGGTCGGATCAGCGGGACGATCAACCGCTTCAGCCCCGTCAGGTACCGCAGCAAATCCACCTCAAGCACATGGGTTACATTCGGCGCCAGCCGCACGGCTTCCGCGGCTTTTTGGGCCACGTCTGTTTTCGGGAAGGCCTTGAGCGTCACCAATACCTTTGCATTGGTTTCGCGCATAATCGCGGCGATCTGTTCGGCGTCCAGCAACGGGTTGATCGGGTTCACAATACCCGCCACCTGCCCGCCCAAATAGGCCAGGATCGTTTCGGTCGCGTTGGGCATCAGATAGGCGACGACATCGCTTTCGCCAACGCCGAGATCGCGAAACATATTGGCCGCCTGCCCAGTCTTGTCGCGCAGCGTATCCCAATCCAGCGTTTCACATTTCGCATCAGGGTCCGACAGAAGACTGAAGCTTGTCGCCTTGCGACTGCCAAACTTTCCGGCAGTCTGACGCAACAAACCGTAGGTTGTCGTCGGCGCATTGCGGTCCGCCCAAGGCTTTTCATTTTCGATGGCATCCCGGTCTGCGACACTGGCAAAAGTCATGTCGTCTCCTCCCCATTTGTGTATTCATGCCACGCGCTGGCGCGGCCTCCCCTTGGGGCACAGGTTGGGCAAGAAAGGGCGCGATCACAAGTCTGACGCTGCGAAAAATAGCGCTATTCCGCTGCGAGACCTTCCGTAAACTGCAATCTGGCCAGCCGCGCATAAAGCCCGCCTTCGGCAACAAGCGCGTCATGTGTGCCTTGCGCGGCAATGCGACCGTCCTCCATAACGATGATCCGGTCGGCTTTTTTGACCGTGGCAAGACGGTGCGCGACAATCAATGTGGTCCGCGTGCGCGCCAGTTCTTCAACCGCGCGTTGCACCGCATGTTCACTTTCTGCATCAAGCGCACTTGTCGCCTCATCCAGCAGCAGAATCGGCGCGTCACGCAGGATGGCGCGCGCGATGGCGATACGCTGCTTCTGGCCACCTGACAGCATCACGCCACGTTCGCCGACGTAGCTGTCATAACCATCCGGCAGGGCAGCTAAAAAGTCATGCGCAGCGGCCGCCTTTGCTGCCGCTTCGACTTCTGCGTCAGTCGCATCAGG
>NZ_JBELFI010000026.1:15398-25547 GCF_042093035.1 Yoonia sp. | reverse complement strand
ACGATCACCCTTGGGCACAGGCATTTGTGGTGATTGAGGCACGGCCCATCGCTTGACAGCGCAGGCAGGCAGGCTCATGTAGCCTCAAATCGTAAAGGGATTGCATAATGGCGGAAAATACTGGGTTTGTTGCATGGCTTTGGGAAACCCTGAAGACGGTGTTCTGGGCATTGATTCTCGCTGGTATTTTCCGGACTGTTTTCTTTCAGCCGTTTTGGATTCCATCAGGGTCGATGAAAGACACCTTGCTGATCGGCGATTTCCTTTTCGTCAATAAAATGGCCTATGGGTATTCCTATGCGTCTTGTCCGACCATTCGGATTCCACAGGTCGGTCTGGATCTGAGTGCGGATGATTTCTGCGGCTTTATCGAGGACCGCGAAGACCGGATTTGGGGCGCTGACCCGGAGCGTGGCGATATCGTCGTGTTCCGCCATCCGATCGATGGGCGTGATTTCATCAAGCGGCTGATCGGCGTGCCTGGTGACCGTATCCAGATGATTGATAGCGTGTTGTACATCAATGACACGCCGGTTCAGGTTGCCCCCGCCGGAACCTTCACTGAGATAATGGAACCCCAAGGGCCGCTGGGCATTCGTCCGCAATGTGAAAACGGGCCGGTGGGCTTCGGTGCTGAATGCACGAAGTCCCGCTTTATTGAAACGCTCCCGAATGGTGTCAGCCACGCGATCTTGAACATCGGCAACCGACCCAGTGATAATACCGGCGTGTTTACCGTTCCGGAAGGGCAGTTCTTTTTCATGGGTGACAACCGCGACAATTCCACCGACAGCCGCTTTTCGCAGGCCACGCGTGGTGTTGGCTTCGTTGATCGCAAGGACATTGTCGGGCGCGCTGATCGGGTAATGTTCTCGTCCGCAGGTCGGTCCATGTTTGCATTCTGGACATGGCGGTCTGACCGCTTCTTCAAGGCGCTCGATTGAAGCTCTCGGCGGACCTCAAAGCCTTTTCTGATAGGCTGGGACACGGGTTTGAACGCCCGGAGACCTTGATCCGCGCTGTGACCCATTCCTCAATGATGAGCCCGCATCGCGATGACAACCAACGGCTGGAATTCTTGGGGGATCGGGTGCTTGGGCTTGTGATGGCAGAGGCTTTGCTAAAGGCTGATCCGACCGCACCAGAGGGATTGTTGGCACCGCGTTACAACGCGCTGGTGCGGCGCGAAGCCTGTGCGGATGTGGCGCGCCAGATTGATCTTGGTGCTGTGCTGAAGCTTGGGCGGTCCGAGATGAAATCTGGGGGGCGCCGCAAGGAGGCGCTTCTGGCGGACGCAATGGAAGCTGTGATCGCGGCCGTGTACCAAGATGGCGGGTTTGCTGCGGCGCGTGACGTGATCCTGCGGCTCTGGGGCGCGCGCATCACCGATGTCGCCGACGATGCCCGGGACGCAAAGACAGCCTTGCAAGAATGGGCGCAAGGGCGCGGTGAAGTTCCCCCCCAATATGTCGAGGTTGCCCGCATTGGACCAGATCATCAGCCCGTCTTCACAATGGAGGTCCGCCTCGCATCAGGGGCAACCGAACAAGCGACCGCAGGTTCCAAAAGACATGCGGAACAGGCGGCAGCGGCAGCCCTTTTGAAGAAAGTAGGCGCATGAACGACGTTCCAACCAAGGCGGGCTTTGTCGCCCTGATCGGAGAGCCAAACGCAGGCAAATCGACGCTACTGAACCGGATGGTGGGCGCAAAGGTGTCCATCGTGACCCATAAGGTGCAGACGACGCGCGCCCGCATTCGGGGTGTGGCGATGGCCGAGAATGCGCAGCTGATCTTTATCGACACGCCTGGGCTTTTCAAGCCAAGGCGCCGGTTGGACCGCGCGATGGTCGCGGCCGCTTGGGGGGGTGCTGCTGATGCGGATGTCGTCGTACTGATGATCGAAGCGCATCGTGGCGTGACTGAGGGCGTGAAGGCAATTCTGGAGACTTTGTCGGACCGAACTGGCACGTCTTCGGTTGCCTTGGCAATCAACAAGATCGACAAGGTGAAATCTGAAGTCTTGCTCGCCCTGACCAAAGAAATGAATGAGGCCTATCCATTTGCCGAAACCTTCATGATCTCTGCCGAACGCGGGCATGGCTGCGATAGCCTGCGCGACTGGCTGACAACACAGATCCCTGAGGGGCCTTATCTTTACCCTGAGGATCAAATCGCCGACCTGCCGATGCGTATGATCGCGGCTGAGATGACCCGCGAAAAGCTAACCCTGCGGCTGCATCAGGAGTTGCCCTACGAACTGACGGTGGAAACCGAGAATTGGGAAGAACGCCCCGATGGATCGGCCCGCATTGACCAGCTCATTTATGTGGCGCGCGACGGGCATAAGGGCATTGTGCTGGGCAAAGGCGGCGAGACAGTAAAGTCCGTCAGCAAGGCCGCGCGCCTGGAGTTGGAAGACTTCCTCGGGCGCCGCGTGCATCTCTTTTTGAAGGTCAAGGTGCGGCCCAATTGGCTAGAAGAATCCGAGCGTTATTCCGAAATGGGTCTCGACTTCAAAGACGGCAATAACTGAGTGCGATGCGTCTGACCGCTGACATCTGGGTCTCAGCCTATCTGGCGCGGCTTCGGTTGATCGAGGTCCCGGCGTTTGTTGTACGTCGGGGCGATGGCACCGCGGGTGCTGTCCTTATCAAGGTAAATACCTTGGACGGGCAAGCTTGCTGCTATCAACGGAGTTTCGATCTGCTCACCGGTGCGCGCAAATGGGTCGTGCTGACTGAGGGCGCCGAAGAAGATGTTGATGGATCGATCAGCAAACAATGCAGCTTTGATCCTGATCTGTGGGTTATTGAAGTTGAAGACCGTGAAGGACGGCATTTGCTGGATGAGCCTGGATTAGAGTAATTCTTGCCTCCGGCGGGAGTTTTCCTGGCAAGATGATAAGACTTTCTTAACCATGAGCGGCGCAAGCTGCCCATGCGCGCCTAGTCTGGAGAGGTGAAGCGCGTGCAAGGTGATGAGCAACCCTCATCTGACAGGGCAAGGTGGTGCATATCATCTTGCCCTTTCAAACTCCCGCCGGAGGCTCCGGCAGATGTACCGTAAACTGCCCCTTGCAAGTCACAATCACCCGGTCTGTTATGTGTTTATGGATTGGGCAAACCAACATGATTGAATGGCGCGATGAAGCCGCACTGCTGGCGACCCGCCCTTTTGGGGAGACTTCTGTCATCATTGAAGTGTTCACTGCCGAACACGGTCGTCATGCGGGTGTTGTGCGTGGTGGGACAAGCCGAAAGGTGGCGCCGATCCTGCAGCCGGGTGCGCAGCTTGCGGTCAGTTGGAAGGCGCGGCTTGACAGTCATCTGGGGGCTTTTTCAGTGGAACCGGTTCGCAGTCGCGCTGCGGCCGCAATGGGTGATCGTCTGGCATTGGCGGGTTTGAACGCCGTCTGCGCCCTTTTGGCAATGGTTTTGCCAGAGCGAGAGCCGCATCGCGCCTTTTATGACCGCACGGTCGCTTTGCTGGATCTTCTGGGGCAGTCCGACGTCTGGCCGCTTGCCTACTTGCGGTGGGAGCTGGCGCTGCTTGACGAGATGGGTTTTGGCCTCGATTTGTCCGCCTGTGCCGTGCGTGGTGTGAATGAAGACCTTGTCTTTGTGTCGCCGAAATCCGGCCGCGCTGTCAGTCGCGAAGGGGCAGGGGAATGGGCTGACCGGATGCTGCCCTTGCCCCCGGTTATGGCAGGGCGGGGCGATGCTTCGGGTGCGCAAATTGCCCGCGCGCTTTTCACGACCGGTTATTTTTTGGAACATCGCCTGATAAATGGGCTGGCTGACCGGCCAGTTCCCCCCGCCCGCGCCCGCCTTGTCGATCTGATTGCGAAGACCTAGACTGGCATTCCTTCAAGCATATTTTGCGCCTTAGTCGAGCAAGCGCCGCGCGATGACCTGCGCCTGAATTTCCGCGGCACCCTCAAAAATGTTCAGGATGCGTGCATCGCAGAGTATCCGGCTCACTTTGTATTCCAGCGCGAAGCCGTTGCCGCCATGGATTTGCAGCGCATTGTCCGCGCAAGCCCAAGCGATACGCGCGCCAAGCAACTTGGCCATGCCCGCCTCTAGATCACAGCGTCGTTCGTTGTCCTTTTCGGCAGCGCTGAAATAGGTCAGCTGACGTGCGATCATAATCTCAACCGCCATTATCGCCAATTTGCCTGCCACCCGCGGGAATTGGATGAGGGGTTTGCCGAATTGTTTGCGGTCCTGCGCATATTGCATCCCCACATCGAGCGCGGACTGCGCGACACCAACGGCGCGCGCGGCGGTCTGGATACGCGCGCTTTCAAAGGTCTGCATCAGTTGCTTGAACCCTTTACCGGTCTCACCACCCAACAGGTTTTCGCCCTCGATTGCGAAGCCATCGAAGGCCAATTCGTATTCTTTCATGCCCCGATAACCCAGCACTTCAATCTCACCGCCCGTCATGCCCGGCGTCGGAAAAGGGATCTCTTCGGTGCCGGGGGCCTTTTCCGCCAGAAACATCGACAGCCCACGGTAATCGGTAGTTTCAGGATCGGTGCGCGCCAGCATCGTCATCATATGCGTCCGCGTCGCGTGGGTAATCCACGTCTTGTTGCCGGTTACTTCCCAATCGTCGCCGTTCTTCACCGCGCGCGTCCGCAAGCTGCCAAGGTCAGAACCTGTGTTTGGCTCCGTGAAAACGGCCGTTGGCAAAATTTCGGCCGACGCGAGACCGGGCAGCCACTTTTGCTTTTGTTCTTCGGTGCCGCCGCACAGGATCAGTTCTGCCGCGATCTCGGACCGGGTGCCGAGTGATCCGACGCCGATGTAGCCGCGTGACAATTCCTCGGACACCACACACATGGAGGCCTTGGACAGCCCAAAGCCGCCGTATTCTTCGGGGATGGTCAGGCCAAAGACGCCCATTTCGGCCATCTCGTCGATGATTTCGAGCGGGATCAACTCATCCTTTAGGTGCCAGTCATGCGCATCCGGTTCGATCCGTTCAACACTGAAGCGGCGGAATTGTTCGCGGATCATCTCAAGCTCATCGTCGAGGCCTGATGCGCCGACCGTGATGTTGGCTGATTGCTCTTGCATCAGTTCCACAAGGCGCATGCGGGCGGCCTGTGTGTTGCCGGATTGGGTCAGGGTCATGACCGCAGGCTGCATCAATGCGCGCGCGTCGTCCTGGGTCAGTCCAATGTCTTGCAGGCGCATGATTTCGCCCTGGCTCATCGGGATGCCGCCGTAGATCTGCCAAAGATATTCGCCAAAGGCGATTTGGTGGATCAACTGTTCGACTTCGCCAAACTTGCCCTGCTCTTGCAGGCGCTCTGCCCAGATTTGCATTTGTTGCAGGGATTGCTGGTAGGTTGCCAGCCATGCCAGCCCATGTGCGGCGGTTTGGTTTTCTTCAATCAATTTCCCGGAGATGCGACCGCCGTCTTCTGTAATTGCCCGCACAGATGCCTTTGCCCGCGCTACAATATCATCAACGGCAGGCAAGCTTGCAGCACTAAGAGCCAGCAGGTCAGCCACTACGGGGGTTTGGTTCAACGTCATATCCTGACCATCATGCGGCATTTCGCGACTCCTATCAATGTGCAGTCGCAGCAATATCGCCTTTGCAATTGCAGCGCAATAATTATTCGCTAAAGCGTCACACTGCGCACAAAAGTGTCGCGACGGAATTTGGCGTGGCAAGCGCTTTTGAAAAGCGTAAGAAAGCCCATGCCTGAGTTTTTGACCCTTGTGACACCAGCCGTATTTGTCTTTGCTTTTTTCGTGACTATGGTTGGCGGGTTTGTCAAAGGCGCCGTCGGGTTTGCGCAGCCGCTGATTATGATCTCTGGCATGGGGATCCTGATCGCGCCTGATCTGGTGATTGCCGGCATTGTCATTCCAATCGTCATCGCGAATATTTTGCAGGTGGCGCGTTCAGGATTGGGACCAGCCCGTGAGGCCCTGGCGGAGCATTGGCGCTATGTATCGCTGGTCTGTGTTTTCATTTTGATCTCCGCGCAATTTGTTCGCTACATCCCGACAGACGCGCTTTTTATCGTACTCGGTGTGCCTGTTGTGATCCTTTGCTTGATCCAACTGGTGGGCTGGCGTCCGCATCTTTCAACGCGTTCGCGGCGTCCGTTTGAATGGATTGCGGGCACCTTGTCAGGGATCCTTGGCGGGCTCGCTGGCACATGGGGGCCACCGACGGTTTTATATCTGCTCGCCCTGAATACACCGCGTGACCGCCAGATGGCCGTGCAGGGGGTCATTTATGGATTAGGCTCTGTCATGTTGCTGATCGGGCATTTGAAGTCGGGCATTCTCAATGCCGAGACATGGGGCTTTTCGGCAAGCCTCGTGGTGCCCTCACTCATTGGCATGTGGCTTGGGTTTCGGCTGGGCGACAAGTTTGACCAAGAGCGGTTTCGCAAGATCACGCTCTTGGTGTTGATTATCGCAGGGGCCAACCTGATCCGCCGTGGCGTGATCGGGTAAGATGGCTGTCAATCCATCTTACGGATATCAGCCAATTGCGGCTGCTTTGACGTCATCGTCAATGAACGGAACGTATTTTTCAAAGTTGTCGCTAAACATCGTCACCAGCTTTTCGGCCTGTGCGTCATAACCGGCCTTGTCCGCCCATGTGTCGCGTGGGTTCAAAAGGCCATCGTCAACGCCATCGACTGACACGGGCACTTCGAAACCGAAATGCGGGTCCTTGCGGAAAGTGCTTTCGATCAACGTGCCATCCAGTGCCGCTGTCAACAGCGCCCGCGTTGCCTTGATGGGCATTCGCGATCCTGTGCCGTAAGCACCGCCTGTCCAGCCAGTGTTAACCAACCAGCAAGTTGCACCGTGGCTCGCGATCTTGCTGCGCAGCAGGTTGCCGTAGACTTCTGGGCGGCGTGGCATGAAGGGCGCGCCAAAGCATGTGCTGAAGGTCGGCTCCGGCTCTGTCACGCCGCGCTCTGTCCCGGCGACCTTGGAGGTGAAGCCAGACAGGAAATGATACATCGCCTGCGCTGGCGTTAGCCGCGCGATCGGAGGCAATACACCAAATGCATCGCACGTCAGCATGATGATGTTCTTGGGATGCCCGCCAAGTGCTGTGTCTGAAGCATTGGAGATGTAGTTCAGCGGGTAGGCGCAGCGCATGTTCGCTGTCAGGCTGTCATCCTCAAAATCCAGTTCCAGCGTTTGCTTGTCATAGACCATGTTCTCAATGACTGTATGCGGCATGGAACAGGTTGCGTAGATTTCAGGTTCTGCTTCGGGGTCAAGGCCGATGGTTTTCGCGTAGCATCCGCCTTCGAAGTTGAACGTGCCGCGCTCGGACCAGCCGTGTTCATCATCGCCAATCAAAACGCGTGTGGGGTCCGCCGAAAGCGTTGTTTTGCCGGTTCCTGACAGGCCAAAGAACACGGCCGTATCGACCGGATTGCCGGGCGCGTGGTTGGCAGAGCAGTGCATCGGCATGATGCCCTTTTCAGGCAGCAGGTAGTTCAGCAGTGTGAAGACAGATTTCTTGTTCTCACCAGCGTATTCGGTGCCGCCGATCAGGATCAGCTTCTTTTCGAAGTTCAACGCGATCACGGTCTCCGAGCGGCAACCGTGCTTGGCAGGGTCGGCCTTGAAGCTGGGGCAGTTGATGATCGTGAAATCCGGCGCGAAAGTCGCAAGCTCGGATGCGTCGGGGCGACGCAGCAGGTGACGGATGAAAAGGCCGTGCCATGTCAGCTCCGCTATTACGCGCACGTCCAGACGATGCGCCGGATCCGCGCCGCCGAAAAGGTCCTGCACGTTGTATGTGCCGCCCTTC
The DNA here is from genome assembly GCF_042093035.1 of Yoonia sp. Taxonomy (GTDB): domain Bacteria; phylum Pseudomonadota; class Alphaproteobacteria; order Rhodobacterales; family Rhodobacteraceae; genus Yoonia. The sequence goes on along the minus strand of NZ_JBELFI010000026.1, from coordinate 17,733 downwards.
ATATGGGTCAGCATATCGGCATAGAGGGCGTCGAATTTGTCAGCCTCCATGGGTGGGTTGTTTTCCCACCAGATCGTATCTTCGACCTCAGGCGTTCTGACGACGAATTTATCCTTGGGTGACCGGCCCGTATGCTTGCCGGTGGTCACCAAAAAGGCCCCGCCTTTGCCTGTCACACCTTCACCAGCCGCAACGGCGGCGTCGTGCAATTCGGCCTCGGAGCGGTTATAATAGACGTGACCCAGCCCCGTGATGCCTTGATGTTCAAGCTTCATCGATGGGTTGACCGTACCTTGGTCCATGGGTTCGCTCCTTTAGATGTGCGCCGGAATGGCTTGCGATGACCTTGCATAGCACCAAGCTTTCAAGCGCCGATACCCCGACATCGCTTCGTTAGCGCAACCAATCCAATGTTAGCGCAACCAGCTGTTACGCGAGGCAAGGCGGGCCTTTGGATTATACCGGTTTGGGCGTGATTCGGCCAATTGCGGCAATTATGAGGCAGTCCACGACTTAAGAGTTGATTCGCTTTGATAAAAAGATGAAAACTGGCCCATGATGCTGTAAGCTCGCCGAAAAGTTATTGAGGAAGATCATTATTATGTCCCGTATTGCACTTGTTGACGACGATCGGAATATTCTGACATCTGTGGCAATGACGCTTGAGGCTGAGGGCTTCGAAGTCGAGACCTACAACGACGGGCAGTCAGCGCTTGATGCGTTCAACAAGCGGTTGCCTGATATGGCCGTCTTGGACATAAAAATGCCCCGAATGGACGGGATGGACCTGCTGCAACGCCTGCGCCAAAAGAGCGCGATGCCGGTTATTTTCCTAACCTCCAAGGACGACGAGATCGACGAGGTTCTCGGCCTTAGGATGGGCGCTGATGATTACGTAAAAAAGCCATTTTCCCAGCGTTTACTGGTGGAAAGGATTCGCGCGTTGTTGCGTCGTCAGGACGCGATTGCGGGTGAGGAAATAGAAGAAACCGAAGAGACCAAAGTTATGGTCCGCGGTGAATTGGTAATGGATCCACTGCGCCATGCGGTGAAATGGAAAGGGCAAGACGTATCACTTACTGTTACCGAGTTTTTGCTACTTCAGGCGCTGGCCCAGCGCCCCGGTTTTGTCAAAAGCCGCGATCAGCTCATGGATGTAGCCTATGACGATCAAGTTTATGTTGATGACCGCACGATCGACAGTCACATCAAACGGCTCCGCAAGAAAATGCGGAACACGGATGATGAGTTTTCGGCAATCGAAACGCTTTATGGCATTGGTTACCGCTACAACGAAGAGTAACCCATGACGAGCGCGCCCAAGATTGATGTGCGCGACCTCAAGTCTGTCCGCGCTGCTGCCCAAACGCCTGATTTGGTGCTGGGTGATGATTGGGTCGACGCCGAAGATGCCGGCGTCGACGGCGCCCGCCGTGGACGTTTGGCGACGCTGCGCTATTCACCGATTGCCCGTAAGATTGTCACCTTCAACCTTGTTGCCTTGATCTTGCTGATTGCAGGTGTGCTTTATCTAAGCCCATCGCGAGACAGCCTCGCTTTTCAACGCGCAAAGGGTCTTATCAACGAAGCCCAATTGATTGCAGATGTGTTTGAAGGGCAATTGCCGGTTTTTGGGCCCATCAATCTGGCGACAGGCGACGGTATCGACCCTGTGTCGACGCTCGCGGAACTTGATCTGCGCGGTGGTGTGGATGTGGCTGTCTATGACGCCAATGGCATGTATGTCACCAGCATTCAGGGTACGTTATCGCCAAATGAATTGGCTGAGTTGGAGCTTGAGACCGGCGGTACGGCCGTCACGGACTTTTTTGCCGGCATCTGGGACGCTATCGCGAGGATCATACCCGCAGGGCGGTCTGATGCCGAGCTTGAGACGCAAACACGCAATCTGTCACTGGCGTATGTCAGCCGTGCAATCGTGGGTGGGACCCAGCTTGAGGCCTTTGATACCGGAGAGAATACCAGCTTTATTGTCACAACTCCGATCCTTCGTGGGGAAACGGCTGTTGGTGTGATTGCTGTCACAACTGCGGCTGGTGAGGTCGACAGTCTTGTCCGCCGCGAGCGCGAGCAATACTTACGGCTCTTTGGTGTTGGCATTATCGTCAGCATCGGTCTCAGCCTTAGTCTGGCGTCCACCATCGCGAACCCGCTGGCGCGTCTTGCGACCGCAGCAGAGGCCAGTCAGGAACGCAATGCGCGCAAGATGTCACCTGTAAAGGTGCGTATCCCTGACTTCACCGGGAGACCGGATGAGATTGGCCGCTTGTCGGGTGCTCTGCGCAGTATGGTGCGCGCGCTTTACAAGCGGATT
>NZ_JBELFI010000026.1:0-15298 GCF_042093035.1 Yoonia sp. | reverse complement strand
TGCGCGCGCTTTACAAGCGGATTGAGGGCAACGAACAGTTCGCCGCTGATGTTTCCCACGAGATCAAGAACCCTCTTGCCTCGTTGCGTTCGGCCGTGGGGACCATGCGGGTTGCCACACGTGACGACCAGCGGGAAAAACTGCTCGAGGTGATCGAGCATGACGTGAAGCGGCTTGACCGTCTGGTCAGCGATATTTCGAATGCGTCGCGTCTGGATAGCGAGTTGGTGAAGGAAGAAGAAGAAAACTTCGATCTGATTAATATGCTGCACAACATCTGCGATTTCCTTGGGAAAGACGCCAAGCTGCGCGGGATCGAATTTGTCACCGACCTGCCCGAAGGTTCGATCATGGTGCAAGGTCTTGAAGGGCGTTTGGCGCAGGTTTTTGTAAACTTGATTACCAATGCAATTTCTTTCTGCGAAAAGGGCGATGCAATCCGTCTCTGGGCGCGGACCCGCAACAACCGCGTTCTTGTTGTGGTCGAGGATACCGGACCCGGCATCCCTGACGACGCGCTCACCAAGGTATTCCAGCGCTTCTATTCAGAGCGCCCGGAAGGGCAATTCGGGAATAATTCGGGCCTTGGTCTGGCGATTTCCAAGCAGATCGTCACAGCACATGCCGGTGCCATCTGGGCCGAAAACATCCGTCCAACCGATGCGGACCCGACCTCAGAACCGCTGGGTGCGCGTTTTGTCGTGGGCCTGCCAATCTGATGAAAGCCTTCGGTAATGGCTGAGACGCTCCATGCGACCTGTGTGGCGTATCATGGTCGCGCCGTTGTGCTGACCGGCGCTTCAGGGCAGGGGAAATCAACACTTGGATTGCAGCTTATCGCCTTGGGATGTGATCTGATTGCCGATGATCGCACGATCCTGACAGTTGCGGGCGGGAAGTTGACGGCCCGTTGCCCGGAAACGCTGCAAGGGATCATTGAAGCACGCGGCATCGGGCTGGTGCGCGCAGTGTCACAACTCTCTGCCGAGGTTGCGCTTGTGGTGGATCTGAACCAGAGGGAAACCGCAAGAATGCCACCACCGCGTGAAATCACGCTCTTGGGATGCACTCTGCCCTTGATCTGGCGCAGCGATGGCCCACAATTCGTTCCAGCAATCTTGCAGATTTTGAAATCCGGCTGGAGCGAGAGATGACCGCAGCGACGCAGAAACCACAGACAAACCCGTCGCTCGTTCTGGTGACTGGTCCTTCGGGGGCCGGGCGATCGACTGCGATCAACGCGCTCGAAGACCTCGGCTATGAAGTCATCGATAACCTGCCCCTGTCTCTCTTGCCCCGTCTGCTGGATGGCCTCCCGCCGCCGCGCCCACTGGCCTTGGGCCTTGATATTCGCAACCGGGATTTCGGCATTGAGGCGCTTTGTGTTGTGATCGACCAACTTGCTGGTCAACCTGACCTCGACGCGCAGGTTCTCTACCTTGACGCTAGCGAAGAAGAGTTGGTGAGGCGTTATTCCGAAACCCGCCGCAGACATCCTATGGCGCCGGATGGACCTCCGCTCTTGGGGATCGCAGAAGAGCGGGCGCTCCTTGCACCGATCCAGCCGCGCGCCGATATCCTGATCGACACCACAGGCCTGTCGCCGCACGCGTTGAAGGCCGAAATAGAGAATGCATTTGGCACCGAGAATGGGCAAATGCTGGGGATCACGCTGCATTCATTTTCCTACAAACGCGGTCTGCCACGCGGCATGGATTTTGTGCTGGACTGCCGGTTCTTGCGCAATCCCCATTGGGACGCCGCGCTCAGACAGCGCGATGGACGGGATGCGGATGTTGCGGACTATGTAAAGCAAGACCTGCGATATGAACCGTTCTTTGCACAGGTTAAAGGGCTCTTGGACATCGTGCTGCCTGCCAGCAAAGAGGAGGGCAAGACCCATCTTTCCATCGCGTTTGGTTGCACAGGTGGCAAACATCGCTCTGTGATGGTGACCGAAGGAATGGCTTCTGCCCTTGCGCAGGACGGCTGGCATGTATCTAAACGTCACCGCGAGCTAGAGCGTCAGGGTGAAGTGGTTAAAGAGGGACAGACAGATTGATTGGGATCGTGATCGTCGCGCATGGTGGGCTTGCCAAAGAATATCTTGCAGCTGTCGAACATGTGGTCGGCCCGCAGATTGGCGTAGTCAGCATTGCGATCGGGCCAGACGATGACCGCGCTGCCAAGCAAACCGAAATCTGCGATGCCGCCGATGATGTAGATGCGGGCGACGGTGTTGTCATTGTGACGGACATGTTCGGTGGTTCACCCACGAACCTGTCGCTGCGCGCTTGCAGTCCAGAGAACCGCCGCATTCTTTACGGCGCCAACCTCCCGATGCTGATTAAGCTCGCCAAATCCCGTAAATCATCGGTTCCCGACGCGGTGGATGCGGCGATTGAAGCGGCCCATAAGTATATAAACAGCCACAACGGCGGTTTGCCTCAATGACAAAAATGCGCCTCAAGGTCCAGAACATCAAAGGCCTCCATGCCCGTGCATCCGCGAAGCTGGTTGAGATTGTCGAAAGCTTCGATGCGGATGCGACCGTCAGCAAGGACGGCGAAAGCGCGTGTGGTGACAGCATCATGGGGCTTTTGATGTTGGCAGCCTCCATCGGAACATTTATTGAGGTGGAGACACGCGGCCCGCAGGAAGATGCATTGGCAGCCGCGATAAAGAACCTTGTTGATGACAAGTTCGGCGAGGGCGACTGAACCTGATGTTGATCGCATAGGACGAGAGCATTGACCGACAAGACGCCCAAAGCATCGGACGCGCCAATTGCTCCTCCTGAAACGCCGAAAGTGCATGATCGCGGTACGCTGACCTATTCTGGCACATTCGAAAGCCCTTTTCGGCGAGGCATTATTCAGGCGATTGAATGGTGTACCGGAAAGATCCAGATCATTCGGATGCTGCGCAAATATGAACGGCTTCCCAAGGTACATGGCACAAAGATCTGGCGTGTCGGTTTGGATGTGATGGGAATTGATCTGCTTACCCCGCAACATCAACTTGACCGTATTCCCAAAACCGGACCTGTTGTTGTTGTTGCCAACCACCCGCATGGCATGGTCGACGGCATGGTGATGGCGGAATTGATCGGACGCGTCCGTCCTGACTACCGCATTCTGGTCCGTGCTTTTCTGACGGATATCGACGAAGAGGCCGGGCAATTCCTGATCCCGGTACCGTTTCCACATGAAAAAGACGCGCAGGCCAAAATGGTTGAGATGCGCAGGCAGGCAATGGCCTATCTTTCGGAAGGTGGGGTTATTGCGCTGTTTCCATCCGGTGTTGTTGCTTCGTCAAATTCTATGTTCGGGCCGATGGTTGAGGACGAATGGAACCTCTTTACCGCCAAGATGATCCGCAAGTCCGGTGCGCGGGTTGTGCCGCTGTTCTTTCCGGGTGCGAATTCGCGTTGGTATCAGATGGCCAACCGGATTTCCGCGACTCTCCGCCAGAGCCTGCTGATCCATGAAATCGTGAGCGCCTGCGGAAAACCGCAAAAGCCGATTATCGGCGAAGCCTTTGACGAGGCAGCACTCCAGCAGCGCCTGCAAAACCCGCGCGAATGCATGGCATGGCTGCGCGAGCAGACGTTGAGCTTGAAAGATTAGCGGGTTGGCACCGGTGTTTCGCCACGATAGTCGTAAAAACCGCGATCAGATTTGCGACCCAACCAGCCAGCCTCGACGTATTTTGTCAGCAGCGGGCAGGGGCGGTATTTCGTATCGGCCAATCCATCGTGCAACACGTTCATAATCGCCAAGCATGTGTCCAGGCCGATGAAATCAGCGAGTTCCAGCGGCCCCATCGGATGGTTTGCACCCAGTTTCAGCGACGTATCAATGGATTTTACCGATCCCACGCCTTCGTACAGCGTATAGATCGCCTCATTTATCATCGGCATAAGGATGCGGTTTACGATAAAGGCCGGAAAGTCCTCAGCGGTGGCAGAGGTCTTGCCCAATCGTTCAACCACGCCGTGGCATGCTTTGAAAGTCGGCTCATCAGTGGCAATGCCGCGGATGAGTTCAACCAACTGCATAATCGGCACCGGGTTCATAAAGTGGAAACCCATGAACATCTCTGGTCGGTCCGTACGTGACGCCAATCGGGTGATTGAAATCGACGACGTGTTCGAGGTCAGGATCGTTTCCGGTTTCAGATGCGGAACAAGGTCTTCGAAAATCGCGGTTTTGATCGTCTCGCGCTCTGTCGCGGCTTCGATGATGAGATCGGTCTTGCCAAGATCCGTCAGTGTTTGCGTCGTCGCAATCCGCTTGAGCGCCTCTGTCTTTTGTGCGTCGGTAATCAGATCCTTGCTGACCTGACGGGTCAGGTTGCGATCCACAAGGCCCACCGCCGCATCCAGTGCATCAGCGCTGATGTCGGTCAGCAACACCTCATACCCGGCCAGAGCACAGACATGCGCAATGCCATTGCCCATCTGGCCCGCGCCAACAATGCCTATCTGTTCGATTGCCATTTTCGCATCCCTTGCTTTCGGTTCCAGCATAGGCGGGTGGAGGGGCCAGCTTCAAGGCGGATCAGCCCGAAAATGCTGAGACGAAGAGCCCTGTTAGCAATTTATCAAGCCAAATGCATCAGGTTGCCCAAGGATGCGACAAGAAGGGGCAACGCGCAATGAAACACGACATCGTCGAGACGGAGCGGTTATCCTACGCGCCATGTCGATATGGGGCGTCGCGGATGTTGTTTCGGGGGCCGCGCAAACGGCTGGATCAACCCTATCTGGCGTTTGTTGGTGGCACGGAAACCTATGGAAAATTTATCGAAAAGCCGTTCCCGGCAATGGTTGAACGCACCATGCGCCAGCCGTGTATCAATTTCGGCTGCGTGAATGGCGGGATTGACGCGTTTGTCAATGACACCACCGTGATGGACATCTGCATGAGGGCCGATCTGACGGTGGTCCAGATCATGGGTGCCAATCTTTTGTCCAATCGGTTCTTCTCGGTTCATCCCCGCCGCAATGACCGCTTTCTGGAAGCCTCGACTGTCTTGAAGGCCATCTACGATGACGTGGACTTTTCCGAATTCTCCTTTACGCGCCATATGCTGGGCGCCTTGCACAACAAATCACTGGAGCGATTTGAAACCGTCGTGAAAGAATTGCGAGAGGCATGGACCGCGCGGATGCGCAGTATGTTGGACCAGGTCGGCCCGAATGTGATCCTGTTCTGGTTTTCAGAGAATGTGCCATCAAACCTGCATTGGTCCGAATTGTCCCACCAGCTTCAGGTTGACCCTCTTTTCATTACGCAAGCCATGCTGGATGAATTACGACCATTGGTGAAAGACGTCGTCATTGCAAAACCATCGCAAGAAGCACTGCGGCTTGGCACGCGTGGGATGGTGTTTCCTGGCTCGCAGCAGCGCGCGGCGCAAGGGATGCTTGGCGTGGACTGCCATAAAGAGGCTGCGGCGACGCTCATTCCGAGAATTCGCGATCAGCTCTTTGCCATATAAAAACGGCGCGCAAGCGGGTCTGCGCGCCGTTTTCAATGTTCGTTGCATTTTGGTTTACAGCTTCTCCGTCAGAGCGGGAACGGCTTCAAAGAGGTCAGCAACCAGACCATAATCAGCGACCTGGAAGATCGGCGCTTCTTCATCCTTGTTGATCGCAACGATGATCTTGCTGTCTTTCATGCCTGCCAAGTGCTGAATTGCACCTGAAATACCGACTGCAACATAAAGATCAGGCGCAACCACCTTGCCTGTCTGACCAACTTGCCAGTCGTTGGGCGCATAGCCACTGTCCACGGCCGCACGCGACGCACCCACGGCTGCGTTCAACTTGTCGGCCAGTTTCTCAATCAGCGCAAAATCCTCCTCGGAGCCGACACCGCGACCACCAGAAACAACAACACCCGCTGATGTCAGCTCTGGACGATCAGAGGCGGCAACCTTGTCTTCGACCCATTCCGACAGGCCCGGATTACCGGCCGCACCGATGCTTTCAACGCTCGCAGAGCCGCCCATTCCGGCCGCGTCAAAACCGGCGGTCCGGATTGTCATGACCTTCTTGGCGTCAGTTGATTTCACAGTCTGGATCGCGTTGCCCGCATAGATTGGGCGTTCAAACGTGTCCGCATCAATGATCGCTGTCACTTCAGAAATCACCATCGCATCCAGGAGTGCTGCAACACGCGGCATTACGTTTTTTGCGTCTGTCGTGCCAGGTGCTGCGATATGCGTGTAATCGCCGGCGAGCGAGACGATCAGATCCGCAGTGGGTTCAGCCAAACGGTGACCCAGTGCCGCATCTTCGGCACAAAGCACTTTGGAAACGCCATCAATCTTGGCCGCCTCTTCGGCCGCCGCTTGCGCACTTGCGCCCGCGCAAAGCACGGTCACATCACCCAATGCACTTGCGGCAGATACAGCTTTTGCAGTCGCATCAACGGCCAACGTACCGTCGGTCACTTCACCAATCAGAAGTACAGCCATTATACTGCCCCCGCTTCTTTGAGTTTTTCAACAAGTTCGTCAACCGAACCAACCATGATGCCGGCCGTGCGCGCCTCTGGCTCTGTCGTGCTTACGATGCTCAGGCGCGGTGTGGCATCGACGCCAAAGTCGGCAGGCGTCTTTTCGTCCAACGGCTTTTTCTTGGCCTTCATGATGTTCGGTAGCGATGCATAACGCGGCTCGTTGAGGCGCAGGTCAACAGTGACAATTGTCGGCATTTTGACCTTGATCGTTTGCAGGCCACCATCAACTTCGCGGGTGACAGTCGCGCTATCACCATCGATATCAACTTCAGATGCGAAGGTCGCTTGTGACCAGCCCAGCAGCGCGGAAGTCATCTGACCCGTCGCGTTCATATCGTTGTCGATCGCCTGCTTGCCGCAAAGAACCAGACCTGGCGCTTCTTCCTTGACGATCGCGGCAAGGATTTTGGCAACCGCCAAAGGCTCAATATCGGTGTGCACGTCATCAGTCGCTACCACGAGGATCGCACGGTCGGCACCCATCGCGAGCGCGGTGCGCAGCGTTTCCTGCGACTGCTTCACACCGATGGAAACGGCGATCACTTCGTCGGCCTTGCCAGCTTCGCGCAGGCGGATTGCTTCTTCCACAGCGATTTCGTCGAAAGGGTTCATCGACATCTTGACGTTCGCGAGATCAACACCGGAACCGTCCGCTTTCACACGAACCTTCACGTTGTAATCGATCACGCGCTTGACGGGTACGAGGACCTTCATCTGCGTTCTTCTCCTAAGAATCTAATCATTTAACTTCTCGAGACGTTGTTATCCTGCGCGCGCCATCGAAAACAGTGCAAAATCGACGCGGCATGACCTCCCGACGCCACGTTCTTGACGCGCACGTCACCTTTGGCCTGATCCGCTGATCGCGCTGGACCAGACGACAGCATATGGTATGGGGTGCAGATCCGTCAGTCTTGCAAAGAGGTCATCGTTGCCATGCCCGCCACTACACGTATCGTTTTGTCGAGCGATCATGCAGCCATCCCGCTGCGGCGCGCGATTGCACAGCATGTCGCGTCCAAGGGGTTCGCGGTGTCCGACATCGGCCCAACAACACCTGAAAGCACCCCCTATCCACAACATGGAGAGGCCGCAGCACAGCATGTTGCACGCGGGGAAAGTGATCTCGGCATTATCGTTTGCGGGACCGGGCAGGGCATCATGATGGCCGCCAATAAGGTCAAAAGCATTCGGTGCGGCGTATGTTCTGACACGTTTTCGGCCCGGATGATCCGCCAACATAATGACGCGAACATGCTGGCGCTGGGCGGGCGTGTGGTTGCGGAGGGCCTCGCTCTGGATATTGTCGATGCGTTTCTGGACGCGGCTTTCGAAGGCGGTCGCCATGCCACCCGCGTTGATATGATTACGGCGATTGAGGCGGCAAATTAACCGCCCCTAGCGATTTGCGCCCGGAACCCAGAGCACATCATTCTTTCCGTTCTCATTCGCAATGCGGGCGGCTTGAAAACACCAATCCGACAGGCGGTTGAGGTATTTCACTGCCGATGGATTGACCGATTCCATCGTAGCCAGCTCGACCGTCAGCCGCTCTGCGCGGCGCGAAACGGTACGGCACAAATGCAGATGTGCGGCCAGTGCTGACCCCCCCGGAAGAATGAAACTGCGCAGTGGTTCGACGTCTTTGGTCATCGCGTCGATTTGGCCTTCCAGCCGTTCCACCTGCGTCTCGGACATGCGCAGTACAGGGTATTCCGCCGCGCCATCCTTTTCCATGTCAGGTCGGCACAAATCCGCCCCAAGATCGAAGAGGTCGTTTTGGATCATCGCCAATTGTGCGTCCAATTCCCCGCGTGCATGCAGGCGCGCCATGCCGACCGTCGCATTCGTTTCATCGACAGTCCCGTAGGAACTGACGCGCAAGGAATGCTTCGCCACACGGCTGCCATTACCCAATGCGGTTTCGCCAGCGTCACCTGTCTTTGTATAAATTTTGTTGAGAACGACCATGTAATCAGGACCCTTCGCCGCGCAAGTAGACAAATAGCAAGATCAAAAGCACGGCCACAAACTGCGCACCAATGCGCCAGCGCATAATCTTGTTGGCGTATTTGCGGTTGAACTCTCCGCCTTTGCCGAATGATCCGATACCAAGGATCAAAATCCCCAGCACAATGAGCACGGCGACGGCCATCACCCAAAAAAGTGGATCGTTTGCCATTATTTTCGTCCCTTGTTCTTGTCTCACCCGATGTAGCAGGCGTGTTGGTGAAGGAAAGTCCTAGTTCCGTAAAATCAACCAATCCAACGCTCTTGTCGAGAGAAGCCGTTTGGCAATTCCGATGAAATGCGTTGGCACGGTGACAAAATAGCGTGGCTTCGGCCTCGCTGCAGTGAGCGCATGGACCAGCTTTTTTGTCACCGCATCTGGTTGCAGTTCGAACGTCGACGGTTCGGTTTCGGTATAAAGCCGACCAATTTCGGCCTGATAGGCATCATGCATATTGGACGATTTCCAATCGATCCACTTCTCAAAATGAGGCACCGCGTTCTTTCGGAAACGCGAGGTGATCGGCCCCGGTTCAATCAAGATGACCTTGATTTGTGTGTCAGAGAGTTCAAGCCGCAGCACATCCGACATCCCTTCCAGCGCGTATTTCGTCGCGACATAGGCTCCGCGCAGTTTGTAGCCCACTATGCCCAGGACAGACGAACAGTTGATAATCCGCCCATGCCCCTGTTTGCGCATCACCGGGACTACCTGCCGCGTCAGCTCATGCACGCCAAAGAGGTTTGTCTCGAAAATTTCGCGCAATGCCGCGGTTGGTACGTCTTCAACCGCACCGGGACAGGCATAGGCGCCATTGTTGTAGAGCGCATCCAACGTGCCGCCTGTCGCCACGAGCACTTCAGCCAATCCGCGCGTGATCGTGTCAGCATCTGCATAGTCGATCAGAGGGCTTTCAAACCCGTCTGCCTGCAGGCGCGCGCAGTCTTCTTGCTTGCGACAGCTGGCAAAGACCCGCCAGCCCGCCGCGCGCAGACCATGCGCGGCGTTTAAGCCAATGCCGGAAGATGAACCGGTAATCAGGATGGATTTTTGTGTCATGTCTGCCTTTTGATCGCTCAAGCCGTGACTGGCAAGCAGATGCTGTTTGTTCCGGCAGACACCGGCCCGGTCGATAGCGCCTTTACGCCAGATTCGCTGGTCGCTACACCTGAGCGCATGACTGATGACAACGAAACGGGCCTCGGCCCCAATGACGTAACAGAGACGCTGCGCCGCGCCATAGGTGACCGCTATCTGACCTATGCGTTGTCCACGATTATGCACCGTGCCTTGCCGGACGCCCGTGATGGTTTGAAGCCGGTACATCGGCGGATTCTTTACGCCATGTCGCGCCTGCGCTTGTCGCCGACAGGTGGATTTCTGAAATCAGCCAAGATCAGCGGCGACACGATGGGTGATTTCCACCCGCATGGTGATGCCGCCATTTATGATGCGATGGCGCGTCTCGCACAGGATTTCAACGTCCGTTATCCGCTCGTCGACGGGCAGGGAAACTTCGGCAATATCGATGGGGACAACCCTGCCGCCTCACGTTACACGGAGGCGCGGATGACCGCCGCCGCAGAGGCCCTGCTTGAAGGCTTGTCAGAGAACGCTGTCGATTTTCGCGACAACTATGATGGGCGTCTGACGGAACCGTCGGTTTTGCCTGCGACATTCCCAAATCTGCTGGCCAATGGGTCCAGCGGGATCGCGGTTGGGATGGCGACGAATGTTCCGCCCCATAACCTGCATGAATTGATTGACGCGTGCCTGCATCTTATCAAAACGCCCGACGCCCGCGACGATACATTGCTCAATTACATCCCCGGCCCCGATTTTCCGACCGGTGGTGTCATCGTTGAACCCTCCGAAAGCATTGCCGACGCCTACCGCAGCGGGCGCGGTGCCTTCCGCTTGCGTGCCAAGTGGGAGATCGAAGATCTTGGGCGCGGCCAATGGCAGATTGTCGTCACTGAAATTCCTTATCAGGTGCAGAAGTCCAAGTTGATCGAAAAATTGGCAGAGGTGATCCAACTCAAGAAGGTGCCTTTGCTTGCTGATGTGCGCGACGAAAGCGCCGAGGACATTCGCGTCATTCTTGAGCCGCGCGCCAAGACTGTCGATCCTGAGGTCATGATGGGGATGTTGTTCCGTAACTCCGATCTTGAGACCCGCTTCAGCCTGAATATGAACGTCCTGATTGATGGGCTGACCCCGAAAGTCTGCTCTCTCAAGGAAGTTCTGCGCGCCTTCCTTGACCACCGCCGCGATGTACTGGTCCGGCGAAGCCATTACCGGCTGGAAAAGATCGACCACCGACTGGAGGTTCTCGAGGGTTTCATCATCGCATTCCTGCATTTGGACCGCGTGATCGACATCATCCGCTATGATGATGACCCCAAACAGGCGCTCATGATCGAGGACTGGTCCAGGGATCATGTTCGTGCCATCTCTGAGATTGATTATATTACCCCGATTGTACCCGGTGCCGATCCGGAGGTTTCGCTGTCGGACATTCAGGCAGAGGCGATCTTGAACATGCGCCTGCGGTCGCTGCGTCGTCTGGAAGAGCTGGAGTTGATCGCCGAGCGTGATGCGTTGATGGAAGAACGCGCCGGCATTGAGGATCTGCTCGAAAGCGACGACCTGCAATGGGCCAAGATCGCCGAACAGCTTCGCGAAACTCGCAAAGTCTTTGGCCGTGACAGCGCGGGCGGCGCCCGCCGGACGCAATTTGCCGAAGCCGCTGAAGTGGTCGATGTCCCGCTTGAGGCCATGATTGAGCGGGAACCGATCACTGTTGTTTGTTCGCAAATGGGTTGGGTGCGGGCGATGACGGGCCATATCGATCTGAACCGAGAGCTCAAGTTCAAGGATGGCGATGCCCCGCGTTTCATTTTTCATGCGGAAACAACGGACAAACTGCTGGTCTTTGGTGCCAACGGTCGTTTTTACACGGTTGGCGCAACCCACCTGCCCGGCGGGCGCGGTATGGGGGAACCGCTGCGCCTGATGATTGATCTGCCCAATGATGTAGAGATCGTCGATATCCTGATCCATCGGCCGGGCGCAAAACTGCTGGTGGCCTCCGCAGAGGGCAACGGCTTTGTTGTCGGCGAAGAAGATGTCATCGCACAGACACGTTCCGGCAAGCAGGTCTTGAACGTAAAAGATACGGTCGCAAAGGTCTGTCATCGGGTGACCGGCGATCATGTGGCGGTGGTATCGGAGAACGCGAAATTGCTTGTTTTTGAAGTCTCTGAGCTCCCACAGATGGGCCGCGGCAAAGGTGTACGCATTCAAAAGTACAAGAAAGCCGCCGGCCGTCAGGGCACTTTGGAGTTGGATGGCGGCTTGTCGGATTTGACGACATTCACCTGGGACGACGGCCTTTCATGGCCGATGGGCGGTGGTAAAACCCGCGTAGAGCCTGACATGACCGACTGGAAAGCGGCACGCGCGGGCGTCGGCAAACGCCCACCTTACGGTTTTCCAAAGAACAACAGATTTCGCTAGGAAAACGTCAGTAAAGACGGTTCTTCATCAATAGCTGTAGCTTACACCAACGTTGAGTGCATTCGTGACCAGCGTTGTCTGTAGTGAACCGCCGTTGCCGAGATCCATGTCGTGATAGGAAATGGTGTTCTGGTATTCGCCAAATACGCCCCATGTGTCATTGATGGCATAGTTGACACCGGCCGTGACGCGGACTGCGGGGCCTGTAATCTGGTAGCCGAGCGTTGAACCGCCAGCGGATTCCACCTCGACCCGTGGAATTCCAATGCCGATGCCGCCGTTGACGTAAGGGGTAAAACCGTCAATCAAATCGGGCCAGCGACGGTTCGCATTGACGGTCAAAATGTTGACGCCGTCGGTGAGTTCCAGCGTGTCAAAGCCGTTTTCGACACGTGTCCGGGTGTCTGCATAAACTTTGGAATGGGTAAATTCTACGCCCCAGCCGAACGTTTCAGTCTGCCACTCCGTCACGCGCAGCCCGTAGTAAATCGGGGCTTCAAAGGATCGCCCCTCCCATTTGGCAGTGAAATCCGGTGTTTCGTCAGTCGCATTTCCAGGATCGGTGCCAGAGACGACACTATGGGGTGCGGACTGGCCACCCAAGTAGAATGCAAATTCTGTTTCGGCCATTGCGGGTGCAGCCAGCAGCATAGATGTGGCTGTATAGAGGTGCGTCTTTGACATTTTGTCTCTCCCTTCGGCGGGTGTGGACGGGCATCATATTGCCGTCCTGTCTGTGGGGTGTTGCCTTTCAGATGTGCCGTTTTTCGCCATTTGACAAGGGCAAGTAACATAAATGCCCGCGCATATGGTGATATGTTACATTTTCCGCTGTCAAGGTGGCGCAACAGGCTGGCAAAACTAGCCGATCTCCAGGATCACATTGCCACGCTTGTGGCCGGTATCGACATAAGCGTGCGCCGCGGCAACGCTATCGAGACTGAAACGGCGGTCAATCACCATCTTCAACTGCCCTTTTGCAATGCGCCCCAGCAGGTCCTGCATCAAGGGCCGCTGCTGGTTGACGGGCATCATCCCGGTTGCGGAAAACTTCGCCTTTTTGCGGCTAAAGCAGTTCCCAAACATCATCCGCCCCAGCAGCCGCAAGCTAAGAACCGGCGAAAGATAGAACCCATCCGGTGTCAAAGCCGGTTTCGCGTGTTGAAACCTGCTTTTTCCGACGGTGTCATAGATAACGTCGTAACGGCCAACGTTTTTAGAAAAGTCTGTGGTGTTGTAGTCAATGACGTGATCTGCACCCAATGACGTCACAAAAGCCAGGTTACGCGCGCTGCATACACCAGTGACTTCGGCGCCGAAACCTTTCGCCAACTGCACAGCCGCAGTCCCGAGCGAGCCTGCCGCACCATTGACCAAGATATGTTGACCCGGCTGAAGCTTTGCCAGATTGCGCAGGAAGTTCATATCGGTCAGCGGGCCGTCACAAAGAGGCGCGGCTTCTTCATAGCGCATGCTTTGAGGGATATGCGCGACAAGTCCGCCCTGATCCACGCAAACGTATTCGGCGTGTGCGCCAAAATTCAGACCCGTTTCGCCGAATACGCGATCGCCTTGCGCGAAACTGGTGACGTCTGCACCGGTCTCGACCACATCGCCCGCGAATTGCGTACCCATTGCGGTCACTTTCGGGCCGCGCAATCCAAGAAACAGGCGCCCGATGCGCGGGACACCTTGCCGGATCATGCTGTCGGCTGCCGTGACAGCGCTTGCCCGCAGGCGGACAAGGATCTGATCTGCCTTGGGCTGGGGGATAGGAACGTCGGCCAACTTGACGACATTTGCGGCGCCGTAGCCCTTGTAAATAGCGGCTTTCATAGCGGTCTCCTTGTTCTGAATTCTCTCTGAGCGCCTGTCTATGGTTCCAATTTATCTTTTCATATTGACGAAAAGGTGCCACAGTGGTGCGTAATCTAACCACTGTGAAAGGCTATTCGTGCAGGATTGGGAACAAATGCCGTTCTTCTTGGCTGTCGCAAGAACGGGCAGCCTGCGTGCTGCAGCTGAACAACTTGGTGCGACCCATGCGACTGTCCGGCGTCATGTTGAAGCGCTTGAGATGGCATATGGTGTGCAGCTTTTCCGCAGGACGCGCCGGGGTTTGACGCTGACTGGTGCGGGTGAAACACTGCTGCCCGAAGCAGAAGAGGCGGAGCTCTTGCTATCGCGTGCGCGCAACGGCCTTCAGGGATTGGATCGCGAAGCCGCTGGTCGGATACGGATTTCCGTTGATCCGATGACCGGGCACTTCTTGCTGGCGCCCGTTTTTGCTGCGTTTTGCCGGATTTACCCTCAGGTCGATTTGGAGATCAGCCTGACATACGACATTCAGGCTATCGGGAAGCTTGAAACCGATGTCGCCATCAGACATGCCGCAGAGATCACAGACGATGTCGTCGCGCGAAAGCTGCAAGCGCTCCAGATCGGGATTTTTGCCAGCAGGGATTACATCGAAAGCCATTTTGAAAAGGCGGGTAAGAAGGGGAAGGGGTTGGAGTTCATAGGTTACGGCCCGTATCCAGAATTGCTGGATTGGATTGCAAATTCGCCTTTTCCGCAGGCCCGCGTTCGGCACGAGGTGAGCGACCCCGAAATGCATCTCCATCTGGTGCGCGCGGGGGCAGGCATGAGCTTTCTGCCGATGTGGTGCGCGCAAAAGTTTCCGGAATTGCAAAGGATGCCGGGAAGTGATCTGGACGAAAAGCGGAAAACTTGGGTCGTCTTTCACGAAGACCTGCGCCGGATCAAACGGGTCCGCATGTTTGTCGATTTTCTGGCACAATCCTTGATCGCTTTCGATCGGGCCAGCCGCTAACGCTGTTGATCGACAAGGATTGGGTTCCCGTCCCCGTGCAAGACTTCAAATCCAAACTTGCCGTAGAAATCCCTGGAATTCGCGACGTCCGTGACATTGAGACTTACTGAAAATGCACCGAGTTTCATTTCCCTATCTCCATTTGTGATCCGCGCGCAGTCTAACAGCAATTGCGAAGTTCGCGAATTCACCGGAGTGGCGAAAAAAAGCGAAAGGGCATCCTGTTTGCAGGCATGACAAGGCTTGATTTCCATCCCGTTTCCCAATACATCGCCCGCGATGTTGGACCGGGCCGCTTGTGGCCCCTCAAAATTAAGGGCCCTGCAAAATGGCAAAGGCAAAGTTTGAACGTAATAAGCCGCACGTAAACATTGGCACAATCGGCCACGTTGACCACGGCAAGAC
>NZ_JBELFI010000025.1:0-26237 GCF_042093035.1 Yoonia sp. | reverse complement strand
CAATACGCGTGCCAATTTGTTCACCCTTTGCGGCCTTACGCGCCAGATAGAAGATCACGAAGATATAGGCCGCCAAAAGTGCTGCATAGACAACGAGGTAGGCAATGAGTGTCGACAGAACCATCGGGGCAGGGACATCGGCGACGGCCTCTTTGGTGGTCATGACGCCTTGGACCAGCCAAGGCTGGCGCCCGATCTCTGTGGTGTACCATCCGGCAAGTGTCGCCAGCCAGCCACTAAAGCTCATGCCGACAAGGCCGTAGAGCACCGGTTTCGGTAGCCCTTCGACCCCGCGTTTACGCCGCAAGATCATATATGTCGCAGACCAGCTCACCAGCAGCATCAACAGGCCAGTGCCCACCATGACACGGAAGGACCAGAAGACCGGCGTCACCCGTGGGTGCAAGACGTCGCCTTCCTCGGTGACAAAATCATTGAGGCCTTTCACCTCGCCATTCCAGTCCTTGGTCAGAATGAGGGATGCGAGGTTTGGAATACCGATTTCAGATTTGTTCTCGCGTGCTTGCTCATCCGGGATTGCAAAAAGGATCAGAGGCACGCCTGTGCTTGTTTCCCAGTTGCCTTCCATGGCGGCGACTTTTGCGGGCTGGTATTCCTTCGTGTTCAAACCGTGGAGGTCACCAACGAAGATTTGCACGGGAACCAACACCGCGGCTGCGATAAGTGCTGATTTCATCGACGCCCGAACGCCCTCTGTGCGTCCGCCGATCAACCAGCGATAGGCGCTGACACCGGCGATCAGGAAGCTGACGGTCAGGAAGCTGGCCAGCACCATATGCGCAAAGCGATATGGCATGGATGGATTGAAGATAATCGCCGACCAATCGGTCGCAAAGGCCACGCCGTCGATCATCTCAAACCCTTGGGGGGTGTGCATCCAGGAGTTCAGCACGATAATCCAGAACGCGGACATCAATGTACCAAAGGCCACAAGAAATGTCGCAAGCGTGTGCAACCAGTTGGGTGCCCGGCTAAAGCCAAACAGCATGATCCCCAGAAACACCGCTTCAAGGAAGAATGCGGTCATGATCTCATAGGCGAGCAAGGGCCCTGCGATATTGCCGACGGTTTCCATGAAACCCGGCCAGTTTGTACCAAACTGGAACGACATGGTGATGCCTGATACGACGCCCATCGCAAAAGACAGCGCAAATATTTTCACCCAGAAGCGGTAGGCTTCCATCCAGCGCTCTTGTCTGGTCCGGTTGTATTGCAGCTTGAAGAACAAAAGTACCCAGCCCAAAGCGATCGTGATTGTTGGGAAGAGGATGTGGAAAGAAATGTTCGCCGCAAACTGAATGCGCGACAACAAAAGTGTCTCAAGTTCCATGATATGTGTTCGACTTTCTGGGCGGTCATGTCCGCTTGGCACTTATATAGCCGCGCCGCAGCATTTTTCAGGGGGGTGCGACAGCGCAGCGCGGTTGCTGCGCTTCTGAAGTCTTTTTGGCAAATTCGACGTGACATAATGGATGCTCTGGTGGATGTTGAAAGGCCAATGAGGAGGCATCCAAGATGAGCGGATTTTTGACGACCCATGTGCTGGATACCGCTGGTGGAATGCCTGCGGCCGGAATGCAGATCGATCTTTACCGGCTCACGCCGGCGGGGCGGGATCATGTTGTTGGCATGGTAACCAATGACGACGGTCGCACGGATGCGCCAATCTTGCCTGCTGACGCATTTGAAGTGGGCAATTATGAGTTGGTGTTTCAAGCGGGCGCGTATTTTGGGCGCGACGAAGACATCAGCTTTCTGGACGAGATCCCTATCCGCTTTGGCATCAACGACCCGGCATCGCATTACCACGTGCCATTGCTCGTCTCACCGTTCAGCTTCTCAACCTATCGCGGCAGCTAGCGGCTAAATCGCCAATTGCTGATTTGCCGGTACGGCGCATCCGGTCGCACTGTAATGCTTGGAAACTGCCGATGATTTGGCGCATCCGGCCAGCGCTGCGGCTCAATCACCAGCCCCTCGTAGGGGAGGTGCCCGGGACGGTGTGACCCTGACGCGTCATGTATCTGCATCCCGGGCTCTGTCGTTGCGAGTGTCATCTGCACTCCGTCCTGGCCCACAAGCCACAATACATCGCGCAAGGGCTGAACCGCGTCAGAGAGGCAGAAGTTATGATCCAGCGCGGGCGTCCCAATCGTGGGCGTTTGCATCTTGCGGAAATCCATCTGTGTGCCCGCAACATCGATGACCTCGCCCGTGGGGCATGTTTTGTCGTTGACCGGCAGATAGGCCTCTGCATCTATGCGAAGTTGGTGGCCGGCCCAAGTATCACTGCCATCGAGATTCCAATAGATGTGACTGGCGAAATTCATGCAGGTGTCTGCATCGGTCGTGCCGTCAATTGTCATCGTCAAACTGGCAGGGGCGCTGACCGCATAGGTGACCGTGATTTCGCGGTGTCCGGGCAGGCCCGCAGCACCATCGGGCAGGGTCAATCCAAGCGTCACGCTGTCAGGTGTTTGCGCAACAACCCGCCAGAGTTTGCGGTGAACCCCGTCGCTGCCGGAATGCAAGTGGGTTTCACCGTTTTCATTGCGCTCCAACTCATACATCATGTTGCCAAGGCGCACGCGGGAAGTGCTGATCCGGTTCGCGATTGGCCCGACGATGACCCCGAAGTAACCCATCGCGTCTTCGTAGTCCGCCAGCGTGTCTGAGGCCAATGTCAGGTTGCGCCCGACACCCGCAAGGCGCACATCGTGAATGATGGCACCATAGGTCAAGACATGCACGCCGAGATCGCCTGCGCTGATCTCAATGCGTCTGACGTTCTCGCCTGATCGTGTGGTTCCGAAATGGGTCATGAGAGGGGCTCCCAATAGACGCCCGCGGCAGGGATTTGCGTGCCGTTCCATGTGAGTGGGTGGTTGGCGTAGTTGAAGATGAAACGATGTGTTTCGGTGTCTCGAATGCGCAAGCCCTCACGCAATTCAGTGATCTCAATCCCGTGTTCTTCACAGAGGCTCCGGATGATCTGGTCAAACGTCGCGTCATCTGGCCATCCGGCAAGGTAGCGGACCTGGGGTTTCCCCATGATGGCGGGCTGGCCTGATTGCGTCTTGGCAAAGATCTCAGCGGTGCCTTCCAGATGCTCAAACCAATGTAGGAATCGCCCGCCGTTTTGCCATGCGATGCCGTCATCGGGAGGCAGGCTTTCGGTCAGGGCGACGGTGATGTCGAGCCCGTCGAGGTTCGGGCCCAATGAGGTGGGAATGCTCAATTCCGGCGTTTTGGTATCTGTGCGGGGCCCCAGCAAGGCGGTGCCCTCAAACCGGGCGAGGGCGGCGCGAAGTGGGTCAGAAAGTGACATGATCCCCGGTGCCAGCACCAGTTTGTAGCCAGACAAGTCAGCCGTTTCCGGCGGTAAGATATCAATGTTCAGCCCCGCGCGACGCAAACCACAATAGGCTGCAAAGGCCAAACGGAACATTTCAAAATCGGCACCCTGCGGCTGCGCGTCCCAGCCCCATGCGCTTTCATAGTCAAAGACCAGCGCCGCCTGCGCCTTGGCTGTTCCAACATGCGGGAGTGAGGCGATTTCGTCGGCGACCTGACGCGCTTCGGCCAAAGCTGGCGCCGGTGCGCTGTCAGGGCGCAGCAGACCCGCGTGCAGTTGCTCTTGTGCAAATGGCGCCTGTCGCCAGCGGAAATAGCAGACGGTTTCGGCGCCATGGGCAAAGGCCTCCCAGGTCCAAAGGCGAACCATGCCGGGGAGTGGTGCCGGATTGTACGGCGCCCAATTTACAGGCCCCGGCTGTTGCTCCATCACCCAAAGCCGTCCCTTTCCCACTGCCCGGTAGAGGTCGTGGTGAAACGCTTGGTTGTCGGGATGCCCTTGACGCAAGTAAGCCTGTTTGAACGCCGGGCTGCCTTCAAGCCGGTCAGACAGAAAGCCGATAGGGTAGCTGTCCCACGATGCGATATCGAGATCCGCGCCGACTTTCCAATGATCGAATGCAGTGATCCTGCCCATGTAGTTGTGGATCAACGGCGCGTCACTGTGTTTGCGCAGCTCAACGGCCTGCAGCTTGTTGAAGGCAACCACCTGATCGGAGCTGTAGCGCCTGAAAGCCAGTTGATGGGGGTGGTTCGCTTCTGTCACGGTCAGATTGGGTAGGTCGACCTGATCGAAGCTGTCGTATTCCATTGACCAAAAGACGTTCCCCCACGCACGGTTGAGCGCGTCGGGCGATTGATATTTCTGCGCGAGCCAGTCCTGAAAGCCGTGCCGTGCGGCATTTGAATAGCTGAGCGTTGTTTCGTGGCAGTCGTATTCATTGTCGATTTGCCATGCTGCGATGTGCGGGTTCCGCCCGTAGCGTTCACCCATCAGCTGCGCGATCCGCTTGCATTCTTCGCGGTAACCGAGGTGGCTGAAGTCATAGTGCCTGCGCGAGCCGAACTTCCGCGTCCGCCCGTCTGCATCGACCGCGAGCATGTCGGGGTGTTTGTCGATCATCCAGCGCGGTGGTGTCGCCGTCGGCGTGCCAAGGATGATCTTCAGCCCTGCTTTGCCCAAAACATCAATGGCCCGGTCCAGCCAGTTCCAGTTGAGTTGACCTGGCGAAGGCTCCATCCGGCTCCAGCCAAATTCCCCGATGCGCACCCATGTCAGCCCTGCTGCGACCATCTGCGATGCGTCTGTGCTCCATTGCGCCTCTGGCCAGTGTTCGGGGTAGTAACAGACGCCTAGCGTACGTTTCATGGGGCGGGACCTTTTGAGTTTTGGGCCAAGGTGAAGGGGCGGTAGGTGCTTAGAGAATAACGCGGTGTTCTGCCTGGCCGGTCGTTTTTGTGATTGTTGCGAATGTTTTGCCTTGATCCGGTCCTTCAACGCCGACGGCCGCACTCGTGCAGAACAATGTTTTCATGTCTTTGCCTCCGAATGCGGGGCAGGATGTTTGGCGTGCCGCGAAGCTGAAGCTTTCCAGAAAATGCCCCTGTGGGTCATAGCTCGCAACCCGACCCACGCCCCATTGTGCGTTCCAAAGGTTACCTTGCGCGTCGACAACGGCACCATCGGGGCGAAACTCTGTGCCTTGCAGATCGATGTGCAAGACTGGCTTGCCGTCAGGCCAACCGTCTTTATCGAGCGCGACGCGCATGATTTTTTGGGTTGGGGTATCGGTGTAATAAGCTGTTTTGCCGTCCGGTGAAAAGCAGATCGCATTCGAGATCGTGATGGGTGTGTAGAGCTGGCGGAGTTCGCCTTGGTAGTACCGGTAGATTGCGCCAGCCCCCGCTTCGGCGTTGATGCCCATGGTTCCGATCCAGAAGCCGCCTTGCGCGTCGGCGCGCCCATCGTTCGAGCGCGTGACTGGATTGTCGGTCTCCAAATCGCGCAGATATGTAATGCGCCCACTGTCGAGGTCCAGCGTTTGCAGTGCCTCTGCTGACGCAACAAGCAACGTATCTTTGTCGATCCAACCGGCCGCACTGACGTATGTGTTAAATTGCCAGTAGCGGCCCTTCGTATGCAGGCGGTGCCCCAAGATATCGAACCAAAAGAGTTGCCCGCGCAAAGGATGCCACAAAGGCCCCTCACCAAGTGCGCATTGGGTTTCGTCAAATATCATGCGGCCGCATCATCATAGGCTGCAACCATGTCGCGGGCGCGCGCGGCAACTTCCGCAACTGTGAATCCAGATCTGTAAAGCGCAGAGCCGATGCCGAAACCGTCGGCTGACGCTGCCATCCATTCGGCAAAATTGTCAGCGCCCGCCCCGCCAACGGCGTAGACTTGTGTGCCCTGTGGCAAAACCGCCCGGATTGCCTTGATCCCTTCAGGACCGAGCAAGCTGGCAGGGAAAATCTTGAGCCCATCCGCGCCCGCTTTGAGTGCCGCAAAGCATTCGGTTGGCGTCATCACGCCGGGCCAGCTTTGCATCCCGGCGGCTTTTGTTGCGACAATCACCCGCTGATCGCAATTGGGCGAAACGATCAACTGCCCTCCCGCTTTTGCGACGCGACCGACCTCCGCGACCGACAGAACGGTACCCGCGCCGATCAGCGCGTCGCTGCCATGGGCATCTGCCATCGTTTTGATGCTCTCAAACGGATCGGGAGAATTGAGCGGTACTTCGATTTTTGTAATGCCTGCCGCGATCAAAGCGGCAGCAATCGGGGCCGCTTCTGGTGGTGTCACTCCGCGTAGGATGGCGATCAGGGGGCGGTCCATGGGTTATCCTTTCAAACGTCGGTAAGCCTTGGCAAGGCCCGCAAGCGTAACCGCTGTCGCGTTGACTTGTGTTGCCGGGACATGTTGCGTGGCGAGTGCCGCGACATAAAGCTTTGACAGGTTGCTATCGCCGATAACCGCGATCTGTTGACCGAGCCAATATGGTTTGGCGCCCGCAAGCTCTGCCCCGATCAAAAGGCCGGAAAGCTGCGCGCGCGCAGTGTCGCCCTTCAGCTCATGCAACAGCCCTTCTGCGCGCAAGGAAAAGAGCCGCGCTGCCAGTCGTTCGGGCCGTGCCATGGCGGTTTCCATCCCATTTGTGAAGGCAGCATCATCCCATCCCTCAGCTGCAACTGAGTGGCGCAGGACGGTTTGCGTGGCGATTACGTGAAACAATTCCCCGGTCATGAAGGTCTGGAAGCTGACGACTTCATCGGCGCTGACATGCACCCATTTTGTGTGTGTTCCGGGCAGGCAGATCACGCCGTCCCAATTCTTGTTGCGTGCCAGAAAGCCACTGATCTGGGTTTCCTCCCCGCGCATCACATCGGCTGGATCGCGTTGCATGATGCCCGGAATAACCTGCACCGTGAGGTCAGGATGCTTTGTCGGTGCTTGCACCAACCCATCAGGCAACGTGGCGCAGGGCGTTTTCGCATATGGCGCTTCAATCCAGCCTTGGCGCGAGCCGACCATGCCGCAAGCGACAACCGTTGTTGGCCCATCAAGCCAATCGCCGACAACAGCCAGCAATGCCGGCTCAAACCCGTCGCGATCGAGCTTGCCCATGCCTTGATCGGAGGATCCCTCCGCCAAAACCGACCCAGACGCAGACATTGCCCAAGCGCGCATGTTGCTGGTGCCCCAGTCGACGGCGATCCAGTCGGCTTTGATGTTTGTTTGCGTCATCCGGTTCCTACCACGCCTGCGTCAATTGCGATGGTTTGCCCTGTCATCATAGCAGAGGCAGATGAGGCCAAAAACAGTGTTCCCCCGACCATATCCTCTGGTTTGATAAAGTCTTGCAAGCACTGTTTTTGTAAGAAGGCAGCTTTGCTTTCGGGCGTGGCCCATTGAGTTTCCTGCTTTTGGGTAAAAACCCAACCGGGCGCGATTGCATTGACGCGCAAACCGCGCGGCCCCCATTCGCGCGCGAGCGCCCGCGTCATCCCGGTGATCCCTGCATTGGCTGTGACATAGGGGACCATGCCAGCAAGACCCATCATATAGGTGATTGAGCTATAGTTGATGATCGCACCCTTTGGGGTCATGAGCGATGCCGCCTTCTGGCAGGCAAAGAAATAGGCCTTGAGGTTGATCGCTTGCTGCGCGTCCCATGTTGCCTCATTGATATCCAACGCGTCGTAGCGCATGTCATTGGCCGCGTTATTGACCAGCACGCGCAAGGCCCCATGAGCGGCGACTGCACTGTCCATCGCATTCTGCAATGCCTGTGTGTCGGTAATATCGCATTGGATAAACAATGGCGCAGAGCCATGTTTGTCCTGCATCTTTTGGACAAACTCGGAGGCGTCGGATCGTCCAACAAACGCGACTTTTGCGCCCTGTGCCATGAAACCATCTGTCAGCGCCGCCCCGATCCCATTGCCGCCGCCTGTGATAAAAACCGCCGCATCGTTGAGGTCATGGAAAGTTGCGTTCATAGCCGCGTCCCTTCAATAACCCACATCCGCTCCGGGAAAGACCAGGGGAGGGTGATGCCGTGGCGCATCAGATAGGCCCCTGACAACTCCAGCGCCTCGGTTTTCAACGCAGTTGCGCCGCGCGAAAGGCGGTGCAGTGCATTGCGGTTGATGAGATCAATGCGATAGGTCGCCGCTGGATCAAGTGCTGTCAGCCGCAGCGGGCGCGGGGCGATTTGCGCGCTGGTCGCAGCCTTGCCCGCAAAGACAACAAAGCAGTGTTTGTCACGGGCTAGCTGTTGTTCGGCAAGGACCGCAGGATCAGCGCTGTCCAGCCGCAGGATATCCGCGTTCTGCATCCAGCCGCGATTGAGCTTCCACCAGCTTGTCACCTCTGCCAAGATCGCGGCTTCGGTTTCATCCAGCTCGCGGGGGTCCATCTCAAATCCCATGTGGCGCTGGGCCGCGACCCATGCCCGGAACGCAATATCAAGGTGCCGGCCAGAGGTGTGGCAATGCCGCGGACCGACGTGGCTGCCGGTGACTGACAATGGCAGGAACAAGGCTGCGTCGTGCTGGATGCGCAGCCTTTCGAGCGCGTCGTTGCTGTCGGAAAGCCAAACGCGCTGGGTGCGTTGGAGAATGCCAAAGTCAATGCGCCCGCCGCCAGAGGCGCAGCTTTCAATTTCAACATGCGGGAACTCCGCTCGCAACCGGTCGATCAGCGCGTAAGATCCGCGCGTTTGCGACGCATCAGGCATTGGCAGCACGCGGTTGTGGTCCCATTTGATGTAGTCGATCTGGTGATCCCGCAGGATTGAGGACATCCGTTCATAAAGATAATCGCGCACGGCAGGCAGCGCCATATTCAGTGCTTTTTGTTGCCGACCAAGCGTTTGATCTTCGCTGCCGAGAACCCAATCGGGATGCGCGCGGTGAATGTCGCTGTCCTCATTAATCATTTCCGGCTCAAACCAGATGCCAAAAGTCATACCGAGGCCATGGACGTGTTCGATCAGCGGATGCAGGCCGTCGGGGTATTTGCGCGGGTCAACTGTCCAGTCGGACAGGCTACGGGTGTCGTCGTCACGGTTGCCGAACCAGCCGTCATCCAGCACGAAACGCTCCGCCCCGAGGTCTGCGGCGCGGTCGGCGATGTCTTGCAGGACGGGCAGCTTATGGTCGAAATAGACGGCTTCCCAGCAATTATAATGGACCGGGCGTGGTGCATCGGGCTTTGGCCACGTTACGATCCGGTCGCGCAGGTGGCGCTGGAACGCGACTGCGCAACCGTTCAGACCGCTATTCGAATAAGCGATATAGAGCGGAGCGGTCTTGAATTGCGTGGCCGCTTCCGTCTCCATGCGTGCTGCATGGCCCCATTGGATTTGGCGGCGTCCGTCCTGCAACTCTTCTGCGATCATTTTGTGACCACCAGACCAGCCATAATGAAAGGCGTAGGCCTCTCCTTCGGTGTTGGTCGCGCCACGGCATGGGACGATCAAACCGGGGAAGTGTTCATGCCCCGTGCGTCCGGTGCGGTTTTCACGGTAGCGCATACCGGGTGCCCAGGCGGTGCGGGAGAGTTGGAATTCCCCACACCAGCGGCCAGAGACGTCGATCATTTCATCTGATTGCTGCGGTCCGGGAAGCACAGGCGCTGCAAGCCAATGAAGGTGCACGGGGCGGGTGGCGTCCAATGTCGTTTGGCAGGTGATGATATGTGTATCGGGATCGCTTGCGAAAGTCACCGTCAGGCGCAACCCGTTTGCAGCATCGGTATATGTCAGCTCCAGCGCGCCGTTATGCGTCACGCTTTCAAAGCAGAATTTCGGCAGCAAAGGCGTCCCGTCGCTGTCGCGAACGATCAGACCGGGTTGGCCGGGAAAGCTGCGTGTGGCCTCTGGGCAAATTGACAAATCAGGGTTTTCATCCAACATGCCGCCGGTGACGTCGATTGCATGGGCTGCATGCAACGTGTCGAGGTCTTCATCCGCAGGGAGCGTCGCCCCCCAGTAGACCGTCTCTGGCAGACGGTCGTTTCGCGCCGCCAGAACAAGCGTTTGGCGACCATCGTCAATCCGGTAGGTGCGGTTCATGGGCGTCTACTTTACAGCTCCGAGGGTGAGACCCGCGATAAAGTGTTTCTGCATCAAGAAGAACATCGCAACCGGTGGGAGTGCTGCCACGATCGATCCCGCGCTCATCAGGTGATAGGCCGCGCGGAACTGCGAGTTGAACTCGGTGATACCGGCGGTGACGGGTTGCGCATCTGGTCCTTGGGTCAGGACCACAGCCCAGAAATAGTCGTTCCAGATGAATGTGAAGATCAGCACGGCCAAAGCGGCCAATGCGGGCTTCATTAAGGGTAGAACCACATAGAGGAAAATTCTCCACTCCGCGATGCCTTCAACGCGCGCGGCCTCAATCAACGGGAACGGCAGGGCGCGGATAAAGTTCCGCATGAAGAGTGTGCAGAACCCGGTTTGGAACGCGATGTGGAACAGGATCAGGCCGGTCTTTGTATCATAAAGTCCAAGGTCCAATGTCAGATCGCGCACAGGCACCATCAAGATCTGGAATGGCACAAAATTGCCTGCGATGAAGATAAAGAATATCGGCAAGTTGCTTTTGAACTTGTAGATACCCAACGCAAAGCCCGCCATGCACGATAGTGCCACCGCCCCGATCACAGTTGGGATCGTGATAAACAGGGAGTTTAGCAAATAGCGCGGCATGTTCGATTCGAAGAATACTTTGCCGTAATTCGAGAACGCCTCAAAGCTGCTGGGGACGCCCCAGTAGTTGCCGTTGACGAAGTCTGCCTCTGGCTTGATGGAGAAGTTGGCAACCGCGATCAGCGGCAACAACCAGACAATCAGGCTGAACGGCAAGATTACTTGATAGGAAATCTGCCACGTCCGTGACGTTTTTTCGAGCGGGGTTGGAAACATTAGCGCGCTCCTTTTTCGTCACGGTACATGGAGTAAAGGAAATAGGTGATGAAACCCAGCATCAGGCAGAACAGCACAACCGCGATGGCCGCGCCATAACCCATGCGGAAGCCGAACTCCGACAGCGATTCCTCGAACATGAAAAAGGACAACACGCGGGTAGAGCCGAAAGGCCCGCCGTTTGTCATGACACTAATCAAGTCGAATGATCGCAATGCGCCGATGATTGTCACCACAAATGCGATAAAGGTCGCGGGCTTCAATTGGGGCAGGATCACATACCAGAGCATCTTGTACCCCTTCGCACCATCGAGCCGGGCGGCTTCGACCTGCTCTGGATCAACCGCGTTGAGGCCCGTGAGGTAAAGGATCATGCAATAGGCAGTTTGCGGCCAGAGGCCCGCTGCGATGATGCCGTATGTCGCAAGTGTTGGGTCACCGAGGATGTTCACCGGACCTGCGCCAAAGACGGCCAGCACCGCGTTCAGCAAGCCTTCGCGTGGTAGGTAGAACCAGCTGAAAACCAGACCAACAACCACCTGGCTGATGACGAAGGGGAAGAAGAACATCGACTTGTAAAAGCGGATGCCTGTGACTGTCTGATTGAGAAACAGGGCAATAAACAAGCCTGCCGGGATCGCCAGAAGGTATAGCACCAGCCATTTGATGTTGTTCCAGAAAGAGGTTTCGAACTTGCGATCCATATTCTGGTCGCCCCAGCCCAAAAGACGCTCATAGTTGGCAGTGCCAACCCATGTCTTTTCGCCCAGACCATCCCATTCATGCAGAGAGATCCAAAATGACTGTCCGATTGGAATAATTACGTAAACCGCAAAGAAGATCATTGCAGGTAGCAGGAATAGCCAAGGCGTAATCGCGATCTCGTTGCGTTTATACCAGCCCTTGTTGGTGTCGGCGGATGCCATGATCTTGTCTCCCCTGCGGACAGCACATGCGAAAATCCGGGTGTTGGATTTGCGGATAGGCTGCGGGTGGGCAAGTAGGGTGGATTTTCATCCACCCTACCAATTGGCTTAGTTGTAGATACGCTGACGTGTCTCTTCGAGACGCTCAAGGATGTCGTCCAGATTGTCTGGGAACACCATGAACTCCTGCAGGCCTTCCATGCCGACAGATGCCATTTCCGCATCGAAGTCACGATCGAAGAACTGCATGATGCCGCCGCCCGCATTGTTCGACAGCATGTCGAAGCCTTGCTCAAGGAATTTGTCGGCATCAATGGAAGAGTTCGCATTGACAGGCAACTGACCCAAAGCGTCGCCGCTGTTGATCGCTGTCTGCACGTCCGCAGATGTGACATAGCGCAGGAATTCTTTCGCTGCGTCCATGTTTTGCGCACCAGATGCAATGTGGAATGTATCTGTTGGCGCATCTTCTGCATAATCAACGTCGGGGTTAATCATCGGGAACTGGTAGAAGTCCAGCTTGCTGTCATCCAGCCCACCGTCGCGCATCGCAGCGACAGCAAAGTTACCCATCAGGTAAGACGCAGCTTCACCATTCACCATGAATGGTAGCGCTTCCTGCCAGCTATAGGTCTGGTGGTCGTCAATAAAGGCTCCCATGTCGATCAGCTGACGCCAGTTGGCGAACGTCTCCCGGACGCGGTCGTCGGTCCATTCAATTTCGCCACGGGCAAGCGCCATGTGGAAATTATATCCATTGGTGCGCGAGTTGATGTAGTCAAACCAGCCGCCAGCAGTCCAAAGGAACTTGGTGCCGATGGTGTAGCACTTCACGCCATTGTCCAGAAGCGTCTGGCAGTTTGCCACTTCTTCTGCCCAGTTTGTTGGCTCGCTCAAGCCATATTGGTCGAAGATGTCCTTACGGTAGTAAACACCCCACTGGTAGTATGTGTAGGGGACGCCCCACTGTGCGCCATCAAGCGTCATCGCACCTTTGGTGGATGCCAAAGCCTCAAATTCGGGCTCTGCCCAAAGATCGGAGATGTCGGCAAACAGGCCCGCGTCCACATAGGGACGCATCCGGTTTGCTGCGTACCAGTTCACAACGTCAGGTGGGTTTGCGCCCAGTGCGTTGCGGATCTGTGTCTTCCATGCTTCGCGGTCGACGATCGTCAGGTTAACTTCCAGATCAGGGTGCAGCGCGTCGAAATCTGATGCCAGACCTTCCATCACTGCGCGCGGCGCAGGGTTGGACATGTCAGAGATGATGTTGAGTTCGCCGGACAGGCTGTTGCCGTCTGCTGCCGCTGATGACGCGACAACGCCAGCAGCAACAAACGCCGCGAGCGACGTTTTCAAAATGGAATGCATGGTATCCTCCCAGTATGCTTCCGTTGAAAAACAAGTTTCATTATTTGAAACTAAGTTTTGGATGTTGATACTAAACCGCGACTCGGCTAGCCTTGTCAACAGTCGAAGGCTGCACCGGGGAGGAGACCGGTGTCAAAAGCCAAAGATCGGCGACGGGAGGATAGATGGGTCGCGTGACCGGTGACGGCACAGTGGGCAAGGCACTTGAGGTGCTGGATCAAGTGGCGGCCTTCGGGCGGCCTGTTCGCTTTTCAGAGCTCCTGTCGCAGTCATCGTTCCCCAAGCCAACGCTTTACCGCTTCGTTCAAACGCTCACCAGCCAGCAAATGTTGGCTTATGACCCAGAGCGGCAAACCTACAGCCCCGGCCTGCGGCTTGTTCGGCTGGCACATGCAGCTTGGGATCAATCCACATTGGCACCGGTGGCGCGCAAACACATTGAAGCGCTCAGCCAGCAGGTCGGTGAAACAGTGCATCTGGCCCAACTCGATCATGCACAAGTGCTGTATATCGACAAGCGAAACGCCAGCCAGCCGGTTGAGATGTACAGCCAAGCGGGCAAAGTCGGCCCGGCATACTGCACCGGCGTTGGCAAGGTGATGCTGGCATTCCTGGATAGTGACGCTGCCGGACAGGTGATCGAACAGCAATCTTTTCATGCCTTTACCGAGCACACGCTTGATAGTGCGGATGCCTTGCGAGCAGAGCTGAAGGACATTCGTGATAACGGCTATGGTTTTGACCGGGAGGAACATGAACCGGGTATCATCTGCGTCGCGATGCCAATTCTGACGGATGCCGGCCGCGTACTGGGGGCTTTGTCTGTCACGAGCACGACAAGCCGTACCAATCTTGCAGGCCTCGAAAGCTTTGTGCCGGTCCTGCAGGAAACCGCAAACAACATTACAAGGGATGCCCAAAATTGGAGCTTCCCTGATTACACCCCCAAAGAAACAACAGGGATATAAGCCATGTCAGGTGTTACGCTGAACAACGTGATTAAACGCTACGGCGAAGTACAGGTCATCCACGGCGTTGATCTTGATATCAAAGACGGAGAGTTCTGCGTCTTTGTCGGCCCGTCTGGTTGCGGGAAATCCACGCTTTTGCGCATGGTCGCAGGGCTTGAGGAAACGACCGAGGGTGCCATTCATATCGGTGATCGTGATGTCACGCGCATGGATCCGTCCCAGCGCGGTGTTGCGATGGTGTTCCAGACCTACGCGCTTTATCCCCACATGACCGTCAAGGACAATATGGGTTTCGGCCTGAAGATGAACGGCCACCCCAAGCCGGAGATTGAAAGCAAGGTGGCCGAAGCGACGCGTATTTTGAAGCTGGAGCCCTATCTGGATCGCAAGCCTGCGGCCCTGTCTGGTGGCCAGCGCCAACGTGTGTCGATAGGCCGGGCGATTGTGCGCGGGCCTGAGGTGTTCCTGTTCGACGAGCCTTTGTCCAATCTTGATGCGGAACTGCGCGTCGAAATGCGGGTTGAGATCGCGCGTTTGCACAAGGAAATCGGTGCGACGATGATTTACGTCACACACGATCAGGTCGAAGCCATGACATTGGCTGACAAAATCGTCGTTCTGCGTCTTGGGGTGATCGAACAGGTCGGCGCACCGATGGATCTCTATCGTGATCCTGACAATAAATTCGTGGCAGGCTTCATCGGCTCACCTGCGATGAATTTTGTCAGCGGCACAATGACGGCCAGCGGCGTTGATGCGCCGGGACTTGGCGGGTCTTTCGACGGGTTGGTCAGCAGCGCATATGACGGCAATACCGTCAGTGTTGGCGCGCGGCCAGAGCATATCACGCTCGATCCTGCGGGAGACAGCCACACCGTAGAGATGACAGAGAGCCTCGGTGGTGTTTCTTATGCTTATCTTACAAGCGCGACGGGCGAGCGGATCGTTGTTGAAGAGCGCGGCGATGAGCGGACGGCAGAGGGTGCGACGGTTGGCATTCTGATCGATACAAACCGGATATTCCTGTTTGATGGTCAGACCGAAAAACGCATTCGGACTTGATACAGAAATTCCAGAAATTCTTGTAAAACGAAAAGAGCCCGCACATTGCGCGGGCTCTTTGTTGTTGTGAGGGTCGGATCAGCGTTTGCCGTAATAGAGACCGACGACATGCTCTGCTTGTGCAAAAAACAGCCAGCGCAGCGTGAGAACGCCCGCAATATGACTGACGACCGCCAGTACCCCAAGAACATGATTGAACGGTAAAAGCAGGAGGACGACTGGCAGCACGAATCCAAGCGCCATCGCGATAATCCGCAATTTTTGCACATGTTTGCGCCCGACCTGATGGATAAATTCACGCATCAGATAATTTGTACCTGTATGTGGTGGCTCAAACGCGCGGACTTTGCCGATATGTCCCAGGCCCGTTGCAGTCGCCATGTCGGTGCCGCTCTCTGTCAGTCGCGTATCGCCTGAGGTCCAGGCGTAAAACTGCAGTCCTCCGGCTACGACCAACAAAACCAGAGCAGCCGAGATCTGACCAGAGAGCAACGCGCCCCCACCAATGGAAAGCGTCAGGAATAACGCAGGGGTCGTCCAGTGCTTCCAACGCGGGACGGTGTTCAACTGCGCATAGATCATTGACGTCGTGTAGACCGTGCCAAGCGCCCCTAAGGCCCCGATCCATCCCAGTGGGGCGAATTGCACGCCAAAGAACACCAAACCAATCGCATAGGCTGCCATGACAAGCAAAGTGGCGACAGCGCAGATCCCTTCGCGGCTGAGCCAGCTGGTTTTCCACTGGCTGAAGGCTTTTGCGGCCCGCTCCGGGTGACCGAGGTGGAATGTTGATGCCAACAGGCCGCCGACTGCTGCCGCATATGCGAATGCAAACCAGATAAATGCAGACAGCCCGGTCGGAACAACCGCGCCCAGGCCTAACCAGAACAGGAGGCCAAAGCCGATGCCGGAGAATGTCGTGAAGATGATAACTGAGGGTGCGGGATGCATTATGTCGCTCCTCCGGGAAGTGATGACAGGGCCTTGTCCAGCCAGCCTACGAAGCCTTTGCCATCGCTGGCGATCGGCTCAAGGTAGGGTGCCAGAATGTCGAATTCGGGTGTTTCATCCTTAGGACGCGGCGGCAGGTATTTGTTGACCGGCTTTGTGCCTTGCTCCGGCATCAGATCAAAGCCACCCCGTTCAGCAACCAATTTGGAAACGTCGCTTTCTGCGTCGCCCAGATCACCAAAATGGCGTGCGCCTGCCGGACAGGTGCGTACACAGGCTGGCTGGCGGTCTTCCTGAGGCAGGTTCTCGTTGTAGATCCTGTCGACGCAGAGGGTGCATTTTTTCATCACGCCTTCTTTGGCATCAAGCTCGCGCGCGCCGTAAGGACAGGCCCAGGCACATAGGCCGCAGCCGATGCAGTCGCTTTCGTTGACCAAGACAATACCGTCCTCCGCCCGTTTGTAGCTGGCCCCAGTAGGGCAGACCGTTACGCAGGGCGCGTCTTCGCAATGCAGGCAGGACTTCGGGAAGTGGATGAGCTGCGCTTCGCCTTGCTCAGGTTGTACCTCATAGGAATGGACCCGGTTCAGGAACGTGCCTGAAGGATTGGCACCGTAGGGCTGTTGGTCCGACAATGGCGCGCCATAATTTTCCGTATTCCAGCCTTTGCATGACACCACACAGGCATGGCAGCCCACACAAGTATCAAGGTCGATGACGAGGCCAAGCTTCTTGGCGGATGGTGGGGGCAGTTGGGTCATAGCAGTGTCCCTGTTGTAAGTGCCGGAGCCTCCGGCGGGAGTTTTTGGGCCAAGATGAAGAGGGGCGCGTCGGCGGATGTCGCGTCCGCGCGTTTATCCGCGTCCCATGTGGCAACGTACCAGATGAAGCTTCCCAAGGTGACGGTCACAAAGGCCGCGATCAGCAAGAGGACTTGTCGGTTTGTCATTTGCCAACCTTCCATTCCAATTCTTTCGGCCCTTTGGGTACAGGTGATTTAATGGGTGGCATGGCAGGCTGCGCTTCGTTTGGCACATCTGACTTTTCAATTTTTACCCGCAGATCGAACCATGCGGCTTGCCCGGTAATCGGGTCAGAGTTGGCCCAACGCAGGCCGTCGCCTTTGGGTGGCAGCAGTTCGTGGATCAGGTGGTTGAGCAAGAAGCCTTTGGTTGCCTCTGTCGCACCTTCATCCAGTGCCCACGCGCCTTTGCGTTTGCCGATGGCATTCCATGTCCACACTGTATTTGCATTCAGCGAAGCCTGATGCGCCACTGGTACCACGATTGTTCCATGAGCCGAGCTTACTTTGGCCCAGTCGCCTTCTGCGAAGCCGTTGGTCTCCCAGATTTTGGTGGGCACGTAGAGCGGGTTATGCCCATGGATCTGGCGGAGCCACGCGTTTTGTGTGCCCCATGAGTGGTACATCGCCATTGGGCGTTGTGTCAGCGCATGGACCGGGTATTCGTCCAGATCGACGTGATCATCTTCCAAAGGTCCGTACCAAATCGGCAGAGGGTCCATTGTCAGCCTGAGCCGCTCGCGCAGGTGCTCAGGCGGTTGCCGTTCTCCGATCCCTTCGGCGGCGGCTTGGAACTTGCGCAGCGGTTCAACGTAGAGTTGGAAAATATAGGGTTGGACGGCATCGTAGAAGCCCATCTTCACCGCCCAGTCCTGATAATCCATGCTGAACGGTTTGTAGTAGGCCGCGTTTTCCGGGACATGCTCCAGCCAGAAACCGCCATTCTCGATGTAGCGGTCCAGCTGGTTGGGGTTCACGTCCCCGCGCCCATGGTCTTCCCCGTTGCCGCGGAAGCCAGCCAATGGCCCAACGCCGGGCCGGCGGATGTGGTTGGTTATGTAGTCAGCGTAGTCCTGATATTTCTGGCTGCCGTCTTCGTTCACGAAGCCCGGCAGGTTCAAGCGCGCGCCCAACTCGCAGAGTACAGATTGGAACCCGCGCACGTCGCGGTCCGGTTCAACGACGGGCCAGCGGATCGCGTCGGCGACCCCGTCAGCTTCGCAGATTGGCCGGTCCAGCAGCGAGATGCAGTCGTGCCGTTCAAGATAGGTTGTGTCCGGGAATATGAGGTCGGCGTAGGCCACTGTTTCGGAAGAATAGGCATCCGAGTAGATAATATGCGGGATTACATAGTCGCCGTTCTCATCCTTGTCAGTCAGCATCTTGTGCACGCCACCGACATTCATCGACGAGTTCCACGACATATTGGCCATATACATGAACAATGTGTCGATCTGGTAAGGCACGCCCGCGTGCGCGTTCGAGATTACCATATGCATCAGCCCGTGCGCTGACATCGGATTTTCCCATGAATAGGCTTTGTCGATCCGTATCGGGTTGCCTTCAGTGTCCAGCAGCAGATCTTCAGGCCCATGGGTGTAGCCAAGGTGCGGGCCGTCGAGTGCTGCGCCCGGTGTAACCTTGCCATGCGGCTTCGGGTGGGCTGTTGCTGGTTTGGGGTAGGGGGGTTTGAAACGCATGCCGCCCGGCACTTCGACTGAGCCCAGCAGGATTTGCAGGACATGCAGCGCGCGGCAGGTTTGGAAGCCGTTAGAGTGTGCCGAAATCCCGCGCATTGCGTGGAAAGACACCGGACGCCCCACCATCTTATCATGCTTCCTGCCGCGGAAATCGGTCCATGGCCGATCCAGTTCGATGGCCTCGTCGAAGGCCACCCTTGCCAGATCAGCCGCGATTGCCCGAATGCGCTGGGCAGAGATGCCGCACCGCTCTGCCACCGCTTCCGGGGCGTAGTCTTCGGACAAATAGCGATCCGCCATTTGATGGAATACCGGGCGATGGGTGACGCCTTTTGCGCGGTGCGTCCCTGACAGATCAGGCTCAACGCCTTCTCCATTCCAAGGCGCCAGACTACCTGTACGCCGATCAATCACTTGCGGCTGGCCATCCGCGTCACGCAGGAACAGACCGAAGTCTTCGGAGTTGGGGTCTTCATTCACCAGCACAGAGGCATTGGTGAAGCGTGCCAGATACTCCAGATCAACTTTGCCCGCTTTCATCAGGCAATGCACCATCGCCAGAATGAACAGGCCGTCGGTGCCCGGTGTGATGCCAACCCAATCGTCTGCGACGGCATTGTAGCCGGTGCGGATTGGGTTCACGCCAATCATCCGTGCGCCGCGCTTCTTGATCTTGCCGATACCGATTTTGATCGGGTTGCTGTCGTGATCCTCTGCCACGCCGAACAGCATGAAGAGTTTGGTGTGATCCCAATCCGGCTGGCCGAACTCCCAGAACGCCCCGCCCATCGTGTAGATCCCTGCGGCCGCCATGTTGACCGAGCAGAACCCGCCATGTGCGGCATAATTTGGTGTGCCGAACCCCTGTGCCCAAAAGCTGGTGAAGGATTGCGACTGGTCGCGCCCGGTAAAGAAGGCCAGTTTTTCGGGGGCCGTATCGCGTATCGGCTTGAGCCAGCTTGTTGCCAGTGTCAGCGCCTCTTCCCAGCTGATTTCCTCGAATTCACCTGATCCGCGTTCGCCCACACGCTTCAGCGGTGCCCGAAGCCGTGATGGCGCGTTGTGCTGCATGATGCCCGCGCTGCCCTTGGCGCAAAGCACACCTTGGTTGACCGGATGGTCCTTGTTGCCTTCGATGTAGGCAACCTTGCCGTTTTTCATATGAACGTTAATCCCGCAACGACAGGCGCACATATAGCATGTGGTCTTGCGGATCTCGTCTGAGACTTTCGGGGATGTATCCAAATGGGGTTGATCGAGCGACATGGGCAATCCTTTCAAGCGAGTTGCGTGCGGATGAGGGCAGCGCCGGCCAAAGCACACAGCAAGGACAGGCAGACTGGTCGATAATAGGCGGCAAAACGCGGTATGAATAGCCATTGACCGAAGATAACGCCGATTGTTGTGGGCAACGCGAGAGACAGACCGCGTGCCACGGCTGTCCAATTCATCACGCCGAACCAAAGCAGCGAAACAAGCGATGTCAGAGAGCCGATAAAGAGGAACAAGACAAGGGCTGCGCGCATTTTATTGGCGGCTGCGTCTTGTGAAAGTACATAAATCGCGATCACCATGCCGCCGACGCTGGCAAGGCCTGTGGCCACGCCCGCCGCAAAGCCCGATCCGTAAAGCCCCGGTTTGGTCGCCAAAAACGGAAGGCGGATTTTCGCAAGCTGTGTCATCGCGAGCCCAATAATCAGCACAAGAACAATCAGTTTGCTGGTATCGGGCGAGATTGACGTGGTCAGCATCAGGCCAAATGGCACACCGATTGTCGATCCAATCACAAGGCCCATGACCACACCGCGGTCGGCCTGTTGCCAGCCACCTTTGGCCATCAAGACAGAGGCTGTCATTTCCAGCCACCAGCAGATCGGGATCAGTTGCACAGGTGGCAAGATGATGACGGCGCTGGCGATCACGATGGCTGAAAGCGCAAAGCCGGAAAACCCGCGCACGACACCTGCCACAAAGACGATGACGGTCAGGATTGCAAATTCCTGCCCTGTCAGATCTGTCCAAGTCAGCAGTGCGTCAAACATTCACCGCCCCTGTGCCATCAGGCCCAGCGCATCGCGGGCGATCTGCTTTTCTTCATCAGCGACGATCACGAGCGCTGGCAGATCGCCGAGGAAGGACAAATGCTGCATGATCCGGTCGCGGATTGCCGGCGCGTTTTCGCCAATGCCGCCTGTAAATGCCACGGCGTCAACACCGCCCATTGCAACGATTGCTGATCCTGCATGGCGCGCCGCCCAGTAGCAGAAGTGATCGACAGCAAAGCGCGCCGCGTCGTCATCACGTTCCAGCAATGTTTTCATGTTGTTATCGCCAGCCAGCGCCTGCAGCCCGGAGGTCTTGTTCAGCATCCGGTCCGTTTCATCTTCGCCCAGCGCTTTTGACATCCGCAAGACGGCTGCACCGTCGATATCGCCGGACCGCGTGCCCATTGTCAGGCCGGAAAGCGGTGAATACCCCATGGACGTTGCAATGGATTGCCCGTCTTTGATTGCGCAAAGGCTCGCGCCATTGCCCAAGTGAAAAGCGAGCAGATGAGCGGGCAGTGCGTCGCCAAACTCGGCCACCATGTTTGCGTAAGACAAACCGTGGAAACCGTACCGCCGGATGCCTGCATCATGGTGCGTCTGAGGAATGGCGTAGCGGGTTGCAATCTCTGGATTTGTGGCATGAAAGGCAGTTCCGAAACTGCAATACTGCGGCAGTTCTGGCGCCTGCTCTTGCAGCGCATAGACCCCGGCGAGATTGTTGGGGTTATGCAATGGCGCCAGTGGGATCACGCTTTCGATTGTTGCAAGCACGGGTGGTCTGATGCGGGCGGGTGCAGTCAGGACCGCGCCGCCGTGGACGATCCGGTGCGCGGCTGCTGCAAAACGCGATAGCGGGTATCCCGCTTGTGCCAGTCTCTCCAGCATCAGCGTAAGCGCGTGCGCGTGATTGCGCGCTTCGACGGATTGCGTATCCGTGTCCAAGCGAAGTTCGCCGGTCGTGCCGAGGTTCGTCACGCGGCCAGCGATCAGGGACGTCAGTCCCTCATCAAACACCTCGATCTTCAACGAGGAGGAGCCTGCGTTGAGAACCAATATCACTTGGGCAACCCGCAACTTATGGCCGCCAATGCAGCAGATGCGATGCGTGCGGCTGGAGGATCGGCGCGCGATGTCAGAAGGATCGGGACCTTCGCCCCTGTCACCACGCCAGCAGCACAGCCACCGGTGAGATAAACGAAGGCTTTGAACAGCGCATTGCCGGAGACGATGTCGGGAACAATGATCGCATCGGCCTGTCCGGCGACGGGATCATCGGTCAGTTTCTTGGTTGCGACGGCTTTGGGTGAGATGATGAGATCGAGGGCCAAAGGGCCGGATACGTCCACGTCCGCTACGTTCTCGCGGGTCCATGCGGCAAGCGCTTGCCCTTCCATGGACGAAGGCACCGACGGAATGGCGCTTTCAGTGGCAGACAGGATTGCGATTTTGGGCCGTTGATTGCCCAGTTTGTTCAGCAGTTTTTTGACCTCAACAATCGCGGATTGACGCGTTATCAGGTCGGGGTTCACGTTTACGGCCGCATCCGAGATAAGGATCGGCTTGCCGCCGTCAGGGTGCGAGATGTGGAAGATATGCACAAAGCGGCTGCCAGTGCGCAGGCCGGCGTCGCGGCTGACGGCGGACTTCATGAAGACATCCGTATGGAGTTGGCCTTTCATCAAGACATCGGCATCGCCTGCGCCGCACAGCGCCGCTGCGGTTTTTCCGGCTTCTTCCTCGCCCGAGGTGTCGTGAAGTGCGTAGCCAGAAATGTCCCAGTCAAGGGTGGCGGCTTCCGCATGGATCACATCCGCTTCGCCGACAAAGACAGGGATAAGAATGCCTGCCCTGGTTGCTTCCTGAGCGGCCTTCATCGGTAGTGGCGCACCAGCGCGGGCGATTGCGACGCGCGGCGCAGCGAAGGTTTGTGCGCGCGCGATCA
Organism: Yoonia sp.; assembly: GCF_042093035.1. Taxonomy (GTDB): domain Bacteria; phylum Pseudomonadota; class Alphaproteobacteria; order Rhodobacterales; family Rhodobacteraceae; genus Yoonia. The sequence goes on along the minus strand of NZ_JBELFI010000025.1, from coordinate 3,650 downwards.
AGTCTTGCGGTGCTTGGGCTTCGCGGTCGGAGAGAAAAGGAGAGGTCATATCATATCCTTATGATTGCCCGGATCACTCCGAACAGCGACAGGGTCAGAAGCAAGAGAATGGCGAAGCGCCGGAACGACGCGGGGGATGTGCTGGTGAACTGCCGCCCGCCTAGCCAAACACCCATGCCCAGCATGGGAAAGGCCAATGCGACACCAATCGCGGTATCTATCGTTACAAGACCACCGGCCCATAAGAACGGCAAGGTAATCATGTCCAGACCTGTGAGGTAGACAATCATGGTGGCCCGAAACACTGCGGCTTCTATCGGTTGCGCGGACATGAACGCCGCGACCGGCAATCCGCCGATGCCCGCGCTGTTGCAGGCCCCTGAAACGATCCCGACGCCGGTATGACCCAGCGGCCCGATGCGTCGCTGGAGCGTCCATCCAGAAAGCAGCACCAGCGACAGAACAAAGATGATCCCGGAGATTGCAATGCGCGCGGTGTCTTCTCCGACCGACAAGATCACCGATACCGAAAAGGGAAGCGCGATTGCCGCACCCAGAAGCAGCCACAAAATCCTGCGCCAGTCGATATGGCCGCGGATCTCGCGGGCTTGAAAGACTGTCATCAACATTTCGCATGCAAACACCACCGGAATGAGGGGGAGCGGGTTTGTGACGAGGGCTGCAAATGCGATAAATATCGCCGAGAAACCGAAACCCGAATAGCCCCGGACGTAGGCGGCCCCGAGCAACGCAATTGCAAGGGCCGCCGATGTGCCGGGGCCTAGGTCGAATGGCAAGCTTATTCAGCAGCCATGTCAGATGCGGAGATGCCGGCAACTTCAACAGGCTTCTTCATTGCGTCGCGGCGGAATGGCTCGCCGAGTTCCTGATTCAGGATAACCTCGATCAGAGTAGTCGTGTTGTTTTCCATCTGGTCGGTGATCGCTTGCTTCAATGCGGCTGTCAACTCGTCCATTGTCTTGGCCTGGACGCCTTTGAGACCACATGCGCTTGCGATACCTGCGTAAGACACCTTCATGTCCAGCTCTGTGCCAACGAAATTGTCGTCGAACCAGAGCGTGGAGTTGCGCTTTTCCGCGCCCCACTGGTAGTTGCGGAAGACGATTTGCGTGATGGCCGGCCATTCGTCGCGGCCGATGGCTGTCAGTTCGTTCACGGAGATGCCGAATGCGCCGTCCCCTGCGAAACCAATGACTGGCACATCGCGCTGGCCAATCTTCGCCCCGATGATGGCTGGCAGACCGTATCCACAGGGACCAAACAGGCCCGGCGCCAGGTACTTGCGCCCTGTTGGGAAGCTTGGGTAGGCGTTGCCGATCGCGCAGTTGTTGCCGATGTCCGAGCTGATGATCGAATCCTCAGGCATTGCGGCCTGAATAGCACGCCATGCCTGGCGCGGGGACATCCAGTCAGGACGGGCTGCACGTGCCCGCTCGTTCCAATCGGTGCCGGGGTCATCCTGCTCGTGATCCAGCGAGGTCAGTTCCTGCGCCCAAGCAGATTTGGTCTGCGCGACAAGGTTCTTACGATCCGCGCGGCCTGCTTCGCCCGCATCATCGGCAAGCTGAGCGGTGATACCACTCGCAACTTTCGCCGCGTCACCGACGATACCGACAGTGACCTTCTTGGTCAGGCCGATACGGTCAGGGTTGATGTCGACCTGAATGATCTTTGCGTCTGTTGGCCAGTAGTCAATGCCGTAGCCAGGCAATGTGGAGAAAGGGTTCAAACGCGTCCCCAGCGCCAGAACAACGTCGGCTTTGTTGATGAGTTCCATGCCGGCTTTGGAGCCGTTGTAGCCCAATGGACCGGCAAAAAGCGGATGGTTGCCGGGAAATGCGTCATTGTGCTGGTAGCCAACGCAAACCGGTGCATCGAGCTTTTCAGCCAACAGGCGAGAGGCTTCGATGCCGCCTTGGGCCAGAACGACGCCTGCGCCGTTCAAGATAACGGGGAATTTCGCAGTTGACAGCATTTCTGCCGCCTTGGCGATGCTGTCTGTACCGCCAGGTGAGACTTCAAATTCAATCGGCTGCGGGATTTCAATATCGACAACCTGCGTCCAGAAATCACGTGGAATGTTGATCTGGGCCGGACCGGACAGGCGCTTGGCTTTTGCGATGACGCGGGCCAACACTTCGCAGATACGTGTCGGATCGCGGACTTCTTCTTGGTATGCCACACAGTCTTTGAACAGGTTCATCTGTTCCATTTCCTGGAAGCCACCCTGACCGATGGTCTTGTTGGCCGCTTGTGGCGTGACCAACAGGCAAGGGGTATGGTTCCAGTAAGCAGTCTTTACAGATGTCACGAAGTTCGTGATGCCGGGGCCGTTTTGCGCGATCATCATGGACATCTCGCCGGTTGCACGGGTGTAGCCGTCGGCCATCATACCCGCAGTCATCTCATGGGCGCAGTCCCAAAAATTAATCCCGGCTTTTGGGAAAATATCAGAAATTGGCATCATAGCGGAGCCGATGATCCCAAATGCGTGGCGAATACCATGCACCTGGAGCGTTTTGACGAAGGCTTCTTCGGTAGTCATTTTCATGGCGGTGGGTCCTTCCCTAGATTCCAACAGAAACAAAGAGCACAGATTCCCCCGTTTCAAGCTGTCGCGACATTATGGTTTGCAGCCAGTCACGGTTAGGTCCAGATAGGCACCGTTCTTATGGCCAGATAACTCCAAAATGAGACTCTCAGTCTCAATAATCAGCTACTTCGGATTGCATCCGCGATCAAGCGAATTCCCTCACTGATGCGCGAAGATGGTATTGAAGAGTAGGCCAGGCGCAAGAATTCTGTTGGGGGGCTGTCGCCCGCGAAAAAGGGTGCGCCTGGTTCGACAAGCACTTTGCTGGCCTTCAGGCGCTCTGCCAATAGGGTCGTGTCGATGCCCTGCGGTGCGCGCAGCCAGACCGATGATCCGCCATAGGTGCCTTGGCCTGCAATCGTCAGCCCGTTTTCATTGAGCGCGCGATCCATCTCTTGGCGCCGCTCGTGATAGGTCTTGCTCATGCGCCGGACCAAAGCATCGTAATGCCCAAGTGAAAGGTAGTAGGCGACGGTGCGCTGGATATGCCCCGGAGGATGCCGCAGGACAGTAGCGCGCAGGGCGCGGGCTTCGCGGATAAAGGGCGCCGGACCAACGAGATAGCCAAGCCGTAGCCCCGGAAACAGCGATTTCGAAAAGGAGCCAACGTAGATAACGCGCCCGTTTTGATCGAGTGATTTGAGTGAGGGGGATGGAGACTTCAAGAACGACATTTCGAATTCATAATCATCCTCGACGATCACGAAATCTTCCGCTTCCGCCTTGTCAAGCAAGTCTCGCCGTCGCAAAAGCGGCATGGTGGCGGTTGTCGGACATTGATGGCTTGGCGTCGTAAAGACGACATCGGTATCGGGCGGAAGCGCTTCGGGGGGGCAGGCCGTCGCGGTCCACGGGCACGCAGTTCAATTGGCAGCGCGATTGGGTCAGAATGGTGCGCAGGGCGGGGTAACAGGGATCTTCGATCGCGGCGCGCCGTCGCCCATTGAGCAATACTTGTGCCGAGAGCCACAAGGCGTTCTGTGCGCCCATTGTGACCAGGATCTCGTCCTTGTTCGCCAGAATCCCCCTTCTTGGC
>NZ_JBELFI010000024.1:0-26723 GCF_042093035.1 Yoonia sp. | reverse complement strand
CATATCAACCAACCCGGTTGAAATGCCGGCCAATCCGCCGTCGCGCTGATAGGCGGTATTGGCGACATTGACGGCCTCGGTGACAGCAGCGAGGAACGACTGAAAGCCCTTCTCGGACACACCTTGCTCAGCGAGTGAATAAAGCGCTTGCTCGGCCTCCACGATCTGCTCGCGTGGTTCGCTTTCGACATCAACCTTCGCGGCTTTGTCTGTGATATCGCGGCCCAGCCGGATCAATTCGCGCCGGGTCGCCAGATCATAGATCATCTGGGCATAATCGCGCGCCGCAAAAGCGGAAATCGCAGCACCGGCAAGACGGGCCAGATAAGGCGGGCCGCCAAGCTCTTTGAGGCCCTCGTCGTCCTCCATAAAAGCCTTCAGCGTGACAGGGCTGGCGAGCATGTTGCGGCCAATCCGGGTGGCAGCTGTCTCAAAGATACGCGCATGAACAGGGTCGTAGAAATGCTTGGGTCCAATGATCGCGGCGACACGGTCAAAAATATCATTGTTGGTCAGGATCGCACCCAAAAGCTGCTGTTCGGCCTCAATGGAATGAGGCATCGCGTCGGCGCTCGCATCTTCGACGCCGCTGGCATTAAACGCTGATATTTCGTTCATCTTGTCCCCTCACTTTGTCCCTCCTGTGCCATAGCAGTTGGATGTTCAAAAAGGCTATCAGGATATCAACGGGGACAACCCGCAGGATAACCTTGTGGATAACTGCCCGTCCAACGCAACCCTACCAGATCAGGTGGTACACCGCAAAGCCTATACGACATGCAGAATGACACTCGCGATTCTCAACTTAGTTGTGCACAGAGCCGTGGATAAGTATTTAGGCCGGTTTCCAGCCCGCAGGGTCATTGAGATAAGCCTCAACAGCGGCAAGGGTTTCCGGGTCATAGGCTTTGCGCGCCTGCGCCTCGGCCAAAACATCCCACCAGGTACAAAGATGGATCAGCTGAACACCATGTTCGGCCAGGGTTTTCTCAACACCGTCGAAAATTCCGTAGTAGAAGATCACGGCGGTCGCAGAACAGCTTGCACCGGTTTCGCGGATCGCATCCACAAATGACAGTTTTGAACCACCATCCGTTGTCAGATCTTCAACCAATAGTACGCGCTGACCTTCTGTCATGACACCTTCGATGCGGGCATTGCGGCCGTACCCCTTGGGTTTCTTGCGGACATAGGTCATCGGCAGAGCGAGGCGTTCAGCCACAAGCGCGCTGAAAGGAATACCCGCTGTTTCACCGCCTGCGACATTGTCAAAAGCCTCAAATCCGGCCTCGCGCATGATCGACACAGCCATGAAATCCATCAACGTCGCACGGATCCGCGGGAATGAGATCAACTTGCGGCAATCAACATAAGTCGGCGCCTGCTTGCCGGACGCATGGGTGAAAGGCTCTTTGGCATTGAAGTCAATCGCGCCAATTTCGATCAGCATTGCGGCTGTCAAACGCGCCATTTCTTCTTTTGCCGGAAAGGAGGTGGGGATCATGCTCAAGCCTTACTTCTTCTTTATCCTAGGTAAACTTCCGCCGGAGGCTCCGACGGGCTCAGTCCGTCTCAACACGCCAATGGAGATCAAACCCCGGATCAAAGACCGTGACCGGGCCATCGCCGGTATCGATTTTTGCGGGATAAGTGACCGGATCACCTTTGACGAGGGTGATCGTTGCCTCATTGGGTTTGAGCCCATAAAAACGCGGGCCGTTCAATGATGCAAAATCCTCAATCTTGCGCAAGCGGCCTGCGGCAAAGAACACTTCTGCCAGACAGGACATGGTGTTGGGGGCGGTGAAAATACCCGCACAGCCGCAAGGTTGAAGCTTTGCCGGATCGGTGTGGGGCGCGCTATCGGTGCCTAAAAAGAAACGTTTGTCGCCAGAGACCGCAGCTTGCACCAAAGCGACGCGGTGCGCTTCGCGTTTGGCAACCGGCAGGCAATAATAATGCGGCCTGATACCACCGGCCAGAATATGATTGCGATTGATAATCAAGTGGTGGGTTGTGATCGTCGCGGCGAGGTTCTTGTTGCTGTCGCGCACATAGTCAACGGCATCTTGCGTCGTCACATGTTCCATCACAACTTTCAGATCAGGGACTTTCTTGCGAAGCGGTTTCAAAACCCGATCAATAAAAGTCGCCTCGCGATCAAAGATATCGATCTCTTGATCGGTGACTTCACCATGCACACAAAGCGGCATCCCGATTTCGGCCATGACGGCAAGCACCGCGCGGACTTTCTCGAAATCACGCACACCGGATGCAGAATTCGTGGTTGCGCCGGCAGGGTAGAGCTTCACCGCCGTCGCAATACCGGCGGCATGGGCTTCGCGGACATCTTCGGGATCGGTGGTTTCAGTCAAATAGAGCGTCATCAGCGGCGTGAAATCTGCGCCATTAGGCAGGGCTGCCATGATCCGCTCGCGATAGGCCACGGCTTGCTGTGCGGTCACAACCGGAGGGTCCAGATTGGGCATAATGATCGCGCGGGCGAAATGGCGCGTGGTTTCCGGCACCACAGCTTTGAGCATGTCGCCATCACGAAGATGCAAGTGCCAGTCGTCGGGACGGCGGATGGTCAGGCGTGTCAAATGTCTATCGGGCATGTTGCCCGATTACACCGTTGCGCGCGCCGACGCCATAGGACTTTGCATTCCTGCTTGTAGATTATTGCGCAATACCCGTTATTCTATCTCATGTTTTGAGACTTAAGGGAGATGCTGTCATGTTTGGATTTTTGATCGCCGTACTGGCGGGCTACCTCACCCCAAAGATCGAAGAGCCGGTGGCGGGGCCGATTGTCAAAGCCCTCGAAGGTCATGTCACAGTTGCGCCTGATGAAAAGCGGTTGATTGCCTTCATGGCCGCGTTGCTCGGCGCAGCCATTGTCGCGAGCCTGATGGACAGCGGCACATTGTTTGGCGTGGTGATCGGCGCAATCCTTGGCTACTTCGGCGAACGCATCTATGCGGTTTTAAGCAAGATTGTTGCCGGACGCCGTGATTAGCCTTTGGCCATGCGGCGTATGCAATGCGGCAATGCAGCATTATCTGTTTCGTCTGACTGCAAGGGGCATATCTATCAAGCATCGCCACTTTGCTTGATAGGAGACAAACATGGCCTTTTATACAGCGGCCGTTGATGCACCCCAAAAAGACAGCGTCATCTCACGGATGGTCGCACATATGACAGGGGTCTTTGCACGCATTTCGGATGCTCAAAGCCGCACCGACAAAGTCAACCGCCTGCGTGATCTCAGCGATGAAGACCTGGCAAAGATTGGTCTGCGGCGCGCTGATATCGTACGGCATGTCTACCGCGATATCTATCATATCTAAGCGGCTTCTTCCGACAATGCTGACAGTTTCTGTTTGAAGTAGCTGGTCTGCCCACGGACGACCATATAATGGCAAATTGCTGCGGCAGACGCCCGGCGATTTGCTGAAATCAAATGGTCGACCAGACTGCGGACATAGATCAAATCATAGCGCCGCGCCCGCAAGAGCTGCCGAAAGCGTTGCCCATCCAATCGGCCGTCCATCGCCAATTTGACAATTACATCCTGAATACCCATCCGATCAAGCGCAAGATCGAGATCTACGCCAAACAACGGGCAGGGTATATGCGTGACGTCCGGCTTGCGAAACAGGGTGGCATGGCAAGCATCCAGTGGCTCAAAGGGGTCATAAACGATGAATACCTTGCCTGCGCCGTCAATCATTTCCGGGGCATAGCCGTAGCGGTCGGTAAAACTATCCTTGCGCGCCGATTTGTAGCGGTCGTCCCACGTGGTCCAGCGCGGCTCCAGCGTGGCTTGCGGGCGCAGTGCAATGACTGTGGCCTGTGATGCGGCAACGCTGTAGGCAGCGGCAGCATAGGCGGCCCCCCCGTCGCCGCCATAAAAAACGACATTCTTGAAGTCTTCAAAAAACCCATCGTCGATCAGCCTGTCGAAGAACGCGTAAATTGTCTTATCGCGAAACCAGCTTTCGGAAAATGAATAGAGTGCCATATGCGACCAACCTTCCTGGCGCACATATTCATATCCACGCGGCTCTGCATCGGGGTGATGCGCGCGCACGCGCTCTGCGTTTTCGAAAGTGACCAGCAGGTCATTTCCCGCCTCCAGAAATCCCGCACAATGGCTGCGTCCAAGTTGCTCAAAAAAGCCGTTTTCTTCGCACAGATCGTCAATAGCCCCGAACCATTCATTGGCATCGAGGTCTGACAGTTTAATCTCAAGAGAGAGTTGGCGGTCTTCCATTACTTTACTCCGGGGCCTTCACCAAAGGCATCGCCCGTTACTTGTTACTTACAAACACGTCCAAATTTGCGCGCAATAGCGTTCACAAAGAGAACATTTCGAGAATTACTGTTTCCGTTTCGTCCTAAAAGAAGGCCTGCAGGCCCGTTTGTGCACGACCAAGGATCAATGCATGAACATCATGCGTTCCCTCATATGTGTTCACGGTTTCAAGATTTACCATGTGACGCATAATTTGGAAATCCTCGCTGATTCCATTGCCCCCATGCATATCACGCGAAGCCCGCGCCACGTCGAGCGCCTTGCCGCAGTTGTTGCGTTTCATCAGGCTAATCATCTCCGGGGCGGCTTTGCCTTGCTCCATCAAGCGGCCCAGTTGCAGGGCGGATTGTGTGCCCAGTGCGATCTCTGTTTGCATATCGGCGAGCTTCTTTTGAAAAAGCTGCGTTTGCGCCAGCGGCTTGCCGAATTGTTTGCGATCAAGCCCGTATTGGCGCGCCGCGTGCCAGCACGCCTCCGCAGCACCCATCACACCCCAGGCAATCCCGTAACGTGCGCGGTTCAGGCACCCGAAGGGGCCTTTCAACCCTTGCGCATTCGGCAAGAGCGCATCCTCACCGACAGCGACATTGTCCATCACAATTTCGCCTGTCACAGAGGCTCGCAGGCTCAGTTTGCCACCAACTTTTGGCGCCGAGAGCCCTGACATGCCCTTTTCCAGTACAAATCCACGGATCTTGCCGCCATGCGCATCGGACTTGGCCCAGACCACAAAGACATCCGCGATCGGCGCGTTGCTGATCCACATTTTTGTGCCGTTCAGCACATAGCCACCGTCGGTCTTTTCTGCGGTGGTTTTCATGCCAGCCGGATCACTGCCTGCGTCGGGCTCCGTTAGGCCAAAACAGCCAATCAACGTGCCTGCCGCAAGGCCGGGCAGATATTTCTGTCGCTGTGCTTCGCTGCCATAGGCGTGGATTGGATACATCACCAAAGAAGACTGCACCGACATCATCGACCGGTAGCCGCTGTCGACGCGCTCAATCTCGCGGGCGACCAGCCCATAGGTGACATATCCCGCACCAAGCCCGCCGTATTCTTCCGGGATCGTCAGGCCGAGCAGGCCCGCATCACCCATCTGCTTGAAAATCTTTGGATCAACGGTGGCCTCACGGTAGGCATCAGTCACTTTGGGTTGCAGTGTCGATTGCGCAAAGACGTTCGCTGCATCGCGCAACATGCGCTCATCTTCAGTGAGCTGGTCTTCAAGGCGCAGGGGATCGGCCCAATCAAATGGGCCAAGGTCTGGCCCGAATCCGGTCTTGGTGATTGGCTTGGAATCGTTCATGCGCTGCTTCCCGTCATTGAGGTGATAAACTAAGGCTTTGGGCGGTCGGGGGCAATGCGTGGCGCGAAGTGCATTTTGCTATGTTGATGCCCGGGCGCCGTGGTTATGGTGCCGGCAAGCCAAAACAATCTGCGAAAACCTTATGACAATGAAAACCGACCCCCCCGAACTGGCGCTGGACTGGCACTGCGCAGGACGTGGCGTGGCACTGGCCACCGTGGTGCAAACCTGGGGGTCGGCGCCACGACAGGCGGGTAGCCAAATGGTGATTGACGCCACCGGCGCTATGGCAGGGTCGGTGTCAGGTGGCTGCGTCGAGGGCGCTGTCGTCACGGAGGCAGTGGAGGCGATTGCCAATGGCCAACAACGCCTGTTGCACTTCGGTGTGAGCGATGATGACGCATTCGCCGTCGGACTGGCCTGTGGCGGGGAAATCAAGGTGCTGGTGGAACCCGTTGGCACAGTGATCCCTTTGGAAACGCTGCGGGAATTAGTCGCACGACGCGCGCGGGGCGAGGCAGTAGCCTATGTCACGGGGCTACACTCCGGCGGGCCTGAGCTGCGGAGTGGAGATGCCTTTCCCGAACGCTTTCGGCGCGACCAATCCGGCATTGAAGTGGACGCAAAGACATTCGTTTGCGTTCACAACCCACCATTGCGGCTTGTGATTGTCGGGGCTGTCCATATCGCGCAATGCCTTGTGCCAATGGCGCAGGCCTGTGGTTACAATATCAGCGTGATTGATCCGCGACCCGCCTTTGCCTCCCCTGATCGCTTTGGCGACGTGGACCTGCATGACGCTTGGCCGCAAGATGTCCTTGCACAGATGATGCGGGATGGGCGGACGGCGGTGGTCACACTTGCGCATGATCCGAAAATTGACGATCCGGCGATTATGGCGGCGCTGCAGGCGGATGTGTTTTATATTGGCTGTCTGGGATCAAAACGAACCCATGCCAAGCGCCTCGCGCGATTGACGCAGGCCGGTTGGGATACCGCACAGTTGACACGCATTCACGGGCCAGTGGGCTTGCCAATCGGAGGGCGCCAGCCTGCGGAAATTGCCATCAGCATTATGGCAGAGTTGACGCAGGTCCTGCGCAAGGGCACATAAAGAACGCACCATAAGCTATTCTTAAAAAACAAAACCCCCGGAATTTCCGGGGGTTTAAATCGGCTGCGGGATCAAGGTGCTTACTTCGTTAAAGGCCCGATCAGCATGACCATCTGGCGGCCTTCCATCTTTGGAAAGTTCTCTACCTTGCCGCTCTCTTTGGTGTCCTCTGCAACCCGCTCAAGCAGCTCACGTCCAAGCTGCTGGTGGGCCATTTCACGACCACGAAAGCGCAGTGTGATCTTCACTTTGTCGCCATTTTCAAGAAATTTGAAAACATTGCGCATTTTGACATCATAGTCGTGGTTATCCGTGTTAGGGCGGAATTTCACTTCTTTGATCTCGATAATCTTTTGTTTCTTACGCGCCTCAGCTTCTTTCTTCTGAGTCTCGTATTTGAACTTGCCGTAGTCCATGATTTTGCAAACTGGCGGGTTTGCGTTGGGAGAAATCTCGACCAAATCGAGGCCGGCATCATCAGCCATAACCATGGCCCGTTCGGGTGTCACAACACCGACGTTTTCGCCTTCTGCGCCAATCAGGCGGATTTCGGCGGCCCGGATGCGTTCGTTGATCCGTGGGCCTGTATCGCGTTGTGGTGGCGCGTTATGAGGTCTGCGTCCTATTTTCTTTATCCTTGTGTTGTTCCGTTCAGGTGAGATGCAAACTAAACGCGCGCCCTGTCAGCTTCAACCCGCAAAAGGGGGCGATTTGGGTTGATTTTCCCGCTATGCTATCCCTTTCTCTTTCCTAGGGTATCTGACATATGCAGCGGCAAGGGCCACGCAGGCCCAGTTTATCATTTTGAAAGGGAGACGAACCATGCGTGCAATTGCAATTATCGTTATTTTGGCCATCGTAGGTTTCTTTGGCTATCAATACGCAGTTGAGGGCCGAGGCCCGAATGAAGCTATCGGCGTGCTGACTGGCGCGACCCAGCAAGCAGAGCGTGAGGCCGCTGAAGCTGCAGCGGCAGAAGTTGCCGCAGCAGAGGCCGCAGCCGCCGCTGAAGCCGCAGCGGCAGAAGTTGCCGCTGCCCAAGCCGCTGCAGAAGTTGAAGCCGCCGCAGAGGCCGCAGCAGCGGCACTTGCCGCCGAAGCTGAGGCCGCCGCCGCTGCCGCGACTGCTGCTGCCGAAGCCGCAGTAGAAGCTGCGACGGAAGAAGTGAACCAAGCCATCGACAACGCGGTTGAAGGTGTCACTGAAACAATCGGTGAAGAGGCCGCCAACGCACTTGGTGACGCGCTGCAAGGTTTGACCGGTTCAGCCGAAGAAGCCAGCGAATAATCTGCGCCAAAGATACGAAAAAAGGCCGCGCCGGTGATCTGACGCGGCCTTTCTTATTGGGTGTACGCGCTTTAATCGAGGAACGCTTTCTCAACCACATAATGCTGCGGTTTGGAGTTTGCGCCCTCCACCAAGCCATATTCCTCCAACATGTCCTTAAGCTCGAGATTGAATGCCAGATTGCCGCAAATCATCACGCGGTCTGTGTCAGCGTTCAACGGCGGCACGCCAAGGTCAGCAAATGCCTCACCTGAGCGCATCAGGTCGGTGATCCGGCCCATCTTTGGGCTCTTTTCGCGGGTTGTGGTTGGATAGTACTTGATCTTTTCCCAGAACCCGTCACCGATGACCTCGTTGAGCAGCTCATCAGACTTGAGCGCTTCAATCAGATCACGACCATATGTGAGTTCTCCGACTTCGCGGCAGGTATGGGTAATGATGATCTCATCATAATCTTCGTAAGTCTGCGGTTCGCGCAACAGCGAGGCAAATGGCGCAAAGCCGGTACCTGTGGCGAAAAACCAGATACGCTTGCCGGGCAGCAATGCGTCATGGACGAGCGTGCCAACTGGTTTGGGGCGCAAGATCACCTCATCACCGGGCTGAATATGCTGCAACCGCGATGTCAGCGGGCCATCCTGAACCTTGATGGAATAAAACTCCAATTCCTCATCCCAAGAGGGGGAGGCGATCGAATAGGCCCGCAACAGCGGCTTCTGTTTGCCGGTTTTGGGGTCAGGATCGCCCATCAGACCAATCATCACAAACTCACCGGAGCGAAACCGCAGCGACGCGGGCCGCGTGACGCGGAATGAAAACAAACGATCTGTGTAATGCTTCACGCCGGTGACCATTTGGGCATCAGGCAAAGTCGGTACGGGCTTGGCGGTTTGGATGGTCACGGGTGATTGCTCAGTCATATGTGTCATGGCGCAGCTCAATGCTACGCCCTCCGTCTAGTCGTTGATATGGATCAGGGAAAGTCCCTAGCCGCGCAAACGGGCCTGATAGTTGTTGTTTTGCCAGTCAGCGCGGGCTTGCCATTGGTCTTGCGGCTGGCGGGCCGCGAGGGTGTCAGAAATTTCGACTTCGTCGAAGCCGGCGCGGCGCGCCATCGCATATTGGTCGGCCAACACATAGCCTTTGGCACGCAGGCGTCCTTGGAAGCCGGCGTTTCGCAGCAATTGGGCCAAAGTAAAGCCACGGCCATCTGCGAAGCTTGGAAAATCAATCCGGATCATCCGCGCATCGTTGAGGCCCGCCAATGCTGTGGGCGGCGTATCTGACGCAAGTTCAATGCCATAACCACAATCATTGGCCGCGATATCACCCAACGCCACGAAGCCGCAGTCAAAATCATCCGCCACAAAGCCTGCATCATTCACAATCACAGTCATACTGGTCCTTTGGAGAGCCAACGCTCCCTCTTCATCTTGGCAAAAAAACTCATCGCGCCGCCACATCAGGCGCAGCGCGCTGAGGTGCAGCACGGTGAATGCCACATTCGGTTTTTACACTGTCGCGCCAGCGCCCTGCACGGGCGGGTTCGTGGTCGCCGATACGCGTGGTGCAAGGCATGCAGCCAACTGATGGATAGCCCTTCGCGACCAGCGGATGACGCGGCAAATCATGTACCGCGATATATTCGCGTAGCTGTGTGGCATCCCAATGGACCAGCGGGTTCACCTTGATCCTGCGGCCATCTTTTTCGAACAAAGGCAGTCTGGCGCGCTGGCCACCGTGATATTGCTTTCGCCCGGTGACCCAGCCTTCAAACCCTTGCAAGGCTTGCTCCAATGGTCGGGTCTTGCGCAGATTGCAACACGCATCCGTGTCCGCTTGGTGCAGCAAGCCATCAACATCTTCAGTCAGGACGGCAGTGCGGTCAGGCGAAATGACGCGAATGTCAGTCAACCCCAGTGCAGATGCCACATCGTGCTGATATCTCAGCGTTTCGGGAAAGAGCATCTCTGTGTCCAGAAAGATCACCGGGGTGTTCTTGGCGATTTGAGCAGCCATGTGCAAAAGCACAACGCTTTCCGCGCCAAAGGAAGAGACGATTGCGTGCTTGCCGATCTGCACATCAGTCAACGCATGCCGCAACACGGTCTGCGGATCAGATTTCCGGTGTAGAATATTGCGGCGTTCTGCGAATTCCTTAAGCGGCATCTGCTTTGGCCTCCGTTGGGTACAGGATGGATTTGAACGGGGCCATGCCGAGCCGACGGTAGGCTTGCAAAAATGTCTCATCTGCGTTTAGACGGAAATCGAGGTAGCCCGTCACAAGGCGCTCAATCGCAGGCACAATATCTTCGGCACCAAAGCCGGGGCCTGCGCGCTCACCAATTGTCGCTGTCTCGGTCCCGTCACCGCCCAAAGTGATCTGGTAATTTTCAACACCGGCCCGGTCGAGACCAAGAATGCCGATATGGCCGACATGGTGGTGCCCGCAGGCATTGATGCAGCCAGAGATCTTGATCTTCAGCTCACCAATTTCATGCTCTATCTTCAGCTCATCAAAGCGGGTCGCAATCTCCTTCGCCACGGGGATCGAACGCGCTGTTGCCAGCGCACAATAATCCATGCCGGGGCAGGCGATGATGTCGGATGCCAGCCCAATGTTCGCCGTCGCAAGGTCCGCGGCGCGCAAGGCAGCATAGAGTATTGGCAGGTCGGATTTATGGACATGCGGCAGGATCACGTTTTGCGCGTGACTGATGCGCAATTCGTTGTGCCCGTATGTTTCAGCCAGATCCGCCATCACACGCATCTGATCCGATGTCGCATCCCCTGGCGTCGCCCCGTGCTTTTTGATGCTAATCGACACGATGGTGTAGCCGTCTGCCTTGTGCGCGGAAAGATTCGTATCGGTCCAGCTGCGGAAAGCGGGGTTCGCAAGGCGCGCCGCCTCATATCCATCGGTTGATTTTGCAACATAGTCAGGTGGTGCGAAGGCGGCTTCAATCTCGGTCAAGAGCGTCTGATCGTACCCTGAAAAACCCGCGCGGATTGTTGCAAAGCGCTCCTCGACCAGTTGTTGGATTTTCTCCAAACCATTTTCATGCACGGTGATCTTGATACGGGCCTTATATTTGTTGTCTCGCCGACCCAACAGGTTGTAAACGCTGACAATGGCCTCGCAATAAGGCAACAGATCGGCCTTTGGCAGGAAGTCGCGCAGCACTTTGCCCACCATCGGGGTGCGCCCGAGGCCGCCGCCCACGATGACTTCAAAACCCGGCTCTCCCGCGGCGTTGCGTACCATGCGCAACCCGATGTCATGGGCTTTTGTCACCGCACGGTCATGGGCGGCACCGGTCACGGCAATTTTGAATTTGCGCGGCAGGAACTGGAACTCCGGGTGGTCGGTTGACCATTGGCGCAGCAATTCTGCCACGGGACGCGGGTCTTCGATTTCATCGGCGGCAGCACCGGCGAAGTGATCGGCGGTAACATTGCGGATCGTGTTGCCAGAGGTCTGAATAGCATGCATCCCCACATCGGCCAACGCGTCCAGCATATCCGGCACATCTTGCAGTTTCGGCCAGTTGTACTGGATATTCTGGCGGGTTGTGAAATGGCCATAGCCCTTGTCCCAACGGTCGGCGATATGCGCCAACTGGCGCATCTGGGCGGGGTTCAGTGTTCCATAGGGGACGGCAACACGCAGCATATAGGCGTGTAGTTGCAAATAGAGACCGTTCATCAGGCGCAGCGGCTTGAATTCATCTTCCGTCAGTGAGCCATCAACGCGGCGCTCAACCTGACCCCTGAACTGGGCCACACGGTTACGCACGAAGGCTTCATCAAATTCGGTGTAGCTGTACATCAGGATAGCTCCGCTTGCTTGCCATGGACATAATTTGATGGGCCGCGCGTGCGAGATGTTTCGCGGAAATGGACCGGGGCCGGGCCGTCACTGGTGGCTTTCGCATCGGCCAGATAAGCGCCTGCGATTTCATCAACGCGCGATTGCGCTTCGAGCAGACGCAGATCGGCATGGGCCTCATCTGTCAGCAACTCAGCCTCGCGGATATCGCGCGACCATGTGTCCGCTTCCGTCAGCCAAACGGCATCACCGTCGAGCAAGGCATTGGCGGTCACCACTTTGGGGGTGAAAGAAACGGGCATTATGCGAACTCCCTGATGTTTTGTACTGAAATGGCGGCGTCGCGTGGGGCGAGGCCGTAGAAAGTGATGGCCGGACCTTCCAGTTTGGCTTGCGTCAACGTCGGCTCAAGCTCGGCCAGGGTCGTTGCGATGATCTGTTGATCGGCGCGGCTGACGTTTTCGATAATCGTCACCGGTGTGGCAGGATCGGCCCCGTGCATCAGCAAGCGCCCTTGGATGAAACGCGCGGATTTCTTGCCCATATAAATTGCCGCAACTTCGCCAGGGACGGCAAGCGCTGACCAGTCGTGATCTGCGTAGCCTTTGGTATCGTGCCCGGTGATAAGGCGCACGGCAGCGTTCCGGCCCCGTTTGGTCAGGCTCTGCCCGATGCAAGCAACAGCAGCAGAGGCCGCGGTGATGCCGGGAATGATGCGGTATGGGATATCATGTTCGGCAAGGGCTTCGATCTCTTCGTCCAGGCGGCCAAAGACGGTTGGGTCGCCGGCCTTGAGACGCACAACATGATGACCGTCCAGCGCATGTTTCACGATCAGCGCGTCAATCTCGGCCTGCTTCATGGACGGACCAAAGCCTTCCTTGCCCGCATCAATGATGATGGCCTCGCGACGGGCCAGCTCAAGGATTTCACCTGTAACCAAACGGTCGTGAATAACGACATCAGCTCTATCCAACGCGTTGCGGGCCTTTAGCGTCAACAATTCCGGGTCACCGGGGCCAGCGCCAACAAGATCCACATGACCTGCGGAGTTTGTTGCGGCGATCTTATCGTCGAGCAGTGCTTCGAGGGCAGGGATTATGCCCGCCTCTCCTTGGTCAGCAAAGGCCTTTGGGCCAGCCCCGAAGTAGAAAGAGGTCCAGAACGCGCGACGCTTGCGGCCCATCGGCAGAACTTCAACTGCGTGACGGAAGCTCTTGCCGATCCGCGCCAGCGTCCCCAGCGAGGGCGGCAAGCGAGCCTCAAGATCGGCTTTGATGGCGCGCGCCAGAACCGGCGCAGCCCCTTCGGTCCCGATAGCGACCGTCACCGGATCGCGGTCCACTACCGCTGGCGTGATAAACTGGCTGTCGGCGAGGTTATCAACAATATTGACCAATGCGCCTTCGTCTTTGGCAATCTCTGAGACACGCGCGTCTTCGGCGTCATCTTCATTGGCGGCGTAAAACAGAGCAGCACAAAGCGCATCACCCGGCGCCATAGCACGCTCAATGATCCGCAGCTTGCCCTGATCTGCCCATTTGCGGATGTCAGGGGCAATGCCGGCAGCGATCACAGTCAAATGCGCCTCGGTCTTCATCAACAGGCGGAGCTTTGCCATAGCCGCATGGCCGCCACCTGACAAAACGATGCGACGGCCCGCAACGGCAAGGAAGATAGGAAAGTGCTTCATTGGGTGACCTACTGATTTCTTGACTTCAATATAGAATACTATTCTGCTATTTGCCTCCCCATGTACGTTGATAAGGACGCATGTTCCGGTAATGTGTAAAATTGGACCAAGTGTCCTGCGAAGCAAAGGATTTCAGAATGTCGGTACGGATTGATGCCACAGATCGGAAAATTTTGGCGGCGTTGCAGGCGGATGCGGCGCAATCATTGGATGAAATTGCCAAGACGGTGGGGTCATCCAAGACCCCGGTCTGGAATCGCATTCGCAAGATGCGCGACGCGGGAATCATCGGGCAGCAGACCGTGTTGCTTGATGCGGAAGCGCTCGGATTTGAGGCTTGTTTCTTTGTTCTGATCCGCACATCGGAGCATGACGCGGACTGGCAGGGTCGGTTCCTGAATGCCTTGCGTTCGCGGCCGGAAGTGCAAGAAGCGCACCGCCTCGCGGGCGACATCGACTATATACTGAAAGTGCGGGTTCAAAACGCGCGGGCCTATGACACGTTCTATCAGGCACTGATCTCTGAGGTGAAAGTGCATAACGTCACTGCATTGCTGTCCATGGAAGAGATCAAATCGACGGTTGCGCTGCCGCTCTGATGGGGCATAGCTGCGGGGATTGATATGAGGGCGCGATGATACTGCTGACAATCTGGCCACTTTTCGGGTTGATCTGCTTTGGGGGTCTGCTGGCGTGGCGTGGTTTTCCAGAATCGGGATTCTGGCCCGCGGCAGAGCGCTTGAATTACTTCATCCTGTTTCCGGCGCTCTTGTTGTCCAGTCTCGCTGATGCGCCGGTGCGAGATCCGTCAATCTTGCGTCTGGGTTTGGCTGCGATTGTAACAATCGGTATCGCATCCATCGCGCTATTTGGGTGGCGGATGGTCCGCCCCATGCCCGCCGCCCGCTTCGGGCCGTGGTTTCAGGGGGGCGTGCGTTTCAACACTTATCTGGGTCTGGCTATCACGGCCAGTCTTGCTGGTGCAGGCGGGCTTAAACGCGCGGCGGTTCTGCTGGCTGTTGCCGTGCCGTTGGTCAATGTGCTGTCAATCGTCGCGCTGTCCAGAAATGGGGTGGCGCGCAGACCGATCGCTCTGATCGCAACGGTCTTGGCCAATCCGCTGATTGTTGCCTGTATGGCGGGCATCGCGATTGCGCTGACTGGGTTCGGGCTGCCATTTGGATTGGACCGTTTCTTTGGATTGCTGGGGCAGGGCAGCTTGCTTTTGGGATTGCTTTGCGTCGGGGCGGCGTTGCGACCGTCTGCACTGCGCCGCGATTGGGGGGTGTTGGCGACCAATAGCGCCTTGCGGTTAGTGGCAATGCCTATACTGGCACTGGGTGTAGCGCGGACCATGCAACTTGACGGGATAGAGGCGTTGGTCCTGGTGATTTTTTGCGCGATCCCCACAGCACCCACGGCCTATGTGCTGACACGCCAATTTGGCGGAGATGGACTGTTTATGGCGGGGCTTGTGACCGGGCAGACGATGCTGGCCGTCGTGACGATACCGATGCTGCTGTGGTTTATGGGGTTTGCGTGACCATCAGCCGCTCCAGCCCATGGAAGTGATAGAGATCCGCATATCGTGGCGGCTCAGCCAACGTCAGGTTTGGGCAGCGCTCAAACAGCACCTCCAGCGCGATGTTCAATTCAAGCCGGGCCAGTGGTGCGCCGACACAGAAGTGTATGCCGCCGCCAAAGCTGGTATTTTGTGGCCCCTTGCGGACAGGCAGGAACGTCGCGGGATCAGCGTAAGCGTCGGGATCACGATTGCCTGCAGCAAGCAGGCAAGCAATCTGATCGCCGCGTTTGAAGTCATGCGCGCCTATTGTAACATGCTCATAGACCCAACGGGTGAACATATGCAGTGGCGGATCAAAACGGATCAGCTCTTCGATGCAAGCCTCGGTGATGTCGCGCACACCGTGCTCAAGCAGCGTCTTGGTGCCGTTGCCGAGCGTATGCACCGTCGCCTCATGACCTGCGTTCAGCAGAAAAATACAGGTTGTTATCAGCTCATCCTCGCTGAGTTTTTCCCCATCGGACTCCGCCGCTATCAGGGTTGAGATCAGGTCATCGGTCGGTGTCTTGCGTCTCTGGGCAATATAGCCGCGCATGAAGGCTACAAAATCCTCTGTTGCGGAAATGGCATCCGCTTCAATTTGGGCCGTGCGGCGGGCCTGATACATGGCGACCATTGCATTGGACCAACGCACCAGATCATCCGCGCGCTCCTCAGGGACGCCAAGCAGACGCGAGATGATGACAACGGGGACTGGCTGCGCATAGGCGGTGAGAAAATCGAAAGACCCTGACGGAAAGGCATCGATCAGTTGATGGCAGAGCGCGCGGATATCCGGGGCCAGGGCGGCGATGGTGCGGCTGGTAAAAGCGCGCAGCACCAGTGCGCGCAGACGGGTGTGTCGCGGTGGTTCCAACTCCAGCATTGAGTGGGCCTCCACGTCAAAGAACGGTTTGAGGTGTGCGGCGATATCAGGGGCAAGTTCGGCGGGGCATTCGCGGCCCATGCGCCTGTCGCGCAACACCGCATGCACGGCCTGATGGCTGACGGCGCAGGCCATCTCATAGTCGGTCCAATAGACGAAATCCCCTAAACTGCGGGCCTTGTCGTAAAACGGATAGGGGTCTTGGACGAAAGCGGGATCAACTGGGGATTGTGAGATGTTTTGCATGGCAAAGCATTGGCGGACAGTTTCGCAGATTGCAAGCAGCCGGCGCCGTGACGCGTGTTACCTAAGCTGTTTTGGGCAATCGCCAAATTGCTGCACCTGCGCCGCGACGTTCTGACACGCCGCGAGACCCTTATAAATATGATAGATCGTATGCAGTCGGATACCAAAGCCAATCCGATAGCAATTTGTTAGGGGGACCGATTTGCCAACCAGGGAGGGACGTTCATGGCCAAGGCGCCAATGAACGACGACGCGTTCGATCGCGTCGCATATCAAGAGGCTGACCAGCAATTCAGGTTGGTCAGCGAAAAATTACCGCGGCAGGCTGTTACGAGTTTGGCGCGGGAAGTGGTCAGGCGCCTTGAATTTCGGATGCCACGCGCCGCGAAAAAAGAAGAGATGCCATCGACGACAGGGATCGACGCCCTTTGTGAGGCACTCTTATCGACACATGACCGTGCGGCTGATGATATGATCGTTGCAGCTCGCCGGGATGGTGTGCGGCTGGAGGTCATCTATCTTGGTTATGTCGCCGGTGCCGCACGCAGGCTCGGCCAGATGTGGGACAACGATGAGATTTCATTTGCCGAGGTGACCATTGCCTCCGGCAAGCTCTACCGGATGATCCGCGCGCTTCGCCATGTTGTTGCCCCCGCCATTGCCGAAGACCGCGATGAGCGTCCTGCAATGTTCGCGCTTGCGCCGGGAGAGACCCATTCGCTGGGGATCGAGATTGCCACCGATATCTTTCGCCGCGAAGGCTGGGATGTTGACATGCTGGTGGGCCTCGACCACGACACATTGGTCGCGCGCTCAGAGACCCGCAGCTACCGTGCGATTGTTCTCGTTGCCAATTCTGACACAATGCTGGAGCCGCTGACCCGTCTGGTCCTTGCGCTGCGGATATCGCATCCATTGTCGCATCTGGTTGTGGCGGGGCATATCCTCGATCATCATCCTGACATCAGCACCATGATTGGCGCGGATGCCGTGATAAAAGATATCGATACCGCTGTCAGCCGGCTGCAAGAAGTCATGGACGGTATGGGCTGATCTATGTTGCTTGCAACGCTGCAATAATCGGTCCGAAGTCCGCCGCCTTCAGGCTGGCGCCGCCGACCAATGCACCGTCTACGTTGGGGACGCCGAAGATTTCAGCGGCATTGCCCGCTTTGACGGAACCGCCATAAAGCAGCGTGAATTCCGCCCCGTCCGAAAAACGCTCTGTAAGGCGCATACGAATGTGGGCATGAACCTCCTCGATTTGCGCGAGGGTGGGAACTTTACCAGTACCAATTGCCCAAACGGGCTCATAAGCGATAACAGTGTTCGCCGCACTGGCCGCATCCGGGACAGAGCCTGCCAGCTGTATATCAATCAGTTGCAGTGTGGTGCCGTCTTCACGCTGGGCGAGCGTCTCACCGATACAAATTATGGCCATTGTGCCGGCCCGATAGGCGGCCTTCGATTTAGCGCAGATATCGGCGTCCGTTTCACCGTGATCGGCCCGGCGTTCAGAGTGGCCGGTGATAATGGCGGTTGCGCCTGCATCGGCCAGCATTTCAGCGCTAAGATCACCGGTATGGGCGCCGCCCTCCAGCGCATGGCAATCCTGTGCGCCAATACCAATCGCGCTGTCGCGGCAGGCAGCAATCAATGTGGCAGGCAGGCAAACCATCACATCGACGGTTGCGGCGCCATAAGTTTCGCTCAGGCTTTGGATCGTCTCCAAATCCTGTTTCATCCCGTTCATCTTCCAGTTTCCAGCAGCAAGTTTGCGGGGCATGGGCGTTTCCTTTGTCAATGCGTCGCGCGCGATTGCTGTGTCAGCGTCGCTGACGGACATCACGTGGCTTGAATATTTTCGTCGAATTTGATCGACTCGCCGCACCCACATGCATCCACGACATTGGGGTTGCGGAACCGAAAGCCGGATTCGAGCAATGACACCTCATAGTCGATTTCTGTGCCGAAAAGAAACATCTGCGCCATCGGAGCAATCATGACGCGTGCGCCATCCAGCTCAACCACCTCGTCGAGCGGATCAACCTCCGTCACGTAGTCCATGGTGTATTCCATTCCCGCACAGCCGCCTTTCTTGACACCAATGCGCAATCCCTGATGGCCATCCTTCTGCATCAGCTTTGCAATCTGCGTGGCTGCTTTGTCGGTGATGGATACTGCTTGCTTGCCGGGAATGCCGAACATGACTGTGCTCCTAGACGTCTTTGGGTAATGTAGGCGTTCTGCGGTCAAATTCCAAGCGCCGGCACATCGATCGCAATGCGGCTTTATGCCTCCGTACAACCCTTCGCTGTTTGGCATTTTGGCCCCGCACGCGGGTGGCTTACATAAAGCCCAGCTCCAGCCGGGCTTCGTCGGACATCATGTCCATGCCCCACTGCGGCTCAAAGGTCATCTCAACGTCGACCTGCTTCACACCGGGCAGCGGCTCTACCGCATCGGCAACCCAGCCAGGCATCTCGCCTGCGACGGGGCAGCCGGGGGCCGTCAATGTCATGATGATGCTGACGGCGTTATCATCCTTGACGTCGATCGTGTAGATCAAGCCGAGGTCGTAGATATTGACTGGGATCTCAGGGTCATAGACCGACTTGCACGCCATCACGATATCTTCGTAAAGCGGGTGATCGGTCGTCGACGGCGCAATCAGTGGCGCGCCTTCAAGCTGTGCGTTGCTGTCTGTCATAGCATCCGTTCCTGAATTCCTGACCAAACATATAGGGTTTGGCAATGGGGCCGTAAAGGGGGGCGGCGGGCGAAGGTTTACCGCGTAGCCTTCGCAAGAGGCCCCGGTGTTTCGCGGATCGGCAAATGAATCAACGTGGCAAACAGACCCAAGGCGACAGCGGCCCACCACATCGGCTCATAGCTGCCGTATGTGTCGTATATCCACCCGCCTAACCATGCACCGATGAACGCGCCTGACTGATGGCTCAGGAAGATCAAGCCACCGAGCGTCGACAGATACGTCACGCCTTGGGTTTGCGCGATAAGTGATGTGGTCAATGGCACGGTAGAGAGCCACAAAATGCCCATGGCCGCCGAAAAGATGTAGACGCTGCCCGGGCTCAAAGGGGCGAGCACAAAAAGACCGATGACGATCGCTCGGGTCAAGTAGATCCCACTCAGCACACGTTTCTTGGAAAAGCGTTGCCCTGACCAACCCGACAGGAATGAACCCGCGATATTGAACAAACCGATCAGCGCCAATGACCGCGCCCCAAGGCTGGCGGCTAAGCCTGCATCTCCGATGTAGGCGGGCAGATGGTTTTGAATAAACGCCACGTGGAAACCACAAACAAAGAAACCAACGAATAAGAGCACATAGGCCCGGTCTTGAAAGGCGGATTTGACAGCATAGGCGAACTGGCTTTCGCCAGCTTTGACGGTTGCCACTGACACGCGGTTCACAAAAATTGCCATGGGCAGGATCATGAGATAACTGATCGCGATTGCAAAAATGGCCGTGTTCCACCCCAGCTCGCTGATGAGATAGACTGACACAGGAGCCGCAAGAAACATCCCCGCAGAGGCAGAGGCTGTTCCCAACCCCAGAATAAAACTGCGCTTATGAGGGGCAACGACCTTGCCCAAGGCGATAATCACAATCTGAAATGCAGAGCAACCTGTACCGATACCGACAATCACGCCGGTCCAGATGAAGAGCACCGGATCGGTCACAACACCTCTGAGCGCAAAGCCAAGGCTGGCCATCAAGGCACCCGCCGCCAAAACTTTCCCGCTCCCAAACCTGTCGGCGACCATCCCCGCGAGTGGCTGGGTGGCACCCCAGGATATCGCTTGCACGGCCATGGAAAGCGAAAATACCGTGCGCGGCCAGTCCAGTGCCTCTGTCATTGGGCGCATAAATACACCGAACGTAGCCGCAAAGCCAAAGCTGATGAACGCGATGATGCAGCCTGCGTAGATGGCAGCTGTGACGGCAGGAGGTTCTGTGGTCTCGTCGGTCATGCTGTCACGCTAGGTGCGATATTGTGTTTGGGAAAGTCTTTTCAATCGGAATGGCTTGGGTCATATCGCTGGCAACCGATAGGATGACCCTTATGACGACACGATTTTCCTTTGCCCTGAATGCCACCGACGGTAAAGCCCGTACCGGCGTGATCTCGACCCCGCGCGGTGATATTCGGACACCTGCGTTTATGCCCGTTGGTACTGCCGCAACCGTCAAGGCGATGATGCCTGAAAGCGTTGCGGCAACGGGCGCTGACATTCTTCTGGGGAACACCTATCACCTGATGCTGCGTCCGACGGCTGAACGGATCAACCGTCTTGGCGGGCTGCATCAGTTCATGAATTGGGACAAGCCCATATTGACCGACAGTGGCGGATTTCAGGTGATGAGCCTATCGGACCTGCGCAAGCTTACCGAGGAAGGCGTAACCTTCAAAAGCCATATCGATGGCTCCAAACATCACCTCACGCCTGAACGGTCGATGGATATCCAGAAGCTGCTCGGCTCCGATATCGTGATGTGCTTTGACGAATGCCCCGCACTGCCTGCGGACCGCAAACGCATCCAGCAGAGCATGGGGCTATCGATGCGGTGGGCACAACGGTCTCGTGATGCCTTTGGGGATCGTCCGGGACACGCGCTTTTTGGGATCCAACAAGGCGGCTTGGAAGAGGACCTGCGCGGGCAAAGTGCGGAGGCGCTGCGTGCGATTGAGTTTGATGGATATGCCGTTGGCGGGCTCGCGGTGGGCGAAGGGCAGGAGGCGATGTTTGGCGTGCTTGAATTCGCCCCCGACCAGCTGCCGCAAAATAAGCCACGCTACCTTATGGGGGTGGGAAAGCCGGATGACATCGTGGGTGCTGTCAAACGCGGGATTGACATGATGGACTGCGTTTTGCCAAGCCGCTCTGGACGTACCGGGCAAGCTTTCACGCGGCGCGGTGTGGTCAATATCAAAAACGCGCGCCATGCCGATGATCCGCGTCCATTGGATGAACATTGCATATGCCCGGCCTGCACAAAATACTCACGCGCATATTTGCACCATGTCTATCGGGCGCAAGAGATGATCTCCGGGATGCTGTTGACGTGGCATAACCTGCATTACTTCCAGGACATTACGCAGGGCATGCGCGACGCGATTGCTGCGGGCAAGTTTGAGGCATGGGAGGCAGATTTCCATGCAGGCCGCGCACAGGGTGATATCGTGCCGATTTAACCGATCAGATTGATTTTACAGGCTTGGCGCTTGCAGCCGCCGCCCGACGAAGGCAATCTAGGGCAAAAGCAAATCATGTGGTCGCTTGAAACCCCTGCGACATCGCCCCACATGTAGAGGCACTGGAGACGCCCCATGTTGCCGCAAAGCGGGGCCGGCGCGTCTTGCCAATAAAGGAAAAGAGCATGCAAGAACCGTTGAGTTCATCCTATCCCGTCCTGCCGCTGCGCGACATTGTGGTCTTTCCACACATGATCGTGCCACTGTTTGTAGGGCGCGAAAAATCAGTCCGCGCGCTTGAAGAAGTGATGCAGGACGACAAGCAGATATTGCTGTCCAGCCAGATTGACCCCGGTCAGGACGATCCCGAGCAGGACGGGATCTATCGCACAGGCGTGCTGGCAAATGTTTTGCAGCTTCTGAAATTGCCTGACGGCACTGTCAAAGTGCTTGTCGAGGGGCGCAGCCGTGTCAAAATTACTGACTTCATTCCGAATGATAGCTATTTTGAGGCCACATGCAGCTACCTGAATGAGACGACTGGCGATCCGGCAGAGATTGAAGCGCTGGTGCGCAATGTTTCGGCTGAGTTTGAGCGCTATTCGAAGATTAAAAAGAATATCCCAGAAGAAGCGATGGCCGCCGTGGGCGATGCAACCGAGCCTGAGAAACTGGCCGATCTGGTTGCCGGCCACCTCGGCATTGAAGTCGATCAGAAACAGGGCCTGCTTGAGACGCTTTCTGTCTCTGAGCGGCTGGAAAAAGTTTTTGGCATGATGCAGGGCGAAATGTCCGTGCTGCAGGTCGAGAAAAAGATCAAAACCCGCGTCAAATCCCAGATGGAGCGCACCCAGCGCGAATACTATTTGAATGAGCAAATGAAAGCCATTCAGAAAGAATTGGGCGATGGCGAAGAGGGCCAGAACGAAGTCGATGAGCTTGAGACCAAGATCAACGAAACCAAACTGTCCAAGGAAGCCCGTGAGAAGGTCGATGCGGAGTTGAAAAAACTCAAGAATATGTCGCCGATGTCCGCGGAAGCCACTGTTGTGCGCAACTATATGGACTGGATATTGGGCGTGCCGTGGGGCGTGAAATCACGCACCAAGAAAGACCTGCACAAAGCGCAGGCTGTCTTGGATGCCGATCACTTTGGACTGGAAAAGGTCAAGGAACGGATTGTCGAATACCTCGCGGTGCAGCAGCGTTCCAAAAAGCTGAAAGGCCCGATCATGTGTTTGGTCGGCCCTCCCGGTGTGGGCAAAACCTCGCTTGGCAAATCCGTTGCGAAAGCGACGGGGCGCGAATTCATCCGCATCAGCCTTGGCGGTGTGCGCGATGAAAGCGAAATCCGTGGCCACCGCCGGACCTATATCGGCTCCATGCCCGGCAAGATCATTCAGGCGCTCAAAAAGGCCAAAACCACAAACCCGCTGATTTTGCTCGATGAGATTGACAAGATGGGGCAGGACTTCCGTGGTGACCCGGCATCTGCGATGCTTGAGGTGCTTGATCCGGAACAGAACTCCACCTTCGTGGATCACTATTTGGAGGTTGAATATGACCTGTCGAACGTGATGTTCCTGACCACCGCGAACTCCTACAACATGCCGAGCCCGCTTTTGGACCGGATGGAGATCATTTCGCTTGCCGGCTACACCGAGGACGAAAAGCGCGAGATTGCGCGCCAGCACTTGCTGCCAAAGGTCATGAAAAACCACGGATTGAAAGCGTCTGAATTCTCAGTCTCTGATGACGCTTTGACGGCCATGGTGCAGGTCTACACTCGTGAAGCCGGGGTGCGGAACATGGAACGCGAATTGGCGAAAGTCGCCCGGAAAGCGGTGACCATGATTGTGAAGAAAGAGGCGGAAGTAATTGAAGTGAATGCTGAAAACCTTTCTGACTTCCTTGGCGTCGAAAAGTACCGTTTTGGTCTGGCCGAAGAACAAGATCAGGTTGGTGTTGTCCCGGGCCTGGCCTGGACATCGGTGGGTGGTGTGTGGCTGAACATTGAGGCGCTGCGTTGGCCCGGCAAGGGTCGGATGAAAACGACCGGTAAGCTTGGCGATGTGATGAAGGAATCGATTGATGCGGCCTCGTCTTACGTCCGCTCTATCGCGCCTGAAATCGGTGTGAAGCCGCCAAAGTTTGACAACATAGACATCCACGTGCACGTGCCTGATGGCGCGACGCCAAAGGATGGCCCAAGTGCTGGTCTGGCGATGGTGACCTCGATTGTCTCCGTGCTGACGGGCATTCCGGTTCGCAGGGATATCGCCATGACCGGCGAGGTGTCCCTGCGCGGTAACGCCATGCCAATCGGTGGTTTGAAGGAAAAACTGCTCGCCGCATTGCGAGGTGGCATCACGACTGTTTTGATCCCGCAGGAGAATGCCAAGGACCTTCCTGAAATCCCGGACAATGTCAAAGAAGGGCTGACGATCATTCCGGTCACCCATGTGTCAGAAGTGTTGGAGCACGCATTGGTCAGCAAGCCGGAGCCGATTGAGTGGGACGAAGCCGCTGAGGAAGCTGCTGCAGCCGCGATCAAGGACCAAGGGACAAGTGAGGGTGCGCGCGCGCACTAAACCGGATATGGTCTGAAAATATCGAAAGGGCGTCTTGTTCAACAGGGCGCCCTTTTTGCTTGGCTTATCTGCTTGACCTTTGCCATGCCAAAGGCGGTAATGCGCACCAGAAATGAACAGAAGGAAGCCTGCCATGGCCCGCAAAACAACCGCAACGACCCAAGCAAAGATGGAAGATCCCGCGCCTGTCGACGCGGCGGAGGCAAAGGTACTTAAAAAGCCCGAAATCCTGGACGTGGTTGTGGCGCGCACTGACCTCAAAAAGCGTGATGTGAAGCCTGCGGTCGAGGCTGCGTTGGCGGTGATCGGTGACGCTTTGCGCGACGGGACAGAGGTGAACCTGCCCCCCTTGGGCAAGATCCGCGTAGTGAAATCCAAGCCCTTGGATGATGGCGCGGCTGTGCTGACGCTCAAACTCCGCCTGTCCAAGAATGCCGCAGTCGCTGCAACGGACGACACTGACTAGACCAATCACGGCAATTGAATGACCCACCCGGAGCTTTACATCCTGCGCCACGGCGAAACCGTCTGGAACGCTGAAAACCGAATGCAGGGCGAATTGAATTCGCCACTGACCCCAAAAGGCTTGGGTGACGCGGTACGCCAGCGCGAGATATTGATGGATCTGGACCTGACAGGCTTCGCCTTCTATGCAAGCCCGCAAGGGCGCGCATTTCAAACCGCAGGTATCGCTCTGGCTGGCATTGCAGACCATATCCGCACCGACGACCGCCTGCGTGAAATTGGCGTGGGCGACTGGTCTGGGCGGTTGCGCGGTGAATTGCCGATGCCCAAAGGCAAAGACCCCTTCATGGCACAATATGAGATCGCACCAAACGGAGAAGGTTTTGCGCGGGTCAAGACACGCTGCCGCGCATTTCTGGCTGAATTACAAGGGCCTGCCGTTGTGGTTACGCACGGCATTACCGGCGGCATGATCCGTGGTTTGGTCGTGGGGGAAAAGGCCCACGCTGTGCGCACAACCCATGGCGGGCAGGGCTGCGTTTATCATCTGAAGAATGGTGTGCAAAACGTACTGGAATGAGGCTTGCACTGTCCGCGACACTGGTCTAAATGATGCGGCGTCGGGTGATTAGCTCAGTTGGTAGAGCGCTTCCTTTACACGGAAGATGTCGGGAGTTCGAGCCTCTCATCACCCACCATTCTTTCTGCACAATGTATCAGGCACTTACAGAGTTTGCACAGATTTGCGTGCAACATGTGATTACCTGTCCGCTGCGCCTCCGCTGCACTTAGACGCCGAAGATGTCTCCCAACCATGGAGATACAGACGATGGCTACAGTGAACAAACGACCCAGCGGCAAGTGGCAAGCAATGGTCCGTAAGGATGGCAGATCACATTCCAAGACCTTTACTAAGCGGGCAGACGCAGTGAAATGGGCGCGTGAGACCGAGATGCTGGCCGAGCAAGGATTGTTACAGCAAACGGCAGCAGGAGTGGTCAGCAACATGTCCTTGGGGCAAGTGCTTGAGCGATACCGAGATGAAGTTACTAGCAATAAACGATGCGTGGAGAATGAGACCTACGCTATCAACGGGTTCATGCGGTCTTGTAAGAAGCTGAGTGGCAAACGTATCGACAAACTGACCACTGCCGACTTCGTGGCACATCGTGATCACCGCATGCAGCGGGTCAAGCCTGCTACCGTCGTGCGTGAACTTGGCTGGATGCAACATGCCATCGACATTGCGTGTTCTGACTGGGGGCAGCGGGTGCGTGACGGAAACCCTGTGAAGCAGGTGCGCAGGCCCCGAGTTCACAATGGGCGCGAACGGAGGCTACAGGCAGGGGAGTGGCAGGCTTTGCTTGAAGCTGTGAACGAGGCACGCCTACCTTTGATGAAGCCTTTGCTGAGGCTTGCTTTAGAGACAGGCATGCGGCGGGGGGAGTTGCTCTCCATGCAGTGGATGCATGTCGACATGGAACGCTGCACCGTGTTCCTGCCGCTAACAAAGAATGGATGCGCCCGTACCGTTCCGCTGAGCCCAAGAGCAATGAATGTGCTTGCAGAGTTGCCACGAACTGAAGACAGGTGCTTGCCGCTGTCCGGCAACTCTGTGCGATTGGCCTTTGACAGATTGCGTACCCGCGCTGGCGTTGTGGACATCACCTTTCACGACATGCGGCATGAAGCAGTATCCCGTTTTGTGGAGAGCGGCCTCTCACTTGCCCAAGTGCAGATGATCAGCGGTCATCGTGACCTGCGTATGTTGATGCGGTACACCCACCTCCAGACAGACGATATCGTTGCGAAGCTGCATGCAATTGGTCAGCAGGTGACAGCATGATCGCCCTCAGAGTGAAGCTGCTCGTGGCCGCGCTGGTAGCCTGTTCAGGCCATGCCGTCTCCGCTGATGTGACATGCTCGTTCCACGTACGGGCTACCATCAATGAAATACACAAATTGTCGGATCATACGTTCCGTGTTCGCGAAGCGGATGAGGTGCTGTATCTTGAGCAGCGGCTGGCTAATGGCGGCTGGTTGGCTTCGGGCACACTACAACGATACGACAGTCCCGGATTTACCGTGTTTCTGCATCTGCCTGCTGAGGGCCGCTATAGTGGCCGTTCCCGCATGCTAACCATCCATCATGGACCTGTCACGGTTTGATGCCGCTCCTTTGATAGCATTTACTGCAACAAAGGA
>NZ_JBELFI010000023.1:0-26723 GCF_042093035.1 Yoonia sp. | reverse complement strand
GTGACATGCGCGCCTTGTTCAATGATATCCCGCTGGATCAGATGAACACCTCAATGACGATCAACGCGACGGCCCCTTGGTTGTTGTCGCTCTACATTGCCGTCGCAGTAGAACAAGGCGCCGATGTCAGCGCGCTGCAAGGCACGGTGCAAAACGACATCATCAAGGAATATTTATCCCGCGGCACCTATATTTGCCCGCCAGAGCCATCATTGCGGATGATAACCGATGTGGCTGCTTATACCCGCGAACATCTGCCCAAATGGAACCCGATGAATGTGTGTTCCTACCATCTGCAAGAAGCGGGCGCGACGCCCGAGGAAGAACTGGCATTTGCACTCGCAACCGCAACTGCGGTTCTTGATGACCTCAAAGGCAAAGTCCCCACAGAGCATTTCCCCGCCATGGTCGGCCGCATTTCATTCTTCGTGAATGCAGGCATCCGTTTCGTCACAGAGCTGTGCAAAATGCGCGCTTTCGTGGAGTTGTGGGACGAGATTTGCGCGACCCGCTACGGTGTCGAAGACGCCAAATACCGCCGCTTCCGCTATGGTGTGCAGGTAAATTCGCTTGGGTTGACCGAACAGCAGCCCGAAAACAACGTCTACCGGATTTTGCTGGAAACGCTTGCCGTAACCCTGTCGAAAAACGCCCGCGCCCGTGCAGTCCAATTGCCAGCATGGAACGAAGCGCTTGGCCTTCCAAGACCGTGGGACCAGCAATGGTCCCTGCGGATGCAACAGATCTTGGCGTATGAGACAGATCTGTTGGAATTTGATGATCTCTTCGAAGGAAACCCGGCTATTGAGCGCAAAGTTGATGCCCTCAAAGAAGGTGCGCGGGCAGAGCTTGCTCAGATCGACGGCATGGGCGGGGCCGTTGGCGCCATCGGCTATATGAAATCACGCCTTGTCGAAAGCAACGCAGCCCGCATCGGTGGGATCGAAAACGGCGACACGACTGTTGTTGGCGTGAACAAGTGGCAAGCGGGTGAACCTTCGCCCCTGACGGCAGGTGACGACGCGATCATGGTAGCCGACCCAGAGGCAGAAGCCGATCAATTGCGCCGCCTGAATGCTTGGAAAGCCGACCGTGACGCGGCGGCCGTCAAAGCAGCACTTGGCGATCTGCGCGCGGCGGCCGATGACGGCACAAACATCATGGTCCCCTCAATCGCGTGCGCCCGTGCGGGTGTGACCACCGGTGAATGGGCCGATGTCATCCGGAGCGCCTTTGGCCAGTATCGCGCGCCTACCGGCGTCAGCAACAACCCTTCCAACCGGACCGAAGGGCTGGATGATTTGCGCGAACAGGTTGATCTGGTCAGCACTGCCCTCGGCCGTCGCTTGAAATTCCTTGTGGGCAAACCCGGTCTTGATGGACATTCCAACGGGGCCGAACAGATCGCCGCACGGGCGCGCGATTGTGGAATGGAAATCGACTACGAAGGCATCCGGCTGACACCAGAGGAAATCGTGACTGCCGCCCGAAACGGTGATGTGCATATGATCGGGCTGTCTATTCTGTCCGGCTCCCACATCCCGCTGGTGCGTGACGTGATGACGCGCCTGAATGCGGCAGGTATCGCCCATATCCCGGTGATTGCGGGCGGCATCATCCCGGATGAGGACGCACAGGAATTGCGCGCAATGGGTGTGGCCAAAGTCTACACACCCAAGGATTTCGAGCTGAACAAGATCATGGCCGACATTGTGACGCTTGTTGATCCACGATCGGTCGCGGCGGAATAAAACCGTCTTTCCTCTTGGCGTGAAATTACCCTAGACTGGGCCTCTGACAATGCGGAGGCCCACCAGATGACAATCCATATCGGCGCGGAAAAAGGCGATGTCGCCCCGACCGTTCTAATGCCCGGCGATCCGTATCGCGCGAAATGGGCGGCAGAGACTTTCCTGAAGGATGCCCGCTGCATCAATGAAGTCCGGGGTATGTTGGGGTTCACAGGCACCTGGAACGGCCATCCAGTCACGATCCAGGGGTCAGGCATGGGCATGCCGTCGCTGTCGATTTACGCGAATGAATTGATTTCTGATTATGACGTACAAACGCTGATCCGCATCGGATCATGCGGGGGGATGCAAAAACAGGTCGGTATTCGAGATGTTATTCTTGCGATGACGGCCTCGACGCTTTCGACGCCTTCCAGCGGGATCTTCAAAGAGTTGAACTTTGCGCCCTGCGCGGATTATGGCTTGCTCGCGGCGGCCCATGACGCGGCCAAGGCGAAAGGTGTGCCAACCCATGTTGGGGGTATTTATTCGTCGGATGTCTTTTATGACGAACGCCCCGATCTGAACGAGCAGATGGTCCGCCATGGTATCCTCGGGGTGGAGATGGAAGCCGCTGAGCTTTACAATCTCGCCGCCCGTCACGGCCGGCGTGCCTTGGCCGTCCTGACCGTCAGCGACCACCTCATCACCCATGAAGCCTTGCCGGCGGAAGATCGCGAGCGGTCATTCGGGGATATGGTCGACATTGCACTGACGGCGGCCTTCACATGAAGCAGCGCAAGTTAGGGGCAGACGGCCCGGAAGTCGGCGCGGTTGGGCTGGGCTGCATGTCCTTTGGCGGGTTGACCGGACCGACGAATGAAGCTGACAGTTTCGCCGTCATGGACCGCGCCTGGGACATGGGGATCAGCCATTTCGATATCGCGAATATCTATGGTCCCTATACATCCGAAGAAGTTGTCGGGCGCTGGATGGCAGCGCGCGGGCACCAACCGAGCATTGCGACAAAGGCAAGTATCACCCGCGATCCAAAGCATCCCATCAGCAACGATCCCGCCTATCTGGAAGCTGAACTTGAAGGCTCCTTCATGCGACTTGGCGTCGATTATGTTGACCTTTTCTATATTCACCGGCGCGAGCCTGCTGTCCCTGTCGAGGAGGTCGCGGGTTTTATGGGGCGCTTGATTGATGCAGGAAAGATTGGCGGTTGGGGCATGTCGGAAATTTCGCCCACGACCTTGCGGCGCGGGCATGCGGAAACGCCCGTGACGGCAGTGCAGAACGAGTATTCGCTTTGGACACGGCTGCCTGAACTTGGATTGCTTCAGGAATGCAACCGACTGGGCGTTACATTCGTTGCCTTTTCACCGCTTGCGCGTGGTGTCTTTGGACGCAGCGTGATTGATCCTGCGCATTCTGACTTTGGCGCGTTTCGCCGTGAAATGCCCCGTTTTCAAGAGCCGAACTGGTCCCAGAACAAGTCCCGCGCCGAGGCTTTTCACACGCTCGCCGCGTCCTATGGGCATCGCGCGCCTGCATTGGCGCTGGCATGGCTCTTGGCAAAGGGGGATCACGTCATCCCAATTCCTGGAAGCCGCACCGCTGCTCACGCCGGTGACTGGGCGCAAGCGGACAGCATCGAAATGACCCCGGATTTGGTGGCGCAGATTGATGCGGTCCTGCCCGTCGGCTGGGCATGGGGGGATCGCTACAGCGACGGGCAGTCCCGCGCGCCGGAACGCTACTGCTGATACGCAAAACGCCGCCTCAACGGGCGGCGTTTTCGATTGATCGGGGAGGCGTCTTAAACGACGCGCTCGACCATCATGCCTTTGATGTGTGCAATCGCCTTGGCTGGGTTGAGACCCTTCGGACACGTCTTCGCGCAGTTCATGATCGTGTGGCAGCGATAAAGCTTGAAGGGGTCTTCCAGCTCATCCAGACGCTCGCCCGTGGCCTCATCACGGCTGTCGATGATCCAACGATAGGCATGCAACAACGCCGCTGGCCCAAGATAGCGATCACCATTCCACCAATACGATGGGCAGGACGTCGAACAACACGCGCACATGACGCATTCATAAAGCCCATCGAGCTTTTTGCGGTCATCAACAGATTGCTTCCATTCCTTCGCAGGGCGGTTTGTCTTGGTTTCAAGCCACGGCATGACAGAGGCATGCTGCGCATAGAAGTGGGTCAAATCAGGGATTAAGTCCTTGATGACGGGCATGTGTGGCAGCGGATAGATTTTTACATCCGCCTTGATCTCATCCATGCCGTAGATACAGGCCAACGTGTTGATCCCGTCAATGTTCATCGCGCAAGAGCCGCAAATCCCTTCGCGGCACGATCGGCGGAACGTCAGGGTCGGGTCGATCTCATTCTTGATCTTGATGAGCGCATCCAGAACCATCGGGCCACAGGTGTCCATGTCCACGAAATACGTGTCCAACTGCGGGTTCTTCCCGTCATCCGGGTTCCAGCGATAGACTTGGACTTTACGCAGGTTTGTCGCACCCTCCGGCTTTGGCCAGGTCTTGCCGACTTTCATGCGGGAATTCTTTGGAAGTGTAAGTTGTACCATTTTCTTCTTTCTTCTCGCTTCGCCTACATGTCACGTAGTTGAACAGGCCGGATCGGCGTCTCACCGGTCAGGTTCATCACGCAGCTTTCATAGACGGCCTGCGGGTCTCGGCCTTGCAGCGCATCAAGGCTGATGCCGACAGAGGCGCCGCCAAACGCCCCATTTTCACGGCTGACACCCATAATCATCTCAACCTCAGGTCCTTGAGCCGCGCGCGCCCGATCCTCGCATCGGTCTGCCGCTTGTTCAGCCGTGATTTGGCCACACGCGGCCAATGCGCCAAGGCCGAGGATCGTATATGCGAAAGCTCGCATCAAAACGTCCGTTCCTTCGGCGCAATCTTTGCTTCGGATATACCGCCCTGCTTTTCAGTTGTCAGCGGAGCTGTGATAACTGGCCGATAGCTCAGCTTCACCTTCTCGTCGTCGATGTGGCTGATGGTGTGCACCCGCCAGTTTTCATCGTCACGCGTGGAATAATCCTCATGCGCGTGCGCGCCGCGGCTTTCTTTGCGCGCCTCTGCGCCAACAATCGTCGCCAAAGCATTTGGCATGAGGTTTGTCAGTTCAAGCGTTTCCATCAGGTCGCTATTCCAGACAAGGCTGCGGTCGGTGACGGATAGATCATCCATCTTACCCGCGATATCAGTCATCTTCTTGACGCCTTCACCGAGCGTTTTGTCGGTCCGGAACACAGCCGCATCTGCCTGCATCGCCTTTTGCATCTCAAGCCGCAACTCAGCCGTGCCAACGGTCCCTTTGGAGTGGCGCAAGCCATCAAAGCGATCAAAACAGGCATCTACCGAAGACTGGTTCAGCGTTGGATTGGATGCGGCACGGTCCACGACTTCGCCAGCACGGATCGCAGCGGCGCGACCAAAGACCACGAGGTCAATCAGGCTGTTGGAGCCGAGGCGGTTCGCGCCATGCACAGACGCACAACCAGCCTCGCCCACGGCCATAAGGCCCGGTACGACAGCGTTAGGGTCTTTCTTGGTGGGATTAAGAACCTCACCATAATAATTCGTCGGAATACCACCCATGTTATAGTGTACAGTCGGCAGAACAGGGATCGCTTCCTTGGTGACATCGACGCCCGCAAAGATACGCGCGCTTTCCGAGATGCCGGGCAAACGCTCCGCCAAGGCTTCCTTGGGCAGGTGGTTAAGGTTCAGGCTGATGTGGTCGCCATTCGCACCGACACCACGGCCTTCACGAATTTCCATCGTCATACAGCGGCTGACATAATCGCGCGGCGCCAGGTCTTTGTAATTCGGTGCGTAACGCTCCATGAAACGCTCGCCCTCGGAATTGGTCAGATAACCGCCTTCCCCACGCGCGCCCTCCGTAATGAGGCAACCTGCACCGTATATACCTGTTGGGTGGAATTGGACGAATTCCATGTCCTGCATTGGCAGACCCTGACGGGCCACCATACCGCCACCGTCACCTGTGCAGGTGTGGGCTGATGTGGCGCTGAAATATGCACGGCCATAACCGCCAGTCGCCAGCACAACCGTCTTTGCGTTGAAGACATGCATTGTGCCGTCGTCCAGCTTCCATGCAATCACGCCCTGACAAATGCCGTCGTCTGACATAATCAGATCGAGGGCGAAGTATTCGATATAGAATTCAGCCTGCTGTTTCAGCGACTGGCCATAGAGCGTGTGCAAAATCGCGTGCCCGGTCCGGTCTGCGGCGGCACATGTCCGCTGAACCGGCGGGCCCTCGCCAAATTCAGTTGTATGGCCGCCAAAGGGACGCTGATAGATTTTACCCTCATCCGTCCGCGAGAATGGCACGCCGTAGTGTTCAAGCTCGTAGACCGCCTTGGGCGCTTCACGGGCCAGATATTCCATCGCGTCAGTATCGCCCAACCAGTCAGAGCCCTTGACCGTGTCATACATGTGCCACTGCCAGCTATCCGGTCCCATGTTGCCAAGTGAGGCAGCAATCCCGCCTTGTGCGGCAACGGTGTGTGAACGGGTTGGGAAGACCTTGGTAATACAGGCGGTCCGAAGACCCTGTTCCGCCAGTCCGAGCGTCGCACGCAGACCGGCACCGCCAGCACCAACAACAATCGCGTCATAGGTGTGGGTTTCGTATTCATAAGCAGCCATCAGGTAAGCTCCGACATGGTATTAAAGTGCGATGCGCAGGATTGCGAAAACAGCAAAGGCCGCCGCAGCATAAGACAGGCAGATCATGCCGATGATAAGCGCCTTGCGCATGAAACCATGGACATAGTCTTCGATCAGGGTTTGGACGCCGCCACGGAAGTGAAAGAAACCAACGAGCATCGTCAGAATTGCCACAACAGCAGGGAACGGCCGCTGGTAGTAGGCGATCACTTCTTCATAAGGCGACCCGAGAATCCAACCAAATGTGAAAACAAATAATGGGATCAGGATCAGTAACGCCACCGACGACACCATCATTTGCCAATGATGCTCTGTCCCCGTCTTGGCAGAGCCAAGGCCGTCTGCGCGCTTGCGGTCAGTCAGAAATGCCATTGCTTGATCCCCCTCAAAGTACCACGACGGTGAAGATCGTCAGCAACACCGTCAGCACCATCATCATCTGCGCGGCGAGTTCCGACTTATCAACGTCCAGCATCCGGCCACTGTCCCAGACAAGGTGACGCAAGCCACCGAGCATATGGTACCAAAGTCCCAAGACTGAAAAGAACATAATCAGATCACCAAACCAGCTGGTGATGAAGCCGTTCGCAATGGCGAATGCAGCCGGCCCAGTGGCCGCAGCGACAAACCACCAGACAATCAGCAAGGCCGCGAGGATGATCGCGTTCCCTGTGATCCGCACAAGAATTGATGAGATGGATGTCCACTGTGGGCGGTAGATCTCCAAATGCGGTGAGAGGGGGCGATTGCCCCTGTTCACATCAGCCATAAGCGTTCCCTTCGTCGGCTTCACGCGTCCGGCAAGACGCGTTGTTGGACATTTCTTGCACACTTTTGCACATGGAGTCACGTGACACAGATCAAATGAACTGTGAAAAAGTGACGCGCAACGCGAATTTCTTTGATATGTGATCACACAAAAATTTTACGTGATCACAAAATGCCGTCGCTAGATTGGCATTAATGCCCAATAGTCCAGATCGAGAAGTACATCCGCTAGATATTTGCCGTCTTCGCCACGCAATTCACCGCAAGCGCCTTTGGTCGCCACCAGACGTAATCGGATTGCGCCAACGCCGGGCGCATCGGTTTCAGCCACATCCAGGACCTCTGACCAAGCGCGGACGGTATTCCCCGCAAAGCAAGGGTTGACATGTGCGCCACCATTCAGCGCGACAATCATCTGCGCGTTGGCCAGCCCATTGAACGACAGCGCCCGCGCGAGCGAAATCAAATGCCCGCCGTAGATCAATCGCTGCCCGTCCGCGCGATTGGTCGCATCGAAATGCACCTTCGCGGTATTCTGCCACAGACGGGTGGCCAGCATATGCTCTGCCTCTTCCACAGTCACACCGTCTACGTGGTCGATGATTTCACCAACCTGATAGTCGCCAAGCCGGTGCGGTTCTCCTGCCAGATTAAAATTGTAGGCTTCAAAATTGAGACCGGTCGGCACGACAAGGTCCGAGGGCGCAACGGTCTTCGCCAGCTCCGGCACGACCGTTTCTGGTGCTCCGCCTTCGCCGCGTTTGCGCACCATGACCCAACGAACATAGCGCAACACCGCCGCGCCATGCTGATTGCGCCCCGTCGTGCGCACCCAGACCACGCCAGATTTTCCATTCGAGTTCTGTTTGACCCCGATCACCTCAGACTCTGACGTCAACGTATCGCCGGGATAAACCGGCAAGACCCAACGCCCATCCGCATAACCCAGATTGGCCACTGCATTAAGCGAAACGTCGGGCACCGTTTTGCCGAAAACCGTATGAAAAGTTATCAGATCATCGACAGGAGAGGCCGGCAAACCGCTTGCCCGTGCGAATTCATCCGATGAGTAGAGCGCGCCCCGTGCGGGGTACAACGCGTGGTACATTGCACGCTCACCACCCGAAATTGTGCGCGGAACAGCATGGCTGATAACATCACCGACGGCGTAGTCTTCGAAAAAGCGGCCCGCGTTTGTCTTGGTCATTGCTGGCCTAACGTCATATCCGACGAATAGGGTTTGTCGATATCCTTGGTGACGGCTTGGCCGCATCGCATCACGCCATTTGCATGGTCATAGGCATAGGTCGGATCGCCATAAAGCGCCCACCCTTTCGATAGGGCCTCGGACACTTTATGACAAAAGGCGGATTTGTCGTCCTCAGTCAGCAATCTGTAGATTTTCATGCACCTAGCCCCATGGTCGAACGCCCAGCGCGTAGTGGATGGCCATCACAAGTGCGACAACGACAAACGTCACGACGACGGCGACAACCTCCTTTTTGACCGGTGCCCGGGGCGGCACCTGCCATGGGCCCTCTTTCGCGTTAATCAGTTTGATTTCAACCTGCGCCCAAGCCAACAGGCCACCAAAGAGGATAATCGATTGCACATCGCCGTTCACCAAAAGGTGGGCGGCCGCCCAGATTGAAAACCCCGATAGCTGCGGGTGGCGGATCTTTGTGCCGAGCCAGATTTTCGCGCCCTTCGCAGCGCTGGCTGCGAAAAAGTAAAAGGCCAGCACCATCAGTAGGTTATTGATCCCGACCCACATCGGATCGCTCTCCCAATAAACAGCACCGTCAGCGGCACGGTAGCCCATAACCATCAACACAACGCTGAAAATGATTGTCACGGCCATTATGGGATAGCCTGCACCGCCAAGCGCTTGCCGCGCGTCGGGGACAAGCCGTTTGAAAAGATGGGCAGCCCACCAAAGGGCAACGCCTGCGATAAGTAAGGTCATGAAGTCTCCAGTGCATTGATCGCGTCAGATTTTGCCAAGGTCGCGCGGGCGGTCACAATATGCAAGTTCTCAACGATACACCCATCGACAACTGCAACCCCCTGCCCTTGGGCCTCGGCTGTCTCAAAGGCTGCGATCTGACGGCGCGCCAAATCAATCTCATCCTTGGTCGGACCGAAGGCTGCGTTTGCAATCGCGATCTGTGCGGGATGGATCAACGTCTTGCCATCAAACCCCATGTCGCGCCCTTCCGCGCATTCCCCGCGCAGGCCATCTTCATCCTTGAACGCATTGTAGACACCATCCAGGGCGACAATGCCCGCCGCCTTCGCCGCAAG
Source organism: Yoonia sp. (assembly GCF_042093035.1). Taxonomy (GTDB): domain Bacteria; phylum Pseudomonadota; class Alphaproteobacteria; order Rhodobacterales; family Rhodobacteraceae; genus Yoonia. Next base: position 17,176 of record NZ_JBELFI010000023.1, on the reverse strand, counting down.
CATACAGATCTGCAAAGAGGTCATAAGAGCGGCCCTGCCGCGTGAATTGAGGTCCTTGGCCAGATCGTTCGTACCTAAAACAAAACCCGCAATCTGCGGGTGTGCGGCGATCGCCGCGGCATTCAAAATACCCTGCGGAGTTTCCATCATCGCCCAGATCGGCAAATCCGGCACCAATGCTGCCAACGCATCAACATCCTCCGGACCGTTCACTTTTGGCAGCAGAACCGCATCACACGCCATCGTGGCGACTGCTGCCGCATCGTCTGCGCCCCATGTCGTATCCAGCCCGTTGATGCGCACGATCTTCAGACGCGGGCCATATCCACCAGCGACCAATGCTGCCGCCAGAGTTTCGCGCGCGGGGGCCTTTGCATCCGGCGCGACGGCATCTTCCAGATCGAACAGAATCACATCCACCGGCAGACCCCGCGCCTTGTCCAGGGCGCGGTCTTTGGATCCGGGAATGTAAAGGGCGGACCGGTAAGGGCGGTGATGCATCGAATCTTCCTCGCAACAAAGTTGCGTGAAAAAGGCCAGACTTTCGCAAATCATTCAAGGTATAAATGCCGCATCGCAGCAAGGCGAGGCATCCTTACGATCTGTTAACTTTTTGGGTGCAGGGTGTCGGGATGATTTGGCGCATTCTCCGGGTGGATACCGGCGGCGCAGGGCTTTGGAAGGGAAAGCGGATGCGACGCATGTTTTACTTGCTATCATTCGGCGTTGTCGCCGCGACAATCAGTGCCACCCAGGTGCAGTCACAACCGCTCGTTTGTGCCGATCACGACCAAATTGTTGCACGTCTTGCCAAACACTTTGGCGAAACCCGGCAACTGCTGGACCTTTCGCGTGACCAAACAATGGTGGAAGTTTTTTCCTCCCCCGACACCGGATCATGGACAATTACAGTGACCGCACCTGACGGATTGACCTGTTTGGTTGCCGCAGGGCAAGCCTATCAATACCTCGGTGAACCTTTGACACGCTTTTTGCCCGTTAACGGATGACAGGCCTAGGTCAAAGCGACCCAGATCAGCCTGATGCCCGTCAGGACCAACATGACATAAGTCAGCCCGAAGAATAACCGCTCCGGTACCAAATGATGCGCTTTGATCCCGATCCAGGCGCCCAAAAGCGCAAATGGAGCGAGCAAGAGGCTGCCCAACATCGTATCAAGGCTAAAAATCCCCAAGAATGCATAAGGCACGGCTTTCATCCAGTTGACAGCCCAAAAGACGACGACGGTGGTGGCCTGAAATGCGGTTTTGCTCAGCCCCTGCGACAGCAAGAACACCGCGGATGGCGGCCCACCGGCATGGCTTACAAAACTTGTGAAACCACTGACCATCCCTGCAAACCAAGCCCATGGGGCGGAAAACGGCATCTTGCGGACGCTGAGCCAACCCACCGCACGCGAAAACTGAAAGCCGACAAAGGCGAGACAAATCACCCCGATCAGAAATCGAAAGACATCCGCGTCAACCACCGCATAAAGAGCCGCGCCAAGCATGGCCCCCGGCACAGCGCCGATCATCAGACCTTTGGCGGATGGCCAATGCCACTTGCCCCAATAGGGTCTCAACGTCGCCGCATCGACCAACATGAAAAGCGGCAAGACAATCCCCAACGCCACACCGGGCGGCATGACCAACGCAAGAATCGCCCCTGCAACAAAGGCCGCACCGGAGCCGAATCCGCCCTTGGAGACGCCGCCAAAGATGATCGCAGGGATGCCAACCGCAAAGAATTGCCAGCCAAATTCCATGATGCAAGTTGTCCTGAATAGTGTTGTTTTCACCTTTCGTTAGCGGTTTCGACGACCATTGGCCACAACGACAATTGTGATGCCGCAGCGCAGCACACTTGCGCAAAGCCCTGCAAAGCCTTACCCACATCGCCGAAACCAAATCACCAAAGGACCTGTTTCAATGGCCAGACCCAAGATTGCCCTTATCGGCGCCGGACAAATCGGCGGCACGCTTGCCCACCTCGCAGCGACCAAAGAGCTTGGCGACATCATCATGTTCGACATTGCCGAGGAAGGCGACGTCGCGCGCGGCAAAGCGCTCGACATCGCGGAGAGCGGCCCGGTTTCGGGGATCGACGTTGCTCTGAAAGGGACAAACGACTACGCCGAGATCGCGGGCGCGGATGTCTGCATCGTCACAGCGGGCGTTGCACGCAAGCCCGGGATGAGCCGCGATGACCTGCTTGGCATCAACCTCAAGGTCATGAAATCTGTCGGCGAAGGCATCGCCGCACATGCGCCAGACGCCTTTGTAATCTGTATCACCAACCCGCTTGATGCGATGGTCTGGGCGCTGCGCGAATTCTCGGGTATGCCCGTTGAAAAGGTCTGCGGCATGGCGGGCGTTTTGGACAGTGCCCGCTTCCGTCACTTCCTTGCAGATGAATTCAACGTCTCCATGCGCGACGTCACCGCATTCGTTCTGGGCGGACACGGCGACACGATGGTGCCGCTGACACGCTATTCCACAGTTGCCGGTATTCCGTTGCCTGATCTGGTTGAAATGGGCTGGACCACACAGGAAAAACTGGACGCGATCGTACAGCGCACCCGCGATGGCGGCGCTGAGATCGTTGGCCTGCTGAAAACCGGTTCCGCATTCTATGCACCAGCCGCATCGGCAATCGAAATGGCCGAAGCCTACCTGAAAGACCAAAAGCGCCTGCTGCCATGTGCCGCACATGTTGATGGCGCCTATGGCCTTGATGGCTTCTATGTTGGTGTTCCGACGATCATCGGTGCTGGCGGCGTTGAGCGCGTGGTCGAGATCAAGATGAACAAAGACGAGCAAGCCATGTTCGACAAGTCTGTCGAAGCCGTGAAGGGCCTTGTTGCCGCTTGTAAGGGCATCGACGACAGCTTGGCATAGACGTCAGGCAAAAGTGATATCTGGGGTCGTCTTCGGACGGCCCTTTTGCATTTGTGTGCCTAATTTTTCAGGTGCGATAGCACGTGTTTCTTGTTGGACCGCAACCATGCATCAATTGCAGTTGGCGAAAGATCAATATTTGCATCGGGGAAAAGGGCTGCCAAGGCAGGACCCGGATCAAAGGGCGGCTGCGACCAGACATCATGCGCGCGCATCACATCCTGCAATGCATCATCAACAGACTTGAGGCGCTCATACAAAGCCGGTGCCCGCTCTCGATCATCATAGAGCGATTTGAGTTGGCGCGCGCGATGAACAGGTGGCAGCATCCCGTCTGCGCGCTCCAGTGCAAAGGCCAGACGCGCCAGTTTGAAAGACCATTGAAATGCCGTCAGCCCATCAAAATGAAGCAATTCAACGGCGTCGCACGGAGCCCTTTCATGGATGACGTCATAGCCTTCAACCTCTGACTTCGCGCGGTGGATCGACAATGAAAGCGCGCGGTTTACCCGCGCAAAGGTCTTTCCCTGCGCATGTCCCGTCAGACCTTTGTAGGTCAGATAATAGCCCCGCCCGAAAGTTTCGCGCCCCTGCTTGTTGGAGCCGTGATAGGGTCGCCGAAATGCCCCTTCAAAGATGCTTAGCCCAGGATCATCCGCCAGATGCACGCGCTCCGCGACCGGCAACCCCCATGCGTCAACAGTTTCGGCAAGGCTGGCGAGGTGTTCTGAAATGGGCGCGTCAGACCAGATAAACTCATCCGCATCCATGTGGATCAACCAATCTGCATCCGTCGCGGCATAGGCATGGCGCGCATTGCGCACCTGCCTGACTTCGTGGCGCCGCGGGCGGCTGCTTCCTAACGTCAGCCAATGGGCATTGTCACTCGCAATCACAGTGACTTTCGGCAGGTCTCTCAGTATGTCGACCAACGGATCATCGGGCCTGTCGCAGTAGATCGAAACATGCGACGCGCCCATAGACAAATGCCATGCAACAAACGCCTGAACCACCGCGGGCGGCTCATCCACGGTTGCAACAACGGCCCAAGTTGGATTGGATGCGGTCATAGCCCTTGGCTAACATCGCCGCGATTCTTTTTAAACCGATTAAAAATTGATCTGGAACAAGGCACTGGGATTTGTGATCACACTAAAAATTCCTGTGATCACAAATGTTCGATTTTCGCCGCATTTCCGATTTTTCCCTTAGAAATGAAGATTTTTCTATGTTTAAGCTGCTTCAACTGTAGCCAAATTGGAATTGTCTTATGAACATTCATGAATACCAGGCCAAAGCCTTGTTGCGCAGCTATGGCGCACCTGTCTCCGACGGTCGCCCTGTCACACGCGCTGAAGATGCCAAAACCGCAGCCGGGGAACTTGATGGGCCACTTTGGGTTGTCAAAGCCCAAATCCATGCTGGTGGGCGCGGAAAAGGCAAATTCAAGGAAGTTGATGCAGGCGAAGCGGGCGGTGTGCGTCTCGCCAAATCGGTTGAAGAAGCCGCGCAGGAAGCAAAGAAGATGTTGGGCCGCACGTTGGTCACACACCAGACCGGCCCTGCTGGCAAGCAAGTCAACCGCATCTACATCGAAGACGGCTCTGGCATTGAAACCGAAATGTACCTTGCCCTGCTGGTTGACCGCGCAACAAGCCGCATCGGTTTTGTCTGTTCCACTGAGGGCGGCATGGACATCGAAGAAGTGGCCGAAAACACGCCGGAGAAGATCCTGAACTTCACAGTTGACCCCGCAACCGGCTACCAGCCGTTCCATGGCCGCCGCGTGGCCTTTGCGCTTGGCCTCAAGGGTCAGCAAGTGAAGCAATGTGTTGCCTTGATGGGCAACCTTTACAAAGCCTTCGTCGAAAAAGACATGGAGATGCTGGAGATTAACCCGCTGATCGTGACCGACGGCGGTGATCTGAAAGTCCTCGACGCGAAAGTCGCCTTTGATGGCAACGCCGTCTACCGCCACGCCGATGTCGCCGCCCTGCGCGATGAGACTGAGGAAGACCCAAAGGAACTCGCCGCCTCAAAGTTTGACCTGAACTACATCGCACTGGACGGTGAAATCGGCTGCATGGTCAACGGTGCTGGCCTTGCCATGGCGACAATGGACATCATCAAGCTTTATGGTGCAGAGCCTGCCAACTTCCTTGACGTTGGCGGCGGTGCGACCAAAGAGAAAGTCACCGAGGCGTTCAAGATCATCACATCTGACCCGCAGGTCAAAGGCATCCTTGTGAACATCTTCGGCGGCATCATGCGCTGCGATGTGATCGCAGAGGGCGTTGTATCGGCGGTGAAAGAGGTCGGCTTGAAGGTGCCTCTGGTCGTGCGCCTTGAAGGCACGAACGTGGAAGAAGGCAAGCGCATTATCAACGAAAGTGACGTTGACGTGATTGCCGCCGACGACCTCAAGGACGGGGCGCAGAAGATTGTGAAAGCCGTCAAAGGATAATCCGTGGGGCGGGGCGCGCCCCGCCGTGCTGTCATCGGTGGGACGTATCCCGCCCTACAAAAAGAATTTCCAAGGAGCCACCTAAATGGCCATTCTCGTAAACGAAAACACACGCGTCATCTGTCAGGGCCTCACCGGCTCGCAAGGCACATTCCACTCTGAGCAAGCGATTGCATACGGCACCAAAATGGTCGGCGGCGTGACCCCCGGTAAGGGCGGGCAGACGCATCTTGACCTGCCGATCTTCAACTCGGTCCACGAAGCAAGGCTTGTGACCCAAGCGAATGCCTCAGTCATATATGTCCCGCCCCCCTTCGCGGCGGATTCAATTCTCGAAGCGATCGACGCCGAGATGGAATTGATTATCTGCATCACCGAAGGCATCCCCGTCCTCGACATGATGCGTGTAAAAAGGGCGCTCGAAGGGTCCGCTTCCCGCCTGATTGGCCCCAATTGCCCCGGCGTGATAACACCTGACGCCTGCAAGATCGGCATCATGCCCGGCCACATTCACAAACGTGGCTCGGTCGGTGTTGTGTCCCGCTCCGGCACGCTGACGTACGAGGCCGTGAAGCAGACATCTGACAGCGGTCTGGGCCAATCCACAGCCGTTGGCATCGGTGGCGATCCGATCAAAGGGACGGAACATATCGACGTGCTGGATATGTTCCTTGATGATGATGAGACGCATTCCATCATCATGATCGGTGAAATCGGTGGCTCTGCGGAGGAAGAAGCCGCCGAGTTTCTGACCGCGCAAAAGAAAAAGGGCCGCTGGAAGCCGACGGCTGGCTTTATCGCCGGGCGCACTGCGCCTCCGGGCCGTCGCATGGGTCATGCCGGTGCGATTGTTGCGGGCGGCAAAGGTGATGCGGAAAGCAAAATCGAGGCCATGAAATCTGCAGGTATCGTTGTTGCAGACAGCCCTGCAACGTTGGGCGAAGCGGTTTTGAAAGCCATCGGCTAAAGCGCAACCGCGCGGCGGACTGCCAGGGAGGGCGTGAAGATGAAGGAGATGGGCAACATCGGCGGCTACGCATACGATGATGCACGCTTCAATGCGTCTCATGCCTACCTGATGCCTGCGGTTTCTGCCGAATTGGCCAAACTGCCGGATGCACGGCGACGTCTGTTTGATCTTGGCTGCGGCAACGGCTCTGTTTCCAAGGCCTGCGCTGACATGGGATGGGATGTGACAGGCGTAGATGTCTCTGAGGACGGCATCGCACAGGCCAAGACCAGTTACCCCGATCTCCGGCTGGCATATGGGTCGGCCTATGATGATCTTGCCGATCAATACGGCCTGTTCGACGCGCTCATCAGCCTGGAGGTTGTCGAACACGTCTATGATCCGCGCCATTATGCAAGCACAGTAGCGAGCCTTCTCGCGGAGGGCGGCACGGCACTGATTTCGACCCCCTATCATGGCTATGTCAAGAACCTTGCAATGGCGGTCACGGGCAAGATGGACGCGCATTTCACCGCCCTTTGGGACCACGGCCATATCAAATTCTGGTCCGTCAAAACACTAACCCAATTGTTAACCGAGGCCGGGCTGGTCGTTGACCATTTTGCCTATGCGGGGCGCGTCCCACCGTTGGCGAAGTCCATGATTGCGGTCGCCCATAAACCAAAAAGGGTCCTGTCATGAGTCCGGTCCAAGCCATTAAGACCGGCGTTGCCAAGTCTTTCAAATTCAAAGGACGCGCCGCGCGGTCAGAGTTTTGGTGGCTTGCGGTGTCAGTATTGACTTTCCCTTTTGTCGCGGCGGCAATTTTCGAAACGCTTGTGCCAGAAGAGCCTCTTTCGCTCGCTCCTTACCTTTTGGTTTTATCACCCTTTCTACTCTGGTTCAGCCTACCCGCGGCCATGACCCGACGCGCGATCGATGCAGATTTTTCTCCGTTGATCTGGGTCTATCCAACAGTAACTTTTGTCACTGGCGGTCTCATCCTCATCTATTCAGGGATACTCACACCACTTGAATACAAAGGCATCAGCCTTCTGCTTGTTGCATTTTCGGCCGTATCATTGCTTGCCCCTTCACAGGCGGTTTTTTCAACAGACCCCTCAACCCGAAATGAGGTCCCCTCATGAACGATCATTCCCCCAACGACGTCTTCCACGCCTCGTCCTTCTTGCAAGGGCACAATGCGGAATATGTAGAACAGCTCTATGCGCGCTACGCCGACAACCCCGGCGCGGTCGATGAAAGCTGGCAGGCGTTCTTTCGGTCACTGGGCGACGCGCCCACGGACGCCAAGGCAGAGGCCGCGGGCCCCAGCTGGGCAAGGCCTGATTGGCCACCTGCCCCAAACGATGATCTGACGGCGGCCTTGGACGGCCAGTGGCCAGCAGAGCCGGAAGCCGCTGGCAAGAAGATCAAGGAAAAAGCTGCCGAAAAGGGTGTGAGCCTCTCTGAGGATCAAGTCCGCGCTGCTGTGCTCGACAGTATTCGCGCGCTGATGATTATCCGCGCCTACCGTATCCGTGGCCACCTGATCGCGGATCTTGACCCGCTTGGTATGCGCGAAAACACACCACACCCTGAGCTTGATCCAAAATCTTACGGTTTCTCCCCCGCCGACATGGATCGCCCGATCTTTATCGATAATGTTCTTGGCCTCGAAATGGCCACTATGAATGAGATCATAGCCATCGTGCAGCGCACTTATTGCGGCACCTTTGCGCTGCAATATATGCATATCTCGAACCCGGAAGAGGCCGGTTGGCTCAAAGAGCGGATCGAAGGATATGGCAAGGAAATCGCCTTCACAAAGAACGGGCGCAAAGCGATCCTGAATTCCTTGGTCGAGGCCGAGGGCTTCGAGAAATTCCTGCACGTCAAATACATGGGCACCAAGCGCTTCGGTCTGGATGGCGGCGAAAGCCTGATCCCCGCGATGGAGCAGATCATCAAACGCGGTGGTCAGCTTGGCCTAGATGAGATCATCATCGGCATGCCGCACCGTGGTCGTTTATCGGTGTTGGCAAATGTCATGGAAAAACCCTACCGGGCGATTTTCAACGAGTTTCAGGGCGGGTCATTCAAACCAGAAGATGTTGATGGGTCAGGTGATGTGAAATATCACCTCGGTGCATCCTCGGATCGCAGCTTTGATGACAACGAAGTCCACCTGTCGCTGACAGCCAACCCGTCGCACCTTGAAGCGGTCAACCCGGTTGTGTTGGGCAAGGTCCGCGCCAAGCAAGACCAGAAGAAGGACGAAGAACGCACCCGTGTGATGGCAATACTGCTGCACGGTGATGCGGCCTTCGCAGGTCAAGGCGTCGTGGCCGAGGGCTTTGGCCTGTCCGGCTTGAAGGGCCACAAAACCGGCGGGACGATGCATATCGTCGTGAACAACCAGATCGGTTTCACCACAGCGCCGCACTTCAGCCGCTCCAGCCCTTATCCCACGGACATCGCACTGATGGTTGAGGCGCCGATCTTTCACGTCAACGGCGATGACCCCGAAGCGGTCGTTCACGCCGCTCGCGTGGCCACGGAATTCCGCCAGAAGTTCCATAAAGATGTGGTTCTGGACATCATCTGCTACCGCCGGTTTGGTCACAACGAAGGCGATGAGCCGATGTTCACCAACCCGTTGATGTACAAGAAGATCAAAAAACAAAAGACGACGCTGACGCTTTATACCGAACGCCTCGTTCGCGATGGCTTGATCCCAGAGGGCGAAGTCGAGGATATGAAAGCCGCGTTTCAGGCGCATCTGAACGAGGAATTTGAGGCTGGTAAGAACTTCAAACCGAACAAGGCGGACTGGCTCGATGGCAAGTGGTCGCATCTGGACCGCAAAGATGAAGATTACCAACGTGGCGTGACTGCCATTGAAGACGCAACCTTCAATGCGGTCGGTGAAGCCCTGTCGAAAGCACCTGAGAACTTCCCGCTGCACAAGACCATCGGGCGTCTGATCGAAAATAAAGCCAAGATGTTCGACAGCGGCGAAGGGCTCGACTGGGCAACGGGAGAGGCGCTCGCCTTTGGCTCTCTGCTGACAGAAGGCTATCCGGTCCGCCTGTCAGGTCAGGACTGTACGCGCGGCACCTTTAGCCACCGGCATTCGGGGCTGATTAATCAGGACAATGAAGAACGGTACTACCCGCTCAACAACATCCGCAAGGGGCAGGCACAATATGAGGTCATCGACTCGATGCTGTCGGAATACGCGGTCTTGGGGTTTGAGTATGGCTATTCGCTGGCCGAACCGAACGCGCTGACCCTTTGGGAAGCACAGTTCGGCGATTTTGCCAATGGCGCGCAGATCATGTTTGACCAGTTCATCAGCTCCGGCGAAAGCAAGTGGCTGCGGATGTCCGGCCTCGTTTGCCTGCTGCCGCATGGCTATGAGGGCCAAGGTCCAGAACATTCATCCGCGCGCTTGGAGCGGTTTTTGACGATGTGCGGTGGCGACAACTGGATTGTTGCGAACTGCACGACACCAGCGAACTACTTCCACCTGTTGCGGCGCCAGTTGCACCGGACTTTCCGCAAGCCGCTGATCCTGATGACACCGAAGTCGCTTTTGCGGCACAAAATGGCTGTCTCCAAACGTGAAGAATTCACGACCGGCTCCAGTTTTCACCGCGTCTTGTGGGACGATGCCCAGCACGGAAATTCAGATACGAAACTGGTGGCTGACAGCAAGATCAAGCGAGTCGTGATGTGTTCGGGCAAGGTCTACTTTGACCTGCTCGAAGAACGCGACGCCCGCGCGATCAAAGACGTCTACATCATGCGCTATGAGCAATTCTATCCCTTCCCTGCGCAATCTGCGGTCAAGGAATTGGAACGCTTCAAAAACGCCGAAATGGTCTGGTGTCAGGAAGAACCACGCAATCAAGGTGCGTGGTCCTTTATGGAACCCAATATCGAATGGGTTCTCACCCGGATCAAAGCCAAACACACACGGCCCGTCTATGCCGGACGCGCCGCCGCCGCCTCGCCTGCCACAGGTCTGGCCAGCAAACATAAAGCAGAACAAGCAGCCCTCGTGAATGATGCGCTGACCATCGAAGGAACAAAGTAATGAGCACCGAAGTCCGCGTCCCGACCCTTGGCGAATCCGTGACAGAGGCCACTGTTGCCACATGGTTCAAACAACCCGGCGATGCCGTTGCGGTTGATGAAATGCTCTGCGAGCTGGAAACAGACAAGGTCACCGTCGAAGTGCCAAGCCCCGTCGCTGGCACCTTGTCGGAAATCGTGGCCGCCGAAGGCGAAACCGTGGGTGTAGACGCGCTTCTGGCGCAGATCGCAGAAGGTGATGCCGCACCCGCCCCTGCCGCCAAAAAAGAAGCGCCAAAGGCGGAAGCCGCACCAGCTTCAGCAGCCGCGGCCAAAGACGTCGAGGATGCACCCTCTGCTAAGAAGCTGATGGCCGAAAACAACCTCTCGAACGTGCAGGGCACAGGCAAAGACGGTCGCGTGATGAAAGAAGACGTGTTGAACGCCCTTGCCGCCCCTGCGCCAGCACCAGCCACCGCGCCACGCGCGCCGGTCGCAGCAGATCAGGCCGAACGCGAAGAGCGCGTGAAGATGACGCGTCTGCGCCAAACCATCGCCAAGCGGCTGAAAGACAGCCAGAACACCGCCGCAATGCTGACCACCTACAATGAGGTCGACATGACGGAGGTAATGGCGCTGCGCAACGAATACAAAGACCTGTTTTTGAAGAAGCACGGTGTGAAACTGGGCTTCATGTCCTTCTTCACCAAGGCCTGCGTACACGCACTGAATGAAGTGCCAGAGGTGAACGCCGAAATCGATGGCACCGATGTGGTTTATAAAAACTACGTCAACATGGGCATCGCGGCAGGCACGCCGACGGGCCTTGTGGTGCCGGTGATTAACGACGCCGATCAGATGTCATTCGCCACCATCGAAAAAAGCATCGCTGAGATGGGCGCCAAGGCGCGCGACGGCAAGCTGAGCATGGCTGAAATGCAAGGCGGCACCTTCACGATCTCCAACGGCGGTGTCTATGGCTCGCTGATGTCATCGCCGATCCTGAACCCACCGCAGTCAGGTATTTTAGGGATGCACAAAATCCAGGATCGGCCCATGGCGATCAATGGTCAGGTTGTGATCCGTCCGATGATGTATCTGGCATTGTCCTACGACCACCGGATCGTGGACGGCAAAGGGGCGGTGACGTTCCTCGTGCGGGTGAAAGAAGCGCTTGAAGATCCACGGCGGTTGTTGATGGATCTGTAAGCGAAAAACTATGTTGCATCAAACCAACAGAGGGCAGCCCCTGACCCTGGGTGGGGGTGAAGCCCCCTCCCGTCAAACCGCAGGTTTGCCTTCGGCAAAACGGGAGGGTCGGGGGCTGCCCGGTAATGCGGGCGGAGCCTCTGATCATGACTGACTTACAGAAAAGTGAAATTGTCATCGCTAGGATTCTTTCACTGCTCGTAGATTGGGGTATCCAAGAAACGGAGCTGAGATTTTCCGAGTTGGAACTAGATGACAGCTTTGCCCCTTTCTTTTTCCCATGTGTTGAATGGCTTCAAAGCGAACAGATCATTCGTGTTTCTAGGCTAGTCAAGGCAATCGACGGCCCGGGAAGTGGTGTGGTGCTAAGGCCAGTTCTGACATCAGAGGGTTTTGCCATTCTAGGGAAAAAGATCACGGTGGATGGAGAGCCAGAAGTTCTATCAAATGTCATTGAAAAAGTCGGCAGCTCCGACCGCTCACTCTGGCAATTTGGTGATGCTATTGGCGGTATTCTTGGCGGATTTACCAAATCGATGGGTAACTGAATGACCCCTGAACTCACCGTCCTCGCCCTCGCCGCACTTCTCCAAGCTGCGCAATTCACTCTCATGGCGGTCCCTGCCAACCTCGAAATGGGTCCTGGCAAGACGCTTTCGCCACGTGACACCAGTCGGATGGATAAGCCGATGGTAGATCAGGTCAGCGACACGACCGCCCGCCTGATCCGCGCGATGAACAATCATTTCGAAGCGCTGATCCTGTTCACAATCGCCGTCGTCGTCATCACCCTTGGTGACAAAAGGCACCGGCCTTTCCGCCCTTTGCGCATGGACCTATTTGGCCGCGCGCATCCTTTATGTGCCCGCATATTATTTCGGCCTCGCGCCTTGGCGTTCGCTGATTTGGTTTGTAGGCTTCCTCGCAACCATGCTGATGATCGTGTCAGCCCTGTTTTAAGAAACTCCCGAAGGAGACCCACATGTCCAGCTATGATGTCATCATAATCGGTGCCGGCCCCGGCGGCTATGTCTGCGCGATCCGCTGCGCCCAACTGGGCATGAAGGTCGCCTGCGTTGAGGGGCGTGAGACGCTCGGCGGCACCTGCCTGAATGTGGGCTGCATTCCCTCCAAGGCGATGCTGCACGCGACACATATGCTGCACGAAGCAGAGCATAACTTCGCGACAATGGGCCTGAAGGGGAAAGCACCTTCGGTCGATTGGAAGCAGATGCTTACCTACAAAGAAGAAACAATTGCGCAAAACACTGGCGGGATCGAATTCCTGTTCAAGAAGAACAAGGTCGACTGGATCAAAGGCTGGGGTTCCATCCCCGAGGCAGGCAAAGTGAATGTCGGCGATGAGATACATGAAGCGAAGCATATTGTCATCGCGTCCGGTTCTGAGGCATCCAGCCTGCCGGGTGTCGAAGTGGATGAAAAGACTGTTGTGACCTCCACGGGTGCGTTGGAGTTGGGCAAAGTGCCCAAGAAACTGGTCGTGATCGGGGCCGGTGTGATCGGGCTTGAATTGGGTTCGGTCTACGCACGTCTTGGTGCAGAGGTCGAAGTTGTCGAATTCCTCGATGCCATCACCCCCGGCATGGACGCCGAAATCGCGCGTCAGTTCCAGAAGATGCTGACAAAGCAAGGGTTGAAGTTCACGCTCGGCGCCGCTGTGCAGGGTGTTTCGGTCAAGGCCAACAAAGCGACCGTGACGTATCAGCTGCGCAAGGACGACAGTGAGCATTCCTTGACCGCGGATACGGTCTTAGTTGCCACTGGCCGCAAACCCTTCACCGATGGGCTGGGTCTGACAGAGCTTGGCATCGAAATGACCGACCGTGGCCAGATCAAGACCAATACCCAATACGCCACCAATGTCGCAGGCATTTACGCGATCGGTGATACGATCGCGGGTCCGATGCTGGCGCATAAGGCCGAAGACGAAGGCATGGCAGTTGCCGAAGTCATTGCGGGTCAGCATGGCCATGTAAATTATGGGGTAATCCCCGGTGTGATCTATACGCACCCCGAGGTTGCCAACGTCGGCGAGACAGAGGAAACCCTCAAGGAACAAGGGCGCAAATATAAAGTCGGCAAGTTTCCTTTTATGGGCAACGCGCGGGCCAAGGCGAATTTTGCAGGCGATGGTTTTGTCAAAATTCTCGTTGATGCGACGACGGACCGTGTCTTGGGCGCGCATATCATTGGCCCCATGGCTGGCGATTTGATCCACGAGATCTGTGTTGCGATGGAATTTGGCGCTGCCGCCGAGGATATCGCGCGAACATGCCACGCGCATCCGACCTACTCAGAGGCCGTGCGCGAAGCCGCACTTGCTTGCGGCGACGGGGCAATTCACGCCTAGGCATCGTGTCTGCGGAGGTATTTTGGCCACGCAGACCGATCTCAGCGCAACCGATCACTGGTCACGCATTAATTATTCGGTATGGTTACAACTGTATCGTAGCGATGGTTCCGAATGATACGTCGGGGCCCCAGTGTGAGTGTGAAAATGATCCGATTTCTGATCCCGTTCATGGCCGCGGCCCTCTTGGGCAACCCAGCACAGGCCTTCAGCGACGACACAGGCATGTTCGATGGCCTTCAGTTCGTGTCGGAAACAGAGTTGAGAAAACCGCAAGGCCAGGCGCTGTCCCTTTGCCACACGACGCGGGAATTTCGGATTTGGGGGGTCACGATCACGAGCAATCCGGTCGACTACGTACTGTCCTCGGATGGATGTATCACGCAGATTGATGCGACTTTGACAGCTGTCCAGCTGGAAACGGCGCAATCCTTCGACCTGATTGACGCCAGTTTGCCAGTCACGCCTGAAAACTCCCAGGAACAGACGATGCGCAACGTGGCGCCCTGGGCGCTCATCGCATTGGCGATGCTGTTCATAATCTTCCGCAGGCTTACATCCCTTGCAGGCGGCGGCAAGAAACCGCTGCGTAGCAAAGCCAGCCAACGCATACTCACTGTGATGTGCTATGTCGCCCGGTCGCGCGGGGCCGTGGACTCAAAAGGGGTCTCGATCATTGGGCAGACAGCCAAACGCCTCACCCAACGCAATTTCAAACCGTCCGAGATCATGCGGATTACCGACCAGATCGATATGAACCTGTCGATGCGGGACTTTATCGATTTTGGCACGGGATTGCGCGATGCAGAAAAGGATCGCATGATGCGCGCGGCGTTTTATGTCGCCTTGGCCGATGGCAGGATGCTGCCACCCGAGCATGAATTCCTGACCAATCTTGCCGCTGGAATTGGGATGCCGGGCGAAGACTTCCGGCGGGTGATGAACCTGACGTTCAATGACCTCGATAATTACCCGCCGGTCCTGCCCAACGAGGCAGGCTAGCCTTTCAGCATCAACAAGCCCTGCGTCGCATCGGTACGCACGGCCAGTCGCAAACTTGGTTCGTCGCCGGCCTTGAGCGCTGCGAGGATCAGCTTGTGATTGTAGGGTGGCTCCTTCCGCTTCAGACGCCCATAGAGCGCCCGCATGGTGGGACCCAATTGCAGCCAGACGGTTTCGGTCATTGCAAGCATCGCAGGCGCCTGTGCGCGCAAGTAAAGCGTGCGGTGGAACTCAAGGTTCATGCGGATATAGCCGGTTGCATCTTGCCGCGCGATCACTTGGTTCACGCCTTGGTTGATCCCCTCCAACCGCTCAATCAGCGCGAAATGCGCGCGCGGCAGGGCGCGTGACGCCAGCTCACATTCCAACAAGGCCCGCAGCGTCGCCAGTTCCTCGATCCGTTCGTTCGACAAGACAGGCGTGGAAATGCGCCCGGAAGATGATAGAAACAACGCACCTTCGGCAACAAGACGGCGAACCGCCTCACGCGCGGGCGTCATGGAAACATCGTAGGATTTGCCAATACCGCGCAGGGTGAGCGCTTCACCGGGAACAATTTCGCCGTGCATGATGCGGGTCCGCAAGGCACGATATATCCGTTCGTGCGCTGATATGGTGGTGTCTTGAACGCGTGGTTGGATCATAATTCATTTGTGATCACAAACGCTGCGCAGGTCAATCGTCGAAGCGCAGTTGATGCAACGTGTCACCGTGATTGCGCAACCAATGACGGTGGGATTGGTAATCCGGGCACAGCCCTGCGACCACTTGCCAAAACGCGGGCTGATGATTCATTTCAACAAGATGCGCGACCTCATGCGCAGCCACATAGTCCAGCACGGGCACAGGCGCCATAATCAGGCGCCACGAATACATGAGCGTGCCTTGCGCCGAACACGACCCCCAGCGCGACCGGGTATCGCGGATGCTGAGCCGGGTATAGGAACACCCCAAACTCCGCGCATATCGGTCAGAGGCTTCCGCCAAGGCGTCACGGGCGTGATGGCGCAGCAAAGCCTTGATCTGGGCGGCGGCGGGCTTGCTGGCGGCGACCTCAATAACGTCCTTTTTAAGCGCAGCGCGCCGGCCCGTGCCCTCAACGACGCGCACTATTCGCCCTCGGAAAAGTACTTCGCTGCCCACATCGACAAGGCGTGCGGGACGCAGCTTCGCGATATGCCCGCGCAGCCAGTCCTCCTTGCTTTGTAAGAATGCCAAACCCTCGCGTGCCGGGGTATAGTCCGGCATCGTCAGCGTCACGCGACCATCCAACCTTGAGACCCGCAGCGACAGCCGCCGCGCCCGCGCAGAATGGCGCAAAGTCACATCAATCGGGGGGTTGCCTTCGAGTGTATGACGGCCCATATCCAGCTACTCATGATTACGGGTGCCAAAGGCTTTGACACGCCCCGCCTGTTATGGCAGTTGGCACCGATCACCCGCAAGGGTCCGACTTATGTTTTTGAAGGGATAGCCTATGCCTAAGGAAGAGTGGGGCACAAAGCGCCTTTGCCCCGAAACCGGCAAACGCTTTTACGACCTGAACGCCAACCCGATCATCAGCCCCTACACGGGCAATGAGGTCGCGGTCGACACATCCAAGACCCGCACGATGGTCGCCGATGCCGAAGATGCGCAGACCACAAAGATGAAAGAGACGTCCGAGGAAGAAGATCTGGTGCTCGACGATGACGACGACGAAGATGACGTCGATCTGGGCGATGATGTGCTGGAAGATGATGACGACGACACAGTTTCGCTTGACGAACTGGCCGACGTTGCCACCAACGACGACGACTAAAACAACGCATCAGGGCGCGATTTTCACTTGATCTCGGCCTGATCGCTGCATAGACAGCGCGCGAGAGCGCAAGCTGTCAGGATGGGGCCTTAGCTCAGTTGGGAGAGCGCTTGCATGGCATGCAAGAGGTCAGGGGTTCGACTCCCCTAGGCTCCACCATCCCCCACGTATCATCATGAACGTAGGTCAATCTGGCTTTCGATTGTCAGCGCTAGCTGGCAGATACGTCACCGACAGGTTTGGGCGGCTGCTCACCCGGCATTCCACCTTCATCGTCAAAACCACGCGTCACAACCGCGACACCCTGCGCGAGATAATGGATCAGTGAGCTACCCCCCGAAAATCGGACACTGACGTAAGCTGCGATTTGTAGTCTGCTGATCTTCAACACGAAGGAGAT
>NZ_JBELFI010000022.1:0-27886 GCF_042093035.1 Yoonia sp. | reverse complement strand
CAAGATGCGCCAGGAATGACCGCTCGGCTGCGAGCCGTTGACCCGTTGGTCCGTCGTGAATGGCCGCGAGCATCTCTGCGGCGCGGCGATCATTACCGCGCCGTTCAATGCCAATTGCACCTTGGGCTACGGCTGGCAACATGACCTCAGGTGCCATCGCAGTCCGCGGCACGTCGTCCATACCCAAGCGGTTCAAGCCTGCCATGGCAAGAAACGTCGCCTCAGCCACCCCGTCCCCCAGCTTTTTCAATCGGGTCTGCACATTCCCCCGGAACTCCACAATGTTGAGATCGGGACGTTTGGCCAGCAATTGCGACCGGCGCCGCAACGAAGATGTCCCAACAGTCGCGCCCTGCGCAAGATCACCGAGCCCTTGGGCGTTCAATGACACAAATGCATCACGCACATCTTCACGCGGCAAGTAAGTGTTCAACAGCAGGCCACCGGGTTGGTCAACCGGCATGTCTTTCATCGAATGTACCGCAATATCAATGGAGCCGTCCAACAGCGCCTCTTCGATTTCGCGGGTAAACAGCCCCTTGCCACCGATCTCTTTAAGGGGGCGGTCTTGGATCGCGTCGCCGGTCACTTTAATCACGCAGACCGCGAACGCATCCTGTGGCAAATCGAAAGCCGCCATCAGCCGCGAGCGTGTTTCATGGGCCTGCGCGAGCGCCAGCGGGGAGCCACGGGTTCCGATGTTGAAAGGCGAGGCGGGGGACGGTAATTTAAGTGTCATGTCGGGATTGTTAGACGTGTCAACCTAGCCTGACAACTCCCTTGACAACATCTTCTGCAATTGGGACCACGGGGATGACAAAAAAGGACAAATTATGCCGCAGCAAAAGACCATTCTTCGGGCCCTCGCGGGTGAAACGCTTCCCACGCCACCGATTTGGATGATGCGGCAGGCGGGGCGCTACTTGCCTGAATACAAAGCGACCCGCGCGCAGGCCGGTGATTTCCTGTCATTGTGCTACAACCCGGAACTCGCCGCCGAGGTCACCATGCAGCCGATCCGTCGCTTTGGATTTGATGCAGCAATTTTGTTTGCCGATATTTTGTTACTGCCGCAGGCGCTTGGGGCGGATCTGTGGTTCGTCACCGGCGAAGGTCCGCGCCTGTCGACGATTACGTCACAGGCCGAATTGGACAAGCTTCTGCCCACCGATGCGATCCATGACACGCTCAACCCGATTTACGAAACCGTGAAAATCCTGTCCCGCGAACTGCCGTCAGAGACCACATTGATAGGATTTGCAGGTTCCCCTTGGACAGTCGCAACCTATATGATCGCCGGTCAGGGCACCCCGGATCAAGGTCCGGCACATGCGCTCAAGGCTGAAAACCGCGCGGTTTTTGAAGGGATCATCGACCGTCTGACCGAAGGAACAGTCGCCTATCTGTCGAAACAGATCGAGGCGGGCGCGGAATGCGTCAAGCTTTTCGACAGTTGGGCGGGGTCACTGCAGGGCGATGACTTCATGGATTATTCGATCAGGCCTATGCAGAAGATCACGGCAGCTCTGAAAGACAAGTATCCGGGGATCCCCGTCATTGTCTTTCCCCGCGGGGCAGGCCAACGCAATGTGGGCGTACATGCGGCGACTGGTGCCGATTGCGTCGCGCTGGATGACGGCGTCGATGCGGCCTGGGCCGCCGCGCATGTCCAAAAGGACGGTTGCGTGCAGGGCAACCTGAAATCATCCCATATGGTGACTGGCGGCGATGCTCTGGTTTCAGAGACGCGGCGCATTTGCGATGATTTCTCGAAAGGGCCGCATATTTTCAACCTCGGTCACGGCATTACCCCGGATGCGGACCCCGAAAACGTGCAACTGATGATCGACACAGTACGCAGCGCATAGCTATCGCGGCGAAATCGGGTAGGCTCTGAACATCAAAGGAGCCTTCATTGCAGATGCCACTGACACTGCGGATAGTTTATCACGGCTTCCGGGCGACACTTCGCGCGGGGCTGATCCTGCTTGTCGCGTGGTTTCTGCTGATCCCGTCAAACGCCAAGGAGCGTGCGGTCCTTAACGCCGCCCCGGGCACAAAATACCCCGATGGTTTGCGCGCAATGCGCACGGCTCAGTTTGTGATCCTGGTGGCACCACCACGCACATATGCGTTGATTGCGCGGGTCAGTGGAACGGATGCAACGCCCGCAGAAATCGAAGCAAACCTGAGAAACGTCGCGGCAGGGCGCGAAGGCAGCACTCCCCAGGAAGAACCGTTCAGCGCCCGCGACATTGAGGGCCCGCGTTTCATTCGCGTAGATTGACTTAGACCCATTTGGCCAGTGGCGGCAGGCTCATCAGCACCGCATTGGCATCATGCCCTGTGGTCAACCCGAACTTCGTACCGCGATCATAAACGAGGTTATATTCCGCATAGAGCCCGCGGTGGACCAATTGCGTGTCCTTATCTGCTTCGGTCCACGGCGTGTTCCGGCGTTTTTCAACCAAGGGCACATAGGCGGGCAAAAACGCCTTGCCGATATCCTGGGTCAGTGCGAAATCTGCGGACCAATCGCCGGTGCAGTAGTCATCCATAAAGATACCACCCACGCCGCGCGCCCGGTTGCGGTGCGGTATATAGAAATATTCATCCGCCCATTTCTTTAGCTTGGGGTAATGCGACTCTCCGTGCGGATCGAGATGTGCTTTTTGGGTGGCATGGAAATGTGCTGTGTCCTCCGCATATTCGATGCAGGGGTTGAGATCCGAGCCACCCCCAAACCACCACGCATGTGGGGTCCAGAACATGCGCGTGTTCATGTGAACGGCAGGCGCATGTGGGTTTTGCATATGGGCAACCAGCGAAATTCCCGATGCCCAGAACCGTGGGTCTTCGGCCATGCCGGGCACGCCACGGGCTGCCATCGCCGTTTGTGCAGCATCGCCCAGTTGACCATAGACGGTCGAGACATTCACACCGACTTTTTCGAACACACGACCGCCACGCATCACCGACATCAGACCACCGCCCGCATCAGCTCCGTCGTCGGAGCTTCGCGTCGTCTCTGTCACTTCAAAGCGACCAACAGGGCCGTCTGCGTCTTGGCTGTCTTCCAATCCCTCAAAGGCCGCGACGATCTCATCGCGCAAGCTGCGGAACCATGCCGATGCTGCTTTCTTTTCTGCGTCAAATGCGTCTGACATGGGTCGTCCTTAATACGATGATATTGAATAACATGTGTTATTGCGTTTTACGCACCATACCGATCAGGTGACGATGATCCAGATCAAAACCGGAGGTTTCCCATGCACCCTACCATGATCGCCCTGCCATTTCTTGTGCTTGCAGCCTGCGCCACGCCGCGTGAACAATGCATCGATAGCGTCACCCAAGATACCCGTGTTCTTGCAAGCCTGATCGCGCAGAGCGAGGGCAATCTGGCGCGCGGCTACGCGATTGAGCAGCGCCAAAGCCTCCGTACCGTTGTCGGCACGTGCCGGGGCCGCAATGAGGATGGATCAGATTTCTTTTTTGCCTGCGATGAAACCAACACCATCACAACCAACGTACCGGTCGCGATTGATTTGCGTGCAGAGCAAGCAAAACTGGCGTCCTTACAACAACGATTTGTCGCAGCGCAGGCTGCCAGCAATGCGGCAGTCGCGCAATGCATCGCCCAAAATCCAGAATAGTCAGTGCGCAGACACTGCCGCGGGATCAATCAACGTCCGGCCACCATCAACGGTGATAATCTGTCCCGTGACAAAGGCGGATGCGTCAGAAGCCAGATATTGAACCGCGTCGGAAACCTCTCCCGGGCTGGCAATGCGGTGCAAGGGCGTGTTGTCAACGATCGCCTCGCGCACATCATCCTGATCCTTCAGCGACCCTTTTAGGCTCGCGCTCATGACACTGCCGAATGCGACCGCATTCACCCTGATCCCATGCGGTGCCAGCGCGACAGCAAGCGACCGTGTCATCTGATCCAGCGCAGCTGAGCTGACCGAATAAGCCAAAAGATCAGGATGCGTGCGACGTGCTGCGATGGAACTGATATTGACGATTGCACCAATGTTGGCCTCGGTCTCGCCTTCGGCTTGCTTAATCATACGCCGCGCGACGGCTTGGCTGACCCGCATCGCGGTCAATGCATTCTGCTGCAACAATTCATCAACGGAGGTGTCATCAGGATCAAGCGGATCGGTCGTCATGACCTGACGCGATGCGTTGACCAAGATATCCACCCGCTCAAACGCATCGACAGTCGCAGACAGCAGATTTGCAATCGTCAGCTTCTTGCGCAGATCACCGGCAAAGATACGCACGTTTTCTTCTTTGTCGGCATCCTGTCCCATTTGTTCTGAAAGCGCTTTTTCATCCATATCCGCAAAGACGACATTGGCACCCATCGCCACAAAATGCCGCCCGATCGCAAGGCCGACACCATTTGCAGCACCCGTCACAATGGCGGTCTTTCCGGAAATCGAGAATGACATTTGAAGTCCTTTCAGGCAGGCCTATCGTTTCGGCCTGTTCGCATGGAATAGTTTGAAAGCGCCATTCCCGCCGATTGTTTCTACGTTGCGGAAACACTCTGTCAGTGTGGTCTCATAAGGCAAGTGCCGATTTGCGACCATCCACAGTTTGCCATGCGGCGCAAGAAGGCGTGCCGCTGACTGAATAAAGCTGCGACCCAGCGAAGGATCAGAGGCGCGGCCTGCATGAAATGGCGGGTTCATCACGATCCCATCATAGGGCTCAGCCGCAAACTGCGTCGCATCGGCCCAATGGAACGCCGCACGCGGGTCGCTGACGTTCAAACGCGCGCACTCCAGCGACAGCGCCTCTGCCTCGATCAGGTCAAGCGATGTGACGCCACTGCGCGCCAGAACCGGCGCTGTCAGATACCCCCAGCCTGCGCCTAGATCAGCCATCCTTGCGGGCAATCTGTCCGGCAGCGCGGCGGCCAGCAAGGCTGACCCGGCATCAACAGTACCGTCCGAAAACACGCCTGCGGTGGTGAAATACCCATGCGCGCCCTTTTCAGGTGGCGGGGCGGTCCATTCTGCAAAGGCATCCTTTGCGGCGAACCAGAAGATGCGGCCATGCCCTTTGGTGATGGAAGGCAATTCGCCCAATGATTTCCGGCACGCCTTGAAAAGGCTATCGACACCATCCGTTTTTTGGCCGTCCACGATAACCAACTGCGCCGTCTTGCACGCATCTGCCACCATCGCGCGCGCCAGGGCTTTCGCACGCGGCACAACCACGATCGCAACCGCTACATCAGGCATGACCCGTCGAACCGGATACCCCGCACCCTGCCAAGCCGCAACATCAGGATAGAACCCGTGAACGATCTGCAGATCATCGCGCGACAGCGCAGAAACATCGTAGCTGGCGGACGGCCGCATCAATGCAATGTCGCCCGCAGGCAACGTCAATAATCCATCATCAATGGCAGTGGAGAGGCGGGAGTTGGACATGGCTGGATGAATAGCGGCGCGGCTATTCTTTCTCCATCGTGCATTGCAAAGGGTGCTGATGACGCTGTGCGAAATCCATCACCTGTGCCACTTTTGTCTCAGCAATTTCGTGGCTGAAGACGCCAACAACGGCGACGCCCTTCTTGTGGACGGTCAACATCAGCTCAAAAGCTTGGGCATGCGAAAGACCAAAGAAGCGTTCCAGCACATGCACAACGAATTCCATAGGCGTGAAATCGTCGTTTAGGATCATCACCTTATACATGGGAGGCCGCTTGGTTTTTGGCTTCGTCTCAAGCGCCACACCGACGCCGCCGTCATCGTCGCTTTTTTTGTCCGCCATCATGTAGAACTCAGCCAGCATCAATCCGCCCTTTGTGGTTGGCGTTATATATAAGGCACAGGTCGGACATGAAAACCCCATGCGCACACAAAGCAGGTCTGGCAGGCGACGTATCAAATCCGTCTATTTAGTATCCACCTACTCCACTACTACCATATCTAGTATTTCAACGTGATTATCGACCCAAAAGTCTTTGAAATTAGGGTATTTTCTGAAAACCCAACCTATGCTAGCGTCCATCTTAACAATAAGGTCACCGAAAAAATTCGGGGCCACCGAGGCAGTAAATGAGGCAAGCGACGTGACAAGTCGTCTGGGACAGTGGGCCCTCCACGGGCTATTTCTATGTATCGTTTTGATCGTGATGCTTGCGCCCTTGCGCAGTACAGCAGCGCCCTATGCCGCGATGGTGATGGACGCACGCACCGGGGAAGTCTTGCATTCGCGCAACGCTGACACCCGGCTGCATCCGGCGTCACTCACCAAGATGATGACCCTCTACGTGGCCTTTCAAGCCATTGAACGCGGCGAGATAACGCTTGATACCAATGTACGCATCAGCCGGCTTGCGGCCTCTGAGCCGCCGTCAAAACTGGGATTGCGCGCTGGTCAGACGATCAAGCTGCGCTTCTTGTTGCGGGCCGCCGCGGTGAAATCCGCCAATGACGCGGCGACCGCCATTGCGGAGGCGATTTCCGGCTCCGAAGAAGCTTTTGCTGAACGAATGAACCGCACTGCCCGTGCGATGGGTATGCGCAACACAGCTTTTCGCAACGCAAATGGGCTCACCCAGGCAGGGCACTATTCGACTGCCCGCGATATGACGTTGCTTGGTCGGCACGTCATCTACGATTTTCCACAGTATTATAACCTGTTCTCGCGCCGGTCTGCCGATGCAGGTATTGCGACAGTCCGCCACACAAACCGCCGCTGGCTCAATAGCTACGAAGGCGCCGACGGCATCAAAACCGGCTACACACGCGCGGCTGGCTTTAACCTTGTCGCGTCAGCACAGCGCGGGCAAGAGCGTATCATTGCGACTGTTTTCGGTGGTTCATCCACTGCATCACGCAATGCACGGATCACCGAACTGATGAACATGGGTTTCCAGCGCGCGCCCTCGAGCGCGACGATCCGCCGCCCCACACCACCCGCCGCGATGGTCGCAGGTGCCCCGACGCCCGGCAAGAACGTGCGCTTGACCGGTCTTGTGTCGACAAGTATGCGCCCGGTCGCACGCCCGACAACACCCGCTGCACCTGAGGCAAATATCCTCATCGCTGCGGTCGAGGCAGACATCATCAATGCGGTCGTCGCGCAAGCCGTTGAAGCGGCCGTGAGCGATGCCATCGCGAATATTCTACCCCCAGCAGACACCACCACTCAAACACCGTCTGTCACCCCCGTCGCGCGCCCTGTTTCAACAGAGGCCGTGATGCTTGCAGCAGCCACACAACCTGCGACAATTGTCGACACCCAGCCTGAGGTTGTGACCCGGATTTCTACATCCGGGGGGCGGCTATGGGGCGTGAATATCGGCCGCTACAACTCCCGCTACGACGCAGAGCGGGTCTTGTTGAAAGTCGCCCTGAGCGAAATGAGCGCGCTTGACGGGGCCTTGCGTCGCGTTGTGCAACGCTCAGGCGGATTTGACGCAAACTTCATGGGGTTGAGCCGCGAAGGTGCCGATCTCGCATGCCGCAGGCTTCAGGCGCGTGGCACGACATGCTTCATGATCGATACTGAAAGCTAAGAAGGCCCCGGCCCGGCAAGCGAGAAGCCTTAGGGTCAGGCCACTTTGCCTTCAAATGCCGCAGCCATCAGCGCGCGCGTATAGGCCGATCTTGGGGCATCAAAGATCGCGTCCGCAGCTCCGGCTTCGACCACATCGCCCTGCTTCATGACCATGACCTTATGCGACAGCGCACGCACGACTTTCAGGTCATGACTGATAAACAGATAGGCCAGCCCGTATTTCTGCTGCAAGTCACGCAGCAACTTCACGATCTGCACC
This sequence comes from Yoonia sp., assembly GCF_042093035.1. Classification (GTDB taxonomy): domain Bacteria; phylum Pseudomonadota; class Alphaproteobacteria; order Rhodobacterales; family Rhodobacteraceae; genus Yoonia. The sequence goes on along the minus strand of NZ_JBELFI010000022.1, from coordinate 20,079 downwards.
TGCACGGTCATATCCAGCGCCGATGTCGGCTCATCAAGGATCAGCAATTTAGGCCGCAGGATCATCGCGCGCGCAATTGCGATCCGCTGGCGCTGACCGCCTGAGAATTCATGCGGGTAACGGTCCATCAACGCAGGATCGAGGCCCACCTCGCCCATAATCTCACTCACCATATCGCGCCGGTCGCGGCCCGGGTCGACACCATGCACGCCCAGACCTTCAGAGATGATTTCAGCCACTGTCATGCGCGGGCTCAAAGAACCGTAGGGGTCCTGGAACACGATTTGCATATCGCTGCGCAAAGGCCGCATCTGGCGTTGGTTGAGCGTGTGAATGTCGCCTCCCTGAAACGCGATCCGCCCCTGTGAGCCAATCAAGCGCATCACCGCCAAAGCCAGCGTCGTCTTGCCAGAACCACTTTCACCGACAACCCCAAGCGTTTCGCCTGCATGGATCGTGAGCGTCGCCTCATTGACTGCTTTGACATGTCCCACGGTGCGCTTGAGCAATCCGCGCTGGATGGGAAACCAGATTTTCGCGCTGTTCGTTTCCAAAACAACAGGCGACCCCTCCGGTACAGGCGCTGGCCCTCCGGTCGATTCCGCGGCGAGCAGCATTTGCGTATATGGGTGCTGGGGATTGGCAAATAATGCAGCGGTTGGCCCGGTCTCGACAATCTCGCCGTCTTTCATCACGCAAACGTGGTCCGCGATCTTGCGCACAATCGTCAGGTCATGCGTGATGAAAAGCATCGACATCCCCGCATCGCGTTTGAGATCAGCGAGCAGGTCCAAAATCTGCGCCTGAATTGTCACATCGAGCGCCGTGGTCGGCTCATCCGCGATCAAAAGCTCAGGTCCATTCGCCAAGGCCATTGCAATCATCACACGCTGGCGTTGCCCACCCGAAAGCTGGTGCGGATAGGACGTCAGGCGGCTTTCCGCATCGCGAATTCCGACACGCTCCAGCAGTTCCAGCACACGTGCACTGGCCGCAGCACCGCGCAGGCCCTGATGCAATTCAATGCTTTCGGCCAGTTGCTTTTCAATCGTGTGCAACGGGTTCAGTGACGTCATCGGCTCCTGGAAAATGAAGCTGATGTCGTTGCCACGCACACGGCGCAAGGCTGCTTCATCAGCGCCAACCATCTCTTCGCCCGCGTAGGTGATGGAGCCGGCCATCACCGCGCTGTCGCCCAGCAATTGGACTGTCGACAGGGCCGTCACAGACTTGCCGGACCCGCTTTCCCCCACCAGCGCGACTGTCTCACCTTTGTGGACTTGAAACGACACGCCGCGCACCGCATGGGTTGCCGCACCGTCTTGGCGAAAAGCGACGCGCAGGTCGCGAACATCAAGGACTGTCTCGCTCATTGCTTGGCGTCCGGTGCAGGGGCAGTTTCGGCAAACATATCTTCAGCAACCGTAGTACCGCCTTCGGCAACGAATGTTTTGCGCGGATCAAAGGCATCACGGACACCTTCAAAAATGAAAACCAAGAGCGACAACATGATCGCAAACGTAAAGAAGGCGGTGAAACCCAGCCAAGGCGCTTGCAAGTTCTGTTTCGCTTGCAGCGTCATTTCGCCCAAGGACGGGGCAGAGGACGGCAGACCAAAGCCCAAGAAATCCAGCGAGGCCAAGCCGCCGATTGCACCCGTCACCAAGAACGGTAGCATTGTCACCGTTGCCACCATCGCGTTTGGCAGCATATGACGGAACATGATCGTCCGGTCCCGCACACCAAGTGCTTTGGCTGCGCGCACATATTCCAGATTGCGGGCCCGCAGGAATTCAGCCCTGACCACACCCACCAGCGCTGGCCAGCCGAACAGCACTGTGAGGAAGACAAGCAGCCAGTAACTGCGCCCCAGGATCGCAAAGACAATGATAATGACATAGAGCGACGGCATACCCGTCCAGATCTCGATGAAACGCTGGAAAATCAGGTCCGTCCAGCCGCCAAAGTAACCCTGCACAGCGCCTGCCATTATCCCGATGATTGAGGCGGCGACTGTCACCGTCAGCGCAAAAGTAACCGATAATCGGAAGCCATAGATGACGCGCGCGAGGACATCGCGCTTGGTATCATCAGTGCCCAGCCAGTTGTCAGCGCTCGGCGCAGAGGGTGCCACGCCACCGACATCGACGATTGTGTTATATGAATATGGAATGACCGGCCACAGCATCCAACCAGCTGCAAACCCGGCAATTCCGGGATCACCGCCGTCGGCAACGATTTCGATCAGGTTTTCGGGCTCGTCAAAGCATTCGATCAGACCACCCGTGACGATCAGGCAATCGACCTCCGGTTCGCCATAACCGGCCTCCGTGGGGAAATCACCGCCGTAGTCCTGTTCCGAGTAGAAGCTGAAGATCGGCATCCGGATCTCGCCCTGATAGCTGACCAAGATCGGCTTGTCGTTTGCGATGAATTCCGCGAGCAATGACAGACCGAACAGCACCCCGAAGACCATCAAGGACCAAAAGGCGCGGCGGTTGCGCTTGAAATTGCGCACGCGTCTTTGGTTGAGGGGGGATAGAAACGGTTTTGCCATCAGCCTCGCGCCTCAAAATCAATGCGCGGGTCGATCAATACATAGGTCAGATCGGTGATAATCCCCACGATCAGACCAATAAGAGAAAAGGCAAAGAGCGTGCCAAAGACGACTGGATAATCACGCGCGACGGCAGCCTCAAACCCAAGCCGCCCCAACCCATCAAGAGAGAAGAGCGTTTCGATAATCAGTGAACCTCCAAAGAACACCCCGATAAACAGCGCCGGAAAGCCGGAGATCACGATCAACATCCCATTTCGGAAGACGTGGCCGTAAAGCACACGACGCTCAGATAGACCCTTGGCCCTTGCTGTCATCACGTATTGCTTCTTGATCTCGTCAAGGAAGCTGTTCTTGGTCAGCAATGTCAGCGTCGCAAATGCGGAGATCGTGGAGGCCAGTACCGGCAGCGTTATATGCCAGAAATAATCGAGAACCTTGCCGATCATGCTCAGTTCTTCCCAATTTGCTGAGGTCAGACCCCGGAGCGGAAAAATGCGCCAGTAAGAGCCCCCGGCGAACAGGACGATCAACAAGATCGCAAACAAAAAGCCCGGAATGGCGTAGCCGACAATGATCGCCCCCGACGTCCATGTATCAAACGGGCTTCCGTCGCGCACAGCCTTCTTGATCCCCAGCGGAATGGAAATTAGATAGGCAATCAAGGTCGACCAAAGACCCAGCGTGATCGACACAGGCATCTTTTCCATGACCAGATCAAACACGCTGATTGAGCGGAAATAGCTTTCGCCGAAATCGAGCCGCATGTAATTCCACATCATCGTCAGGAAGCGTTCCAGGGGCGGCTTGTCGAAACCAAATTCACGCTCCAGATCGGCAATGAAATCGGCAGGCAGGCCACGCCCGCCGATATAGTCGCTCTCTCCGGTTTCGACCAATTCACTGCCGCCGCCAGAGATGCCCTCAAAGACATCCCCGCCGCCTTCCATCTCGGCGAGGATCTGCTCAATCGGGCCGCCGGGGACGAATTGGGTGAGTGCAAAGTTGATAATCATGATCCCCAGCAAGGTAGGAATCACCAGCAACAATCGCCGAAGGATATATGCGCCCACTTAGTCTGCCCTACTGGAATGCACCGGCGGCGCGAAGCGCCTCGGCTTTTTCAGCGTCATACCACCAGTTGTCGATGGGCGACAGCGCAAGTGGCGGAATTTCCTGAAAACCGAATTGGTCATAATAGGCAACCGTGTGGACACCCTTTTGCCATTGCGGGATCCAGAAACGCTCCGCCCGTAAAACGCGGTCCAGCGCACGGGTAGCAGTTGTCAGTTTTTCAAGCGATTGCGCTGCAACAATCGTTTCAATCAAACGGTCAGCCGCGGGCAGTTTCAGCCGCATCGGATTGCGCGAACTATCCTCAGCGGCGGCAGATCCAAAGAACTGCGCCAATTGCTGGCCCGGCTCATACCCCTGACCCAGCGAGGCATTGACGATGTCAAACGTTCCCGCGCGGCGGCGTTCAATATACTGTGCGGTATCAACACGCTCCAATTCAGCATCGACGCCAAGGCGTTTGAGGTTCTCAACAATGGGGTTGATGATCCGGTCAAACTGGGGGGACCGCTCAAGAAAAGTCACCGACAGCACTTCACCGTCCTTGCGACGCAAACCGTCGTCACCTGCAATCCAGCCTGCCTCATCAAGAAGCGCAGAAGCCGCGCGAAGCTGGCGGCGGTCCAACGGTCGCTCTGACGTGGTGGAGGCGGGCGGTATCGTCGCTTCCGCCGTTAGAATGCTGGCATCAAGCAATCCGTCATCGACGAGTGGTTGCAGAATTGCGATTTCCTCTGCGGAAGGTGCGCCAACGGCTTTCAGGTCAGAGTTGTCCCAAAAAGATTCAGGCCGCTCGTAAAGACCGTAAAACAGCGTCTCGTTCATCCACTCGAAATTCACCATTAGCGTAATGGCTTGCCGGACCATCGGATCCTGGAATTTCTCCTGGTTGAGGTTGAACACGAAGCCCTGCCCTGTGCCAATGGCCCCATTGGGCAGCTCTTCGACCTTGACCCAGCCTTGTTCACGCGCCGGGAAATCATATCCCGTGGCCCACTGCAAAGAACTGTTTTCATTGCGGAATGTGTAGACGCCGGATTTGAAACCCTCGAAGGCAGCGCTGCTGTCGGCGAAATATTCAACGCGGACGGTCTCAAAATTGTTGCGCCCCTGATTGATCGGAAGATCCGTGCCCCACCAATCTGGGTCCATGCGGTATATGATTTGGCGGCCGATATCGACCTCATCCAGACGGTAGGGTCCGGTTGCCATGAACGGTTCATCGGATGCTTCATCAAGGCGGGTTTCGGTTGTCTCAAACCAATCCTTCGAGAACGCGGAGGTTCCGCCGACCCAAGTCACAACATCGCGGCGCGGCGCGCTTTCGGTGAAATTGAAGCGGATTTTGAATTCATCAAGCACCTCGACGCTTTCGATAAACTGCGAATAGACGCTGCGGTATTCCGTGATGCCCTGCTCAAGGTAAAGCTCAAAAGTGAATTTGATGTCCTCGGCGGTCATCGTCGTGCCGTCCCAAAAGGTCACATCATCGCGCAGGTTGAAGACCACCCAGTCGCGGCTTTCAGGATATTCAAGCGTTTCGCAAAGGTAGCAATACGCGCCGTAAGGGTCATCGGCTGTCGAGGTCAGGACACTTTCATATCCAATCGTTGAAAGCGCCGCAGGCACGCCCTTCCGTGTAGAGAGGTTAAAACTGTCAAATGTCCCCTGCGCCCATTCTGAAAATTCACCCCCCTTTGGCGCGTCCGGGTTCACATAGTCCAGCACTGCGTCAGGTCCGTATTTCAGATCACCAAAGTTGGTGTAGCCATGGCTGACGGTCACGGGATCATGGCCATCTGCAAAAGTCTCCGCCCCGGCCCAGAGGACGGCAATGCCGATGACCGAACCGGCCAGCCAGTTCATGCGCCACGATTGACGCGGGTCTTGTCGGGTCGCGATTGCGCTGCGGTTGGGGCGTTTGTGCATCGTTCTCTCCACGTTTCACCGTCTCTGGGACGATAAATGAAGTTAAAGTCCTGTTTGGCAAACTTTCAAGTTGAGTTTCCGTGATCTGACCGTGTGAACCCCCAACATGAAAGAAAAAAGCCGCCCCCCGTGGGAGCGGCTTTCAAATTCAGTCACAGCCGCGGGCTTACTCGCCGACCGTCGCCAGATACGCGATCAGGTTCGCGCGGTCCTGTGCGTCACGCATACCGCTATAGCTCATCGCTGTGCCGGGGGCGTAACCGCGTGGGTTTTCCAGGAATGCATTCAGGTTTTCAGGTGTCCAAACATCGGCAGCCTCGATCAACGCACCAGAATAGTTGAATTCATCATAGAACTGCACGGGGCGATTTACGATACCATAGAGTGAAGGGCCTGTCCCTTGCTGACCCGATTCGAGCGCATGACAAGACCGGCAGCTACGCCACAGGCCTTCACCGTCAGAAACACTGGCAGAGGCCATCAATACCGCAAAGTCGACTTCCACGACTTCTTCTGCGGCATCGCCATCTGCATTCTCAACCTCAATGACATAGGCCTGCTCGCCATAGTGACCGCTGACGTAATATATTTCGTCTGCCAGCCAAGCCCCGAGCAAAAAGATGAGCAAGGTGCTGCAAAAACCACCGATTATCTTGGTCACAGTCATTGTGTCGAACATGTCGCGTTTCATCCCGTACTATTTGTTGACTTTATGTATCCGCTTCCCACCCCGACTTGCAAGGTATACTGCCCCGACCGAACGCCCATTTTCGTGGCCAGACGCAGGGAGATCGCCATATTGTCTCAGAAAATCGCATTTCAAGGTGAATTAGGCGCCTATGGACACGAAGCATGTGTGACTGCGCGACCCGATTTTGACCCATTGCCATGCACGACTTTTGACGCCGCCATTGAGGCCGTCCGCAGCCGTGCCGCTGATCTGGGCATGATCGCTGTGGAGAATTCCACCTATGGGCGGGTTGCCGATGTGCATTCTCTGCTGCCCAAAAGCGGCCTGCATATCGTGGATGAGACTTTTGTGCGCGTGCATGTCAATCTGCTCGGCAAGCCTGAGGCGGCACTCGATGACATCAATGAGGCCCATGGCCATCCGGTGATCCTGCCGCAATGCGGGGAATTTCTGCGGAAACACAACATCACGCCGCGCACGAGTTCCGACAATGCACGCGCCGCGCGCGAAGTGGCTGGCGGCGATGATATCAGCATCGCTGCACTCGCTTCAGAGTTGGCGGCAGACATCTATGGTCTGAAGGTTCTCGCGCGGCATATCGAAGATCATGCACGCAACACGACGCGCTTTCTCATTATGGCCCGTGAGGCCGATTATTCGCGGCGCGGCGATACCGGCATGATGACCAGTTTTGTATTCCGGGTGCGCAACATCCCGGCTGCGCTTTACAAAGCCATGGGTGGTTTCGCCACAAATGGTGTGAACATGACCAAGCTGGAAAGCTATATGGTCGACGGACATTTCACGGCGACACAATTCTATTCAGAGATCGAAGGGCATCCGGACGATAAAAATGTGCAACTGGCGCTCGAAGAACTTGGCTATTTTACCGACCATCTGCATGTGATGGGCGTCTATCCCGCGGCGGCCCGGCGCTACGAACAGGGCAGCGACGCGTAGTCAGCCGTTGCGGCGGAAGCGGTCTTCGATTTCTTCGGCGTAGTCTTTCACGCGGGCGTTGAAGCGTTTGGTCAACCTGACTTTTGCCAATCGCAAGGACTGCAAGAGCAAGCGCGCGGTGAGTGACTTGGCGCGCATGTCGAAGCTCACAAGAATCCGCGTGCGCGTCTGCGACAAGGCCACCAGATCGATCGTGGTCACGGCCAGTAATCCGTCTGAATTGCTCTCGATCAACATGCCTTCGGGTGGCGTGAAACGGGTCAGATCAGCTACAACGCGCCTGCTTCGGCCGCGAAATTTGAACGCAATGTCCCAAGCTGTCCCGGCACAAACAGGCCCCGTATCCCGCCGGACGATATCGGCCCCTTGACGCATGGCCCGCCGCTCAAAACTTGCGAAGTCGCTGACTTGGCCGAACGCATAGGCGATTGGAACTTCGATATCTTCGCGTGTGCTGAACTTCATTGGAAACCTTCGGCAAGATCGTTAATCGAGATTGTCAGACAACCACGCCTGCAACAAAAAATGGGCAATGGCGCCTTTGCGTGCTGGCAAGATTGTGGGGTGATTGCCAGAAAAGGCCAGCGCAATGTCTTCACGACTGACCCACATCGCGTCTTCGATTTCATCAGTATCGATTGTCAACATCTTGTTCAGCGCCTCTCCCGCACAGCCAAGCATCAGTGACGCGGGAAACGGCCACGGCTGGCTCGAAAGATACGTTACCTGCCCTACCCGCACGCCAGCTTCCTCAAAAACCTCGCGGCGCACGGCAGCTTCGATCGTCTCACCGGGTTCGACAAAGCCCGCCAGCAGCGAATACATGCCTTCTGGCCAACCGTGCGAGCGGCCCACAAGGACAGCGTTGCCATGGGTGATGAGCATGATAACGACGGGATCAGTGCGCGGAAAATGGCGGGCATCACAAGACCCGCAATCGCGTTGCCACCCCGCCATCGCAAATTGGCTTTCAGCGCCGCAGCGCGCGCAGTACCGGTGTGACAAATGCCAGGCGATGACTGCTTTGGCCGTTGCCGCAAGCTCTGCATCACGCGGGGACAAGCGTGTCATGATCGCACGCAACTCTGCAAATGCGGCGTCGGGCAGCGTGGCGTGTTGTTGCTCAGTCAGATCTTGAAAACTGTCGAGGTTCTCTGGATCGACATCGGGCGGCAGCCAGCCAGACAGATCCGCCGCAAAGATCGGTGCATCGTCTTCACAACCCAGAAACACCATGTCAGCGGCAGCTTCCATCATCACAGGATGATCCAAAGGCACGCGGCAAAGCGCATCGCCTGCAATCAACGGCTTGCCGCGCCACAGCACTATGCTGCGCGCCTGTGAGTTCGCCTTGAGCGCGCAGGCTTGCCCGCGCAACTCTGCCGCACGGTTCAGCCCGGAGCTGCCAAAAGTGACTGTCTCTGCGATCTTCATCCGGCCCAAATGCCATGCGGATGGCCTGAGTGCAATTTCTTTCAAGTCGGGCATCAAACGCATACGACATCAGATAAATTATGACCTGATTTGCAGGCGCCCGCCCCGCCGAGATGCCTTGCAGTGCGTTTCCGCCTGCCCTATATGAACGGTGAGAGGTTGGCGCGGGCGAGCGCCTCGCCAACCTGGTCAGGTCCGGAAGGAAGCAGCCATAACGAGCCCCGCTTGGGTCGTTGTCAGCCTCTCACCCATGCGCTTTGCCGCAGGCAAGCGCATGCCTCGCCATTCAAGAAAAGGAGGATGTTCATGATTGTCTCGACAAATACTCTCCCGGTCTGGGTGCGCTGAAGTTATTTCCGCCCCCTCGTCCGGTGCCCGCGGACCAACCTATGTGGTCCGCGAAACCCATCTCTTTGACGAGGATAGATCATTGAACGATCTGACACGCGACGCCCTCGGGTGGTCCCCCTTTTACATGTCCCAGCTTGATCTGATTGAGCTTGAAACCCTTACCCCTGCCCGCATTGCAACGGTCCACCGCGACCGCGTTGTGGGGTTTTCCGAAATCGGCACGCTGGAGCTGACGCTTGATCCTGGCATCACAACGGCGGCTGTCGCGGTTGGCGACTGGGTGCTGTGCGCCCCTGAACAGCATCGCCTTGTCCGCGTCATTGATCGCAAAACAGAACTCACACGCGGAACCGAGTATCATACCGGCGAAAAGCAGTTGATCGCGGCCAATCTGGACACGCTTTTCATCACATCCTCATGCAACAACGACTTCAACGTCGCCCGTCTGGAGCGTTATTTGGCGCTGTCTCATGATGCGATGATTACACCGGTGATCTTGTTGACTAAGGCCGACCAGACCGACGATCCTGACGTCTATATTGACCAGGCCCGCAGCTTGGGGCGGGATTTGGAGGTCATCGCCTGCGATGCAAAATCGGATGATATGGTGTCATTGCTGGCTCCGTGGTGCGGGAAAGGGCAAACGATCGCGCTTGCAGGCTCCTCCGGTGTTGGCAAGACGACAGTTGCGAATGCGCTGACCGGTGGTGATGCACTCACCCAAGACATCCGCGAGGACGATGCACGCGGACGGCACACAACAACAGGACGGTCGCTGCACCGGATGCGTGGGGGTGGTTGGCTGATTGATACGCCCGGAATGCGCGGGCTGGGCGTGGCCGAAGTCGCCTACGGGATTGATGCGACGTTCCCCGAAATCTCTGAACAGGCCATGCGATGCAAATTTCGCGATTGCGCGCACGAAACAGAGCCGGGATGTGCTGTTCAGGCGGGTATCGCGGCGGGTGAAATTGACCCCGAAAGGCTCAAACGGTTCAAGAAACTCAAGCGCGAGAACGAACATGCAACCGAAACCATTGCGCAAGCGCGGGATCGGGGGCGAAAGCTTGGGAAGATGTATCGTTCAGCGGTGCAAAAGAAGGACCGAACCTAGGGTCTTGCTTGGCGGATCATGATCCAGCCTATCCCAACAGCGCCCAAGCCATCTGTGCATCTGTCTCAACCGCACATGGCCGTATCTGGCGCAAACGCGCAAGCGCGCCATCTGCATCTTCGCCAGCTGCAATCATCAAGCGCAACGCCATCATACCTGAGCGGCCACAGCCGCCAAAGCAATGCACCAAAACGCGGCCACCACGGCTCAGAATGGCAAGAGCCGCGTCCCGCGACTGCGGCCAGTCCATATCCGAGGGCACACCGAAATCCGCAATCGGCAGATACCGCCATTGGACACCAGCCCTGACCAAATCCGCCCCCAGGGTCCCGGCCCCTTTGCGGTCCAGCTCTGCCTGTGTGGTCATAGTCAAAACCATGTCGGGCTTCCATGCCATCAAGTGGTGCCAGTCAGCATGGTAATGTCTGGTGCGCCCCGGCATCGGCGACAGACCCAGCGTACCGCCATGAACTTTCAGCCGATATATTGCAAATCCGATCATTTCGTTTCTGCCTGCAATGAGGTGGACCAATCCACATCGCCCGCTTACGCTAACACTGCCCCGAATCCCATGCCAAAGGCCACCATGACCGATCAGCCGCAATACCAAGTGCTCGCCCGGAAATACCGACCCGAAACATTCGCAGATATGGTCGGTCAGGATGCGATGGTGCGCACGCTCAAGAACGCTTTCGCAGCGGACCGCATCGCCCAAGCCTTCATTATGACGGGCATTCGCGGCACCGGCAAAACAACAACGGCGCGGATCATCGCCAAGGGGATGAATTGCATCGGACCCGACGGCACAGGCGGCCCCACGACCGAACCTTGCGGGAAATGCGAACACTGTGTCGCGATCATGGAAGGCCGCCACGTCGATGTGATGGAAATGGACGCCGCCAGCCGCACCGGCGTCGGTGATATCCGCGAAATCATTGACAGTGTGCATTACCGCGCGGCCTCTGCCCGTTTCAAGATCTACATCATCGACGAAGTGCATATGCTATCCAAGAACGCGTTCAATGCGCTGCTCAAGACGCTGGAGGAACCGCCCGAGCATGTGAAATTCATCTTTGCCACGACCGAAATCCGACAGGTCCCGGTGACCGTTCTGTCCCGCTGCCAGCGTTTCGATCTTCGCCGGATCGAACCTGAGGTGCAGATAGCACTTTTGCGCAAGATCGCGACTGCCGAAGGGGCCGAGATTACGGATGAGGCGCTTGCGTTGATTACCCGCGCCGCGGAAGGATCGGCCCGCGATGCGCAATCATTGCTCGATCAGGCGATTAGCCACGGTGCGGGCGAAACCAACGCCGATCAAGTACGCGCGATGTTGGGATTGGCCGACCGTGGCCGTGTGCTTGACCTCTTTGATATGATCCTGAAAGGCGAAGCGGCCGCCGCGTTGACAGAGCTTTCGGGCCAATATGCCGATGGCGCCGATCCGATGGCCGTGCTGCGTGATCTGGCGGAGGTCTGCCATTGGGTGAGCGTTATCAAGATCACACCCGAAGCCGCCGAAGACCCCACCATAAGCCCCGATGAGCGGACACGCGGTCAAACAATGGCCGCTGACCTGCCAATGCGGGTGATGTCGCGGATGTGGCAAATGCTGCTGAAGGCGCTGGAAGAGGTCGCAATGGCCCCCAATGCGATGATGGCCGCGGAAATGGCCGTCATCCGCCTGACCCATGTGGCCGACCTGCCAAGCCCAGAGGAACTGGTACGCAAACTGCAAGGCACAACACCGCCGCCGCAGGGTCCGTCTGGCGGGCAACCTGCGCCGCAAGCGCGCGGCACGACTGCAATGGCCTCATCCCCAGCGCCGACGCATTCAGCCCCCAGTGGTCCATCGGCGGCCGGCGCGCAAACCGCCGTGGCGCTGCAAACAGATGCGCTCCGGCATTACGCACGCTTTGAAGATGTTGTTGAGCTGATCCGCACCCACCGCGATGTCAAGCTTCTGGTCGAGGTTGAAACTGGACTGCGATTGGTCAGCTATCAAGCAGGCCGGATCGAGGTAAACCCGACACCTGATGCGGCGCGTGATCTGGTGGGGCGGCTGGGTGCACGCTTACAGGCTTGGACCGGCAACCGCTGGGCAATCAGTGTCGCAGAAGGCGGCGCGCCAACGATAGCGGAGGTCCGCGACGCGGCAGACAATGCCATAAAGGCGGAAGCGGAGGCGCATCCGTTGGTTCAAGCTGTCATCGCCGCGTTTCCAAATGCGAAGATCACGGAAATCCGCACCGAAGCGGAAAAAACGCAAGAGGCGCTGACCGATGCACTGCCTGAGGTGGATGAGGAGTGGGACCCGTTCGACGAAGACTGATCCTGGGAATTGCACTGCTTTCACCCGCGCCAGCATGGGCAGAGGTTTGCCGCGAATTACGCCCCGGCTGGGATGGCGGCACCGTCTCCGCCTTTGATGAAATGCTGTTCCTGGCCCAGACCCCGATGGTCCTAATCCTGATCGTCGCAACCGCCCTCGCCGTGCGGTTTCGCAGCGAATGGGGCGGCGTCGCAGTCGTTGTCGGCTGGAGTTTGGCCACTTTTATCGTCACCCAATGGGGCAGCGGCGACGGCTTGCGCAGTGCGGCCATCGCTGAGGGTTGCGCGGGTAGCCCGGCCCTTTTCATTGCGGTTGCTGCTGCAATGTGTATCGGTGTAGTCCTCTACACAGCGCCCTTACCGGGACGCCGTAAATGAAGGGAGATGCGTGACATGCTCAAAGGACTTGGCGGGCTTGGCGATATGGCCAAGATGATGAAACAGGCACAAGAAATGCAGGGCAAGATGGCCCAAATGCAGGAAGACCTCGATACCATCATGGTCGAGGGCGTCAGTGGTGCGGGCCTCGTTAAGGCCACAGCGACGGCGAAGGGCGAATTGAAGGGGCTCGATATCGACCCATCGATCTTCAACGGCGATGACAAAGAAGTCGTCGAAGACCTTATCCTTGCCGCGATCAAAGACGCGCAGAGCAAAGCGACTGAGCGCGCGCAGGAAGAAATGAGTAAGATGACCGAAGCGATGGGCCTGCCACCGGGCATGAACCTGCCGTTTTAAGCTGGCAATGAGCAACGGCACCGAAGATCTCGACAATCTGATCGCCTTGATGGCGAAACTGCCCGGTCTTGGGCCACGTTCTGCGCGGCGTGCGGTGTTGCATCTTATCAAGAAGCGGTCGCTCGTGTTGCTGCCATTGGCAGATGCGATGCAGCAAGTGGGTGCCACGGTCCGCGAATGCCTGAATTGCGGCAATGTCTGCACCAGCGACCTCTGCGATATTTGCCAATCCGAAAAACGCCGCACCGGTCAGATCGCCGTGGTCGAAGACGTTGCCGACCTTTGGGCAATGGAGCGCAGCGGCGTCTTCAAAGGCCGGTATCATGTCCTTGGCGGCACACTTTCAGCGCTTGATGCAGTTGGGCCGGATGAGTTGCGCATTCCAAAGTTGATCGACCGTATCAAGACCGAAGAAGTAACGGAGGTCATTCTGGCCCTCGGTGCGACGATCGACGGGCAAACCACGGCACACTATATCTCCGATCAATTGCCCGGAATTACCGTGACCTCACTGGCACAGGGCGTCCCTGTTGGTGGTGAGTTGGATTATCTCGATGACGGGACGATTACGGCAGCTTTGAATGCGCGAAAGGCGTTATAGGCGCTTTTATCTGAAGTCCCCCGTTTGCGGTGGGGACTAATTCAAAGGATTGAAAAGATGGCTGACGCTGGATTTTGGGACAGAACCGCGCGCAAATACGCGGCGTCTAAGATCGCTGACATGGGCGGGTACGAAGAAACGCTGGCCCGTACCCGCAGTTTTCTGATGCCTGAGGATCATCTGCTTGAGATCGGCTGTGGCACAGGCAGCACCGCGCTCAAACTCGCATCCTGCGTCAAGCAAATGACCGCGACGGATATCTCTTCTGAAATGCTCGCGATTGCTGAGGAAAAGCGCGCAGACACCGACCTCGAAAACCTACGTTTTATCCAGACAGAGGCCACAAAGCCCATCGACGGCGCACCATTTGATGTCGCTTGCGCCTTCAGTATTCTACACCTCTTGGATGATCTCGACGAAGGATTGGCACATTTGCACAGCCTTATTCGTCCCGGTGGGATGCTCATCACGAAGACAGCATGCCTGCGCGACATGAGTTTCGCGCTGCCGCCGCTGATAAAGGTCATGCAATGGATTGGAAGAGCGCCGCATGTGAACATCTTCAGTTCGGCCGCGCTGGAAGATGCGATGCGCAAGGCCGGGTTTGAGATTATCGAAAGCGGCTACCACGGCAAAACCCGCACGACACGGTTCATTGCAGCACGCCGGACATAAAAAGGGCGCCGCTTAACCAAAGCAGCGCCCGTTGAATTCCTAGATCAATCCAGATCAGTCTTTGCTGTCCTCATCATCATCAGGCAGATTGAAGAAGCTTTCCGCGTCGGACACATCGCGGGTGTCTTCCTCTTCTTCCTCGTCATCGCGTGGATCAGACAGGCTGAACGCCTCAAGACCAGCCCTTGCGCTTGGCATTTTGGGCTCAGCCGGCATTCCAAGTGACTGCTCCGTGCTGACCAGTTTGCGGCGTTCGTCATCAGACATCGCTTCGCCGTCTTTGGCTTTCTTGGCGTTGGCTTTTTGCACTGCTGCATCAAGCTCTGACTGTTTGCACAAACCAAGGGCTACCGGATCAATCGGCTCGATGTTGTTGATGTTCCAGTGTGTGCGGTCGCGGATCGCCTGAATTGTCGGCTTTGTGGTGCCAACCAGTTTGGAGATTTGGCCGTCTGTCAGCTCCGGGTGGAACTTCACCAACCAGTAAATGGACGCCGGGCGATCCTGACGTTTGGACAGTGGCGTATACCGCGGGCCGCGGCGCTTTTCTTCGCCAGCAGCAGCGGCATAGAATTTCAACTTCAGCTTGTGCAGCGGATCGGCCTCAGCCTTGTCGATCTCTTCTTGAGTAAGCTGATTGTTAGCAATCGGATCGAAACCCTTCACGCCCGCGGCCACATCACCATCAGCGATCCCCTGCACTTCCAATTCATGGAAACCACAGAAATCTGCAATCTGCTTGAAGGTCAGTGTTGTGTTGTCGCAGAGCCATACAGCAGTGGCTTTCGCCATAATCGGTTTATCGGACATCTTTCATCTCCATCTTTTGCAACAGACAAGCCTTTCCCGCGCCCTTAAGTTGGGCAGACTGCATTGGCAGCCGGGTTCGCATTGTCGGGGAACTTGCAGAGTATATAGTGACAGCCAAACCGATATGAAAGATCAAAAATGACCCCGGGGGGCTTTCGCGATAGCGGGAAAGGCGCGCGGCCTGACCAATGAAACAAGATTCATTTTTCGTTCGGATGCGCCAACTGCAAAAAGGCGCACTGGCAAGGACGCATATCTGAATAAATCAAGCTTTCGGCCTACGCCTGAGGCATTTCCGGCTCTTGCTCGGCATCAACCATGGTGCCGTCTTTGAGCATCACCTGACCGCGCGTGTCCTGACATTTGGGCGTGCCATCGCGATTCAGGCGCGGCGTCATGAACCCTTCAACGCCGTCGTCGACGTACCAATGCTGGCATCCATCGGGATCAACCCAGACATTTGCGACCCCGTCACGTAGAAATCCGCCGTCAAGACCACCATCGGTCACGTCATTGTTGTCGCCCAAGCGTTCACACGCCGCGAGCGTCAATGCAGCTAAAACAAACGCTGCGCTCTTGATAATCGTCATAAGTTTCCCACCGCAGTTTGCGTATTGCGCAAATGCTCCCCAGTTTCTTTACGCGTGCTAAGATATTTACGCATGACTTGTCTATCGTTGACAATGAAAACATAACGAAACGGCACAGAAACACGCGATAGACTGCTCATTTCGCAAGTTGGCGCACACTCAAAGACACAGATCAGCCGTCAACGCCGAATCGCTATCCTTGAGCCCGTCGAGAATGTTGAAATGGTGACACCCATCCAAAACGACTTTTGCGCACTTCCATGCCTGCGACAGCTTATCTGCTTGATCCAAAAACACCGGGCGTTCATCCGCGCCGACCCAAATTGAAACGGGCACAGCTGGCGCTTCGTGATGGATTGGGCTTTCCCGCAATGCTTCGGCATCTGTAATACCAAGATCGCGGTTCATCGTTGTATGCATGAGCGGCACGAGATCGGCGACAGGGGAAATCGGCACAATCCTTTCCAGCCGCGACGACCATCCGGTCGGATCGGGCAGGCCCGCCACACGTGCAACAAGTTGCCCACCGGCAGAATGCCCCGCCAGTCGGATCGGACCATCCACATGTGTTGCAGCCAACGCGATTGCCTTGTCAATCTGCTGCCCGATCTGCGTGATCCTCACGTCCGGGCACACATCATAGCCCGGCATCGCGACGGCCCAACCCTGCGCCAACGGGCCTGCCGCAAAATGCGACCAATAATTCTTGTCAAAGCGAAGCCAGTATCCGCCGTGTACAAAAACCACCAATCCCTTCGGTTTGCCTTCGGGCAAAAACAGATCAAGCTTTTGACGTTCCTTATCTCCGTAGGCGATCTCCAGCGCGGTTTCTGTGTTGTCACGAAACACCTGAGCTGCACGCATCCAGCGTTCAGGATAGAGACCTCCATCCGGAATATACGCGGCATTTGCGAAGGCATCATCAAAATCCATTCTTGTTCCCCTTTACGAAACCACCCTACATCGGGCACATAGCGCCTGGGTTAACCGGAGGCCACAATGCTAGATGCTATCACGAACCTGAAGTCCATGCTGTCACGTCCTGATCTGGTCTGCACAGATGCTTTTGTCGCGGGCGCTTGGGTGCAGGCCAGAAGTGGCGCGACGATCGACGTGACAAACCCCGCGCGCGGCGATGTCATCGCACAGGTGCCTGACTTGTCGCGCGATGAAGTCGCTGACGCGATTGCAGCCGCGGAAAAGGCACAAAAGCCTTGGGCGGCGCGCACCGCCAAAGAGCGTGCCAACGTGTTGCGCAAATGGTTTGACCTGACAATGGCCAACCAAGAAGACTTGGCGATTATCATGACAGCCGAGCAAGGCAAACCGCTGGCGGAGTCCCGCGGTGAAATCGGCTATGGCGCATCGTTCATTGAATGGTTCGCAGAAGAAGCCAAGCGTATCTACGGTGAAACGATCCCGGCACATATGTCTGACAAACGTATTACCGTCATCAAACAGCCCATTGGAGTTGCCGCAGGGATCACACCCTGGAACTTCCCCAACGCGATGATTGCGCGCAAAGTCGCCCCCGCACTTGCCGCTGGCTGCGCATTTGTCATCAAGCCGTCCGAGCTGACGCCGCTTTCAGCGCTGGCAATGGCGAAGCTGGCTCAAGAAGCAGGTGTTCCAGACGGGCTTTTGTCGGTCGTAACGTCCTCCAATGCGCCAGAGGTTGGCAAAGAGTTTTGCGAAAACCAAGCTGTACGTAAACTGACCTTTACCGGCTCAACCCAAGTGGGACGCATTCTTTTGCGGCAAGCGGCAGATCAGGTGATGAAATGCTCAATGGAATTGGGCGGCAACGCACCGTTCATTGTCTTTGACGATGCAGATCTGGATGAAGCCGTGATCGGTGCCATCGCCTGCAAATTTCGCAACAATGGCCAGACCTGCGTGTGCGCAAACCGGATCTACGTCCAAAAAGGTGTCTATGATGCATTCGCGGCAAAGCTCAAAGTCGCTGTTGAAAACCTGCACGTCGGCGACGGCTTCAGCGAAGGCACGACACTTGGCCCATTGATCGCGCCTGCCGCTGTGACAAAAGTGCAAGAACACCTTGATGATGCCGTTGCCAAGGGCGGAGAGATCCTGACAGGCGGCAAACCACATGCGTTTGGCGGGCAGTTCTTTGAACCGACCATTGTGACCAATGCCAAGAAAGGGATGTTGGTCAGCACCGACGAAACATTTGGCCCTTTCGCACCGCTCTTCATGTTCGAGGATGAGAACGATGTGATCGCGCAAGCCAATGACACGATCTTTGGCCTTGCGTCCTATTTCTACGCCAAAGACCTCAGCCGCGTGACCAAAGTCGCCGAAGCTTTGGAATACGGGATTGTAGGCGTGAACACCGGCATCATCTCAACCGAGGTGGCCCCGTTTGGTGGTGTGAAACAGTCCGGTTTGGGCCGCGAAGGCTCGCACCACGGGATCGAGGACTATCTGGAGATGAAATACATCTGCACCAGTGTCTGAAACGGCTCTGCAACTCACGAAATCAAATCAGGCCTCGCGGATGCACAATAGTGCATCGGTGAGGCCTGCTCCATTTGGGCAAGCGTCGTGTCGCTGGCCCGGATTGCAGGACGTAATGTGAATTCGCTCCGGCTGCTCAAATGGCGGCTCTGGAGAAACCGAGCCGGTCAGAAACGGTCGTTTGTGACCGCTAATAGCAACTCAACCAAGGGAAGAGGGCCTCAATGCTGAGGTGCTGATTCCTGCTCGACCACCGAATGACGGCAGCGCGGGACCGAGCTGCCACCCGAAACGAATGATCGCGCCGTTGTGTAAGCGGGGGTCGCCTACGCGAGTTATGCTGCGAAAGGTGACATGCGGACTTCACTTCTTTTTCACCATTGACCAACCCACCAACGCCATCGCGGTTCCCAAAACAATCCCGGCGATGCCAATCAATACAAAGATTAGACCCCAAAACATCCATGATTGATCCGGTTCATCAAGAACTGAAACAGCACCCCAGATATAGCCGCCGATAGACCAGACACCTATGAACATCGAGAGGCACCCAAGACACAAGAGAATCCAGCCAAGTATTCTCCTCCAATTCCAGGGCATCGGGTGATCCTCTCAACAAAGTTTCTGCTGCGACTACGGCTTCCGCATCTTGCCAGATTCGTGGCGTCCCCGTCTATGCCCCCCTGAACATAGCGTTGGCAGTGCAGTTGCAGACGACAGTTCGGCTCAGTGTTGCGCAAAAGCGCACGTTCAGTTCCGTCTACCCAAATGTTTGTTTTGCGGAACGAAGCGGTCGTTTTATTTCTGGCTTTCACTGGCCGCATTGCACCCTTCGCAACAGCATCGTAGAGCACCAAAAGCGATTTTGCGGTTGCCGCGCGCAAGAAACTTTCACGTATTGGGTTGCCACTGTTGGTTGCGGCTCCATGTTTATCGATCTGAGTGCTGGTCCGCTGAAGTTGTCGAACAGCCTTTCCCAAAACAAAAAGAGAAAGCGGCTAGAATGGCAAAAACTAAAAGAGCAGAAAAAGGCATCGCCTGGGTGACTGGCGCGAGTTCCGGGTTTGGAAAAGCTTTGGCTTTGCGTCTTTGCTCCGAAGGCTGGACTGTCGCTGCTAGTGCGCGTCGTGTGACTGAGCTTGAGGCACTCACAGATGAAGCGCAAGGCAGCCCAGGCCGTATAGTCCGCGCGCCTCTCGATGTTACTGATCTGAGTGTCACCAAGCAGGCGGTGGAAGACATAATTGCAGAGCTTGGCCCGATTGATCTCGCGGTTTTGAATTCCGGATTTTTTAAGCCGGACGTGATCGACCCCTTTGACGCAACTCAGTTTGCGCAACATTTCGCGGTCAATACAGTGGGTATCGCAAATTGCCTTGAACCGCTCCTTCCACATCTCATTTCACGCAAACAGGGACATATCGTGCTCGTTGGTTCGGTCTCCGGCTATGGCGGTTTTGCCTTCTCGACTGGCTATGGGGCCAGCAAAGCAGCAGTCATAAACCTTGCTGAAAGTCTGTATCTACGCGTCAAACCGCACGGCGTAAAAGTGCAAGTGGTCAATCCTGCCTCTGTTCGGACACCTATGACGGATCGTGAGGACAGATCGCTTCCAATCCTTGTCGAACTGGATGAGGCGATTGACCAAATCATGACCGGCATCCAATCTGATCGCTTTGAAATTGCGTTTCCGAAGAAACTGACCAACAAGCTCAAACTTCTTCGATGTTTGCCTTATGCCATGTG
>NZ_JBELFI010000021.1:24862-29252 GCF_042093035.1 Yoonia sp. | reverse complement strand
GCATCACAACGCTGGAGCCGCTCAAGGGCACCGTCACCACACATATCTTCGTGTCCAAGGACAACGCATTGGCCAACGAAGCCTTGCCGATCATCAACGCAGGTCTGGAAGAATTGCGCCTGTCGGGTGAATGGTTCACCATTGTCCGCAGTGCAATCCAAGCGACTGTCGAAAACTAAACGCTGTTCATAGGATCAGCAAAGCCGCTCGTTGCCGTCATGCCGCGAGCGCTTTCTCGCGAAACCGCCCATGGACTTTAATTTCTTTTCTTTGGCATTCTGAGACATTTAATGTCAGGCCGCGAAGCGCCCGCGTCATGTGGCGGCCTGTATTTCACAATATTGTCAGTTTTTTTTACCAGATTGGCAATATGGAAATGCAGGCGTGTAACGATCGGGAGGGATCATAAATAGCGCTAACATCGCATCATTTTGCAAATTGGGGGTGATTTTTCACACCTGACGTAGCGTAATGTCACGCCGCGCTTGCGCCTGTGACAGTCTTTTGATGCTGGACCAAATGAAAACGCTTTGCTTATATCCGGCGACGAAAAGGCGACACGCGCCTTTTTCGCACACTACAACTGGAGGAACCACATATGGATCGCCGCTCTTTTTTAAAGAATTCTGCCTTGGGGGGGACCGCTGCGGCTACTGCGGCTCTGGCAGCACCTGCAATCGCGCAGGGCAACCGCACACTCACCTTGGTAACATCAGTCCCTGATGGCTTTGCTATCTTTGATGACGCTGCCGAATACCTCAAGAACGCCGTCAACACCATGTCCGGTGGTTCGTTGACAATCGACAAGAAGCCTGCGGGTTCGCTTGTTGGTGCATTCGAAGTATTTGACGCGGTGTCGTCAGGTCAGGCTGACATGTATCACTCTGCTGAATATTATTTTGGCGGTCAGCACCCGGGTTACTACTTCTTTACAGCCGTGCCATTTGGTGGCACCGCGCAGGAATTGATTAACTGGTACCAACATGCCGGCGGTCAGGAACTGCATGACGAGCTGGGCCAGATTTTCGGCATGAAGACATTCTTGGCCGGTAACACAGGCGCGCAGCCTGGTGGCTGGTTCCGTAAGGAAATCGAATCCGCGGCGGACCTGCAAGGTCTGAAATTCCGTATGCCGGGTCTTGGTGGCCGTGCATTGGGTAACACTGGTGCATCCGTACAAAACGTGCCCGGCGGTGAAATCTATCAGGCACTGGCATCCGGTGCGATTGATGGCGCTGAATGGATTGGCCCGCTTGCTGACGAACGTCTTGGTCTGCAAGAGGTTTGCGAATTCTACTACACAGGTGGTTTCCACGAGCCGGGTTCTGCCCTGTCTGCGGCAATCAACCTTGATGTCTGGGAAAGCCTGTCACCGGCGCATCAGTCCATTATCGAAAACGCGGCGATGGCGACACACCACTGGTCGCTGGCACAGTCGCTTGAAGGCAACGGTGCAGCTTTGCAGCGTCTGCAAGCCTCCGGCACGAAGGTGATGTCCTTCCCTGACGATGTTTGGGATGCCTTCCGCGTCGGATCGCAGCAGGCCATGGACGAGTTTGCCGGCGATGAGCTTTATGACCGCATCCGCGCAAGCTTCGAAACATCCCGTGACAGCTCCGCTGCATGGATTGCAGCGTCTGACGGTGTGTTTACAGCACAACGTGACGGCTAAGCGCGATTGTTCGGTCTGACCTGATCCAGACCAATGTAGGGGCCCGGTGCTTTGTGCATCTGGGCCCTTATACCAAGCGGCGGCGCAGGAATGAGACGCCAAACAGGATGACGAAGGGGACGCACCTATGGGCTTGGTCGAAGCATGGGGTGGAAATCCGATAGGGTGGTTTCTTGCCAACCTGATCGAAGCATTTTTCAACTTCTTTTACGCCATATTGAACCCGGGGCTCTGGCTGACCTGGGTGCCATCGATCAATGGCGCGATGGAGACCGAACAGAAAGAAGCGCTCATGCGCTTCATCTATTACGGCGCCTCGGTTGAATTCTTCTTTGTGATCCTGGTCATGTTTTTTGTTCTGACCATTGTAGGCCTTTTCAAAAATGCCGTGCTTTGGGGCGTCGTGCGTGGGCTGGAGATATTCGCCAACACCGTCGGGCGCGTTGCGGCATGGGCGGGATTGCTGATGGTGCTGCAACAGATCGTGATTATCTTCATGCAGCGGGTTTTTGCGGTCTCCGAGATTTCGATCGGCTTCGGGATTACGCTGACAAAAGATGTAAGCTGGTGGTCCGAAGAGTTGAAATTCTATAACGCAATCATCGTGACACTCTGTGCGATGTATACATTCGTGCAAGGCGGGCACGTGCGTGTCGATCTGGTTTATTCCGCGGTCAGCTACCGCACCAAGCGCGTGATCGACATGTTCGGCTCGCTTGTATTCATGGCCTCGACATCTCTCATCATTTGGCTTTACGGCTGGTTTTTTATGTGGCGCCACCTTGTGGTGCCGAACCCGTCCGCCTCGGACACGCTGGAGCGCTTGCTGACCAAGGCGCGCGCGTTGCGCTGGAACGTTGAAACCATCGGTTTCTCTCCCAATGGGTTCAACGCCTACTTCATGTTCAAGGTCCTGCTGGTGATCTTCACTGCGATGGTCTTTTTGCAGGCAATCGCTTTCTTCTACCGCTCTTTTCTGGAGTGGCGCGAAGGCGAGGCGAGCGAAGGCAAATATCTCGACAAGGACAAGATGGGCGATGAAACCGCCGAGCTTGTTAACGAAATTCACTAGGGCGGGGCGGTAGACACATGCTTTTCGGATTAGATGGCATCGAAGTCGGTATCATTATCGTCTTTCTGACACTCTTTGCGGGGATCCTGTCAGGTTTCCCCGTGGCATTCGCGATCTCGGGTTCGGCGGTTGTATCGTTTGCGATCATCGCGGCACTTGATAGCTCCGGGTTGTTGATACACGCAGCTGTGGACACCAATTCCGCCGAATACGCGGCCTTGTTGGCAGAAGGCGTAAGGCCAGAAGCGGTATCAGTGTTCCGATACCCCGAATTGCCCCGCTATGAGGACGTTTTGTTCCCGCAGGGCTGGGAAGTTGCGTTGGACCGCAACATCGGCTTCATGGTGAACCGGATGAACGAACGCGTTCTGGCCGGTCAATCCATCGAAACCCTGCTGGCGGTTGTGATGTTTGTGATGATGGGCATCGTGTTGGAGCGCTCACGCATTGCGGACGAATTGCTGACAACAATGGCAAAAGTATTTGGCCCGCTGCCCGGTGGTCTGGCCGTGTCGATTGTGATCGTGGGTGCATTTCTTGCTGCCTCTACTGGTATTGTGGGTGCGACGGTTGTGACGATGGGGCTTTTAGCGCTGCCGACAATGCTCAAAAATGGGTATTCGCCGCAGCTTTCGACGGGTGTGATCGCGGCCTCGGGAACGCTGGGCCAGATCATTCCGCCCTCGATTGTGATCGTTCTGCTGGGCACGCTGGCCGGTGACATCTATTCGGCCGCACAAGAAGACCGTGCGAAGCTGGCCGGCTGTACCGATGCGCTGACCTATCTGGGGGAGCCTGCGGTGGTTTCGGTTGGGACATTGTTCCAAGCGGCATTGCTGCCCGGTATCTTGCTGGCAACGCTTTATGCGGGCTACGCCTTTGTCTACGCGCTCATCAACCCTTCCAAAGCGCCTCCGGTGGACTTTTCCGAAAGTGCGGGTGGACAGGTTATCACGCGCAAGGACGGTCTGACGTGGTTCCTTGCGGTGCCCGCGGGTATTATCGTGCTGACGATGGCGATGGGTCAGGTCAATCTTGTCGGCAGCCAGTCGGTTATCGTGGACAGCTTCACAGACACCGGCGAGAGCGCATCGCTGCGGACTCGTGTTGAGCCGGCCTGTCAGGCATCCATGATCGCACTGCACGGGCAGGACGCGTGGGATCAAGCGGTTGCAGAGCAACAGGCGATCGAAACGGCGGGTGGTGTCACGCAAGCGCGTGCTTTGTCTGACGAAGAACGCGCCGAGCTTGTCGTGCAAAAGGTTGCGGATGCGGCCCCGATTGGCACAGGCATTGCGATCATGACCGTTTTGATGGGTCTGATGCTGGCATTGGCACGGGGCGTGGCGCCAAGTGCCGATCACCGACCACTGATTTTGGGGGCCTTTGGCGTTGGATTGATCCTGTTGGTCGATATCTTGCTGATCTCGGCCATCACGTCGCCGGGGATCACGACTGTCCTTCTGGTAATCCCTCTGGTGGTGACGTTCCTTGGATTGCGGGCCGCGGGCAAACTGCTGGCAGGCAATGAGATCCTGCGCGTTGTCTTTCCGCCATTGGTTCTGATCGTGGCGGTCCTGGGCTCGATTCTGGGTGGTATCACCAACCCGACGCCCGCCGCGGCCTTGGGGGCAGGTGGTGCCATC
>NZ_JBELFI010000021.1:0-24852 GCF_042093035.1 Yoonia sp. | reverse complement strand
CTGGCCGCCTACCGCAAACGCAAGGAACGCGGTCAATCCGGCCGGATCGTGATGCTGACAGCGGGTGCGATTGTCGTGATGCTTGTCATCGGGACGAATTTCGACATGCGGCTGGGCAAGGAGGTCGTCCTGTTTGAAGACCGTGTTGCCTATCTGGTCGCTTTCGGCAGCTTCCTTTTTGCGATGTTCGGCTTGCTGTGGTCCTGCTGGGTACTGATTGCGGGCGGGGTTCTCGCCCCTGTCGTGCGTGAAACGGCCAAGGTGACGTCGATGGTCTTTACCATCCTGATCGGCTCTCAGTTGTTGAACCTTGTGCTGATTTCCTTCGGAGGAGAAGACTACATCCAACAATTCCTGCGGTCATTTGATAACGAATGGACGGTCTTTTTGTTGGTGATGTTGGTGCTGTTTGTTTTGGGCTTCGTCCTCGACTTTCTTGAGATCATCTACATCGTGGTCCCGATTGTCGGGCCCGTGATCTACGGCGGTACCTTTGATCCGAAATGGGTGACGATCATGATCGCGGTGAATTTGCAAACCTCGTTCCTGACCCCGCCGTTCGGCTTTGCGCTGTTCTACCTGCGCGGCGTGGCACCCAAGTCGATTACGACGGGCCAGATCTATCAGGGCGTGATGCCGTTCATCGGGATTCAGGTGGCAGGACTGACCTTGCTGGCGTTGTTCCCCGCGGTCGTCACGATCATTCCGAACCTCATCAACTAAGCTGAGGGTCAAAGACAAGATAAGGCGGTGCCATTGGCACCGCTTTTTTCGTTTCGGGGTCGGGATCCGCGTTCAATCCGCGCCAGCCCGAGCTGGAACAATCCCGGTTTTCACGCCACCTGCATCTGCAAAGGGCGCCAAGTCGTCAACCGATCCCGTCAATCACCACCAAATTGGTCGCAGCGGTCCGCTTCCTGATCTTTGCCAGTTCCTGATAATCAGGGTCATCGTGCCACGCCTTGGCGTCTTGCACCGATGGAAAACGCATAATCACGGTACGCGGCATAGCCCAACTGCCCTCAAGGATCTCGGTCTCAGCGCGCGACGTTGCAAGGAGTTCGCCGCCGTGTCTTTCAAAACTAGGCATGAAGCCATTCAAGTAGGCTTGGTATGCCTCAGGATCGTGAATATCGAGCTGGCCAATGACATATGCGGGCATTTCATGCCTCCCTTCGTGTGATGGGGATCAGCTCCGCCCGGGTGGCAATGCGATCTGGGCGACTTGTTCTGCGATAGGATCGGTTGACAGGGGGTGGACGTCGACCTCGTAGCCTTCAGGATCGCCGAGCGGCTCCCAAGCGCCGCCACGATAGACCTCAAGGCCTGCGAAGTTCGCCTTGTAACCCATCTTGCGGCTGCCCGGCACCCAATAGCCAAGATAGACATAGGGCAGGCCCAGTTCTTGTGCGACGCCGATATGGTCAAGGATGACATATGTTCCGAGCGACAGTTTTTCGCTTTCGGGGTCAAAGAAGGAATAAACCATCGACAACCCGTCATCGAGAACGTCCGTCAGGCAAACCGCGCGCAGGTTGATTTTATCGGCGTATTCAAACAGGCGGGACCGGATCGGGGTTTCTTCGACCATGGCGGCAAATTCGAACATATCCATATCCGCCATACCGCCTTTCGCATGGCGGCCATCAAGATATTTGCGAAACAGATCGTATTGTTCTTCCGTCGCCCAAGGCGAGGTCGCGCGGCGGTCAATATGGGCCGCGCGCTTGGACACACGTCGTTGGCTGCGGGTTGGCTGGAATTTACTCACATCAATACGCGCCGACATACAGGCGGAACATTCCGCACAAGATGGGAGGTAAAGCACATTCTGCGAACGCCGAAAGCCCTGCTTTGAAAGAGCATCGTTGAGTTCGGGCGCAGTGTCGCCTTGTAGCGCGGTGAACAGCTTACGCTCCATGCGGCCATCAAGATAGGGGCAGGGTTGCGGTGCCGTCACATAAAACTGCGGCGCGATAGGAAGGGTATGACGCATAGACACTCCGGCGGTAACGGGGTGATCTTAACAATCGATTTACCATCCGCCAAGAGCGCGCTTGTCGCACAATTAACGCGGTAGATTGATGGCCCTTGTACCAAGTACGTGATCGCTCAGGCCCTGTCCGCGTGCAGTCACCAGCATCAGGATAACCGAAACCAATTGCAGGGGCGCCATTGCGACGCTCACGGTGTAGCCGGTTGTATGGGCCAGCGCCATGCCGCTCGTCAGTGGAGCGCCATCAAGATCGCGCAAGCCAATGCCCATGATCCGCATCCCCCAGGTGGCCGAACTGCCTGCAATCGTGAACCAACGATAGAGAAAACCGATTACCAGCATCATCACGGGAAAGAAGAAGATGCCTGTAAAGGCGGTAAAGGGCAGGATTAGCGCGCTGAGAATGGCGATCAGCACCACGTCAAACACCCACGCGATGCCGCGTTTCAGCGGAACGCCTGCGAAATGCGCGCTGGAAAAACGGGTTGGATATTGATTTGTCTCAATCGGCATCGTTCTACTTTCGACGGTCTTTAAAAAAAATGAAAGGGCGGCCTGTGGAGAAACAGGCCACCCCTGGAGGGACAGTGGGGGATCAAGCGGTCGTCGGGGTCGGCTGCGTTGGCCCTGCGTTGGCGTCCTGTGCAGCAGCACGGTCCTGCATGAACTGGTCAAACTCGGCCTTGTCCTTGGCATCGCGCAGACGCTTGAGGAAGGCCTCGAAGTTGTCTTGCTCTTCTTCCAGACGGCGTAGCGTCTCAGATTTATAGGCGTCGAATGCGTTATTGCCTGAAGATTTGCGGATGCTGTGGCGGCGGGAATGGCCGTTGCAGGAAGTATTGAACATGCGTTTGCTCCAGATCAAATAGGCTAGAAGGGCGAGACCGATTGGCCAAAACAGAATGAAACTGACGACCATGGCTGCGATCCAGGCGCCTTTGCCGCGGGCATCGAGCCAAGCTTCAGCGCGGGCGAAAAACCCCATCTGCTGGTCAATAGCCATAGGGGAATGGGGGGTGGCGGTGGTCATTGTCGGCTCCTTTGTTATCGGTATGCGTTGATGTGAATGCTTTTCACATGACAGATATTGGCATTTCGCGACCGGAGTTCAAGATGAAATGTAAATGTTTTTTACATTTACTTTTATTGCGAATATAAATCAGTAACTTAAGAGAGAAATAGCTGCGTAGGTTCCGCGCCTTGACCTGATAGGCGGGGATGATCGGCCTGTTGGGATGCGGAATATGCATTAACTTGGCTGCGCCGGTGCGGGCAGAGAAGGGTGACATAGATGGCCGTCCGGGCTGCCAGATGTGGTTTTGCACATGCGACGGTGTTGATCTGCATTGACCCGCGCGCGCCGCGCAATACTGTGCCTGCATGACGTTTGCATCCCGCATCTCCCGCAGCCCAGTGCCTTTTGATACCGAAAGGGGTGGTGAAGCGCTGGCGGGTTTTGCGGACTTTCCGCATGCTCTGCGCGATGTGATTGCGGGCGCGGCCGGGTGCAGTCCCTATCTGGCCGATTTGATGCGCCAGGAAGAGGTGTGGATCAAATCCGCGTTCGATGATCCCGAAGCGGCGGTTGCAGCACTCTTGTCGGAGATCCCGAGCGTCTCCCTGACCGCGCTTCCCATTGCGCTACGCCAATGCAAACGCCGGATAGCGCTGTTGACGGGTTTGGCGGATTTGGCGGGCGTCTGGCCGCTTGAAACCGTTACTGAAACGCTCACGGGTTTTGCTGACGCCGCGGTGCAGGCCTGCGTTACCCGGCTTGTTGCGGCTGAGGTCGCGCGCGGCAAACTGCCCGAAAGCGACGATCCCGCGAATGCGGGCGGCATGGTCGTCTTGGCAATGGGCAAGATGGGCGCGGGGGAATTGAATTATTCCTCCGACATTGACCTGATTTGCCTTTTTGATGAAACGCGTTTTGATCCTGACAATTATCACGAAGTGCGGGCGGCCTTCATTCGGGTCACGCGCAAGATGACGGCGATACTCTCGGATGTGCGCGATGGGGGATATGTCTTTCGCACGGATTTGCGCCTGCGGCCTGATGCCTCCGTGACGCCGGTGTGTCTGTCGATGGAAGCGGCAGAGCGCTACTACGAGAGCGTCGGCCGGACCTGGGAGCGTGCGGCCTATATCAAGGCGCGGGTCTGCGCCGGTGACCAGGCGGCCGGTGCGCAATTCCTTGCAACTTTGGAGCCATTTGTGTGGCGAAAGCATCTGGATTTTGCGGCCATTCAGGATGCCCATGACATGCGTCTGAAAATCCGCGATCACAAAGGTCTGCACGGCCTTGTCGTGCTAGAGGGGCATAACGTAAAATTGGGACGCGGTGGCATTCGCGAGATCGAATTCTTCACCCAGACAAGGCAGTTAATCGCAGGAGGGCGCGACCGCAGCCTGCGCGCCATTGGGACGCGTGAAGGGCTCGCGGCCTTGGCCGCGGCCAATTGGATCAGCAAAGATGTCGCCAACCGGCTCTACGATCACTATTGCTACCTGCGCGAGGTTGAGCACCGTTTGCAGATGATAAATGACGCG
Organism: Yoonia sp.; assembly: GCF_042093035.1. Taxonomy (GTDB): domain Bacteria; phylum Pseudomonadota; class Alphaproteobacteria; order Rhodobacterales; family Rhodobacteraceae; genus Yoonia. The sequence goes on along the minus strand of NZ_JBELFI010000021.1, from coordinate 20,306 downwards.
CAAACACAAGTGTTGCCGCATGACGATGCGGGATTTGCACGTTTGGCCGCCTTCATGGGGCAAGACGTTGCGACTTGGCGCGACGACATGTTGCGCCGTCTCGCGGACGTTCATGCGTTGACAGAAGGGTTCTTTGCCCCGGACCAACCGGCAAAAGACACAAGCGAAGACTGGGGGCTTGAGGTTACGGCGCGCTGGCGGACCTATCCGGCACTGCGATCCACGCGGGCTTCGGAAATCTTTGCACGTTTGAAACCGGACATCCTCTCCCGCCTGGCAGATGCAGCCAAGCCGGACGAGGCGCTTGCCCAGTTTGACGGGTTCTTGGCCGGTTTGCCGGCGGGAGTGCAGCTCTTTTCGATGTTTGAGGCCAATCCGCAGTTGCGCAGCCTGATTGTCGATATTTGTGCGACCGCACCTGCATTGGCGCAATATTTGTCGCGCAACGCCGGGGTTTTGGATGCGGTGATTGGTGGGTCATTCTTTGCGGATTGGCCGGGGCGCGACGCGCTTGTTGCGGATTTGACGGCGGCGCTTCAGGGCAATGGCGATTATGAGGCGCAATTGTTGACGGCGCGGCGTTGGGCCAAGGAATGGCACTTCCGGATCGGGGTGCATTTCTTGCGGGGTTTGATCTCCTCGTCCGAGGCGGGCAACCAATATGCTGAGCTGGCTGAGGCTGTGGTTGCGGCACTCTGGCCCATCGTTGTCGCGCAGTTTGCGCAAAAGCACGGGGCCCCTCCCGGACGTGGCGGTGTGATTGTCGCGATGGGCTCATTGGGGGCTAAGCAGCTCACGGCGCGGTCCGATCTCGACCTTATCGTGATTTATGATCCGCAGGGCCAAGATTGCTCAGATGGGGTGCGGCCATTGCAGACAAGGGCTTATTTTGCACGCTTGACGCAAGCGATGGTCACCGCACTTACTGCACCAATGGCCGAAGGGCGGCTCTATGAGGTTGATATGCGTTTGCGCCCCTCGGGGCGGCAAGGCCCGGTGGCCACCTCGCTTGATGCCTTCACGGACTATCAGCGCACCCAGGCCTGGACTTGGGAACACCTCGCTTTGACGCGGGCGCGCACGATTGCCGGTGACAGATCGTTGCAGGAACAGATCATGGATTTTCGCGCGAAGCTCTTGCAGGAAAAATCTGGAAACGAAGCCGTTCTGTCAGATGTGTCAGACATGCGGCGCAGGATCGCGGCGGCAAAAACGCCACAGTCCAACAGCGATGTGAAGCTAGGGGCGGGGCGGTTGCAGGATGTCACACTCTTTGCACAGATGATTGCATTGCGCTGCGGGTCGCCTGCCGCCGATATTGCGGGGCAATTGCAGGCGGGTGTCGCGGATGGTTATTTGGATGCCGGTGACAAGGCGGCGCTTTTGGCGGCGGCGGTGCTTTTTGAGACAACGCAAACGGCTGTGCGTTTTCTGACAGAGGATGGGATAAGTTTGACTGATCTGGGCGAAGGCGCACGGCGTCTCATCTTGCGCGAAACCCAAATGGAGGGCTTGGCTGATTTGATGCAGGCCATGCAGACCCATGCAGCGATTGCGGATGGTATTATTTCTCGCGGGGTGTCGCAAAAATGAACACGGCGTCAATCCATGATCCAAAGGGTTTGATGAAGGATGCTTTCGCAATCGACGGAATTACACCGGCTGAGTGTCGCAGCATCTTTCTTGACTGGGCGTTGGGCTTGCCCGCGCAATTTGATACGCGCGCGCAGGTGCGAATGTTGGTCGCTGCCTTTGAAACCCCCGACAACGTGCATCATCCGATGCTGGTAACACTGCGCGACGCTCTTGCCGATGCGCCGCAAGCCAGGCGCAGGGGCGGACGGCAAAGGCGGATGGAGAAACGGTCAGAGTAGCCGGCTTTGACGGTCATCCTGCGCGGTCGGCGCACTGGGCGTATGGGGCGCACTAGGCGCTTTGCCAAGTACTGTGGCCGGATGCGTCGCGCGCGTCACTTCCAACTGATGGTGATCGGTTATCTCTGTCGGTGCCCGCGATTGCGGATTCCAGCTCATGGACGCCGTCTTCCTGAGTGCGATCATTGCCCTGACCCGCCCTGATGCGGAATTGCTTGATGAGATTTGAAAGCTTTTGTGTCTCGGCTGACAGCATATCGCCCCGCATTATCTGATCTTGCACCATTGCCGCGTTTTGCTGCGTGACCTGATCCAATTGATTTACGCCAATATTGATTTCTGACAGACCAATGGCCTGCTCTTCTGCACTTGTCGCGATCTGTGATGTCATGGAAGAGATGTCGTTGACCTGCGTGATGATTTCGCCCAATGCCTCGCCTGCGTTGCCGACCAGTTCGGTGCCTTGTTCGACATGACGGGAGCTGTTGGCGATCAGGCCGGATATCTCTTTTGCGGCTTCGGCGGATCGTTGGGCAAGTGCGCGCACTTCAGATGCAACAACCGCGAAGCCCCGTCCTGACTCGCCCGCCCTTGCGGCTTCGACCCCGGCATTCAGCGCCAAGAGGTTTGTCTGAAACGCAATGTCGTCGATCACGCCGATCACTTGCGAAATCTGTTTTGACGACTGTTCAATCGCCGACATTGCAGCAACCGCTTGTGCGACGATTTCGCCATTCTTGGTGGCCTCTGTCCGGGCACGAATGACAGAACTATCAACAGACTTCGCGTGTTCGGCAGCCGATTTCACGCTCGCGGTCAGCTCGTCGAGTGCGGCTGCGGTCTGTTCGAGGGTTGCGGCTTGATTCTCCGTCCGTTGGGACAATTCATTGGTAGCCGATGCGGTCTGCGATGTTGTTTGTGAAATCAGCGCTGTCGTGTCGTTCACACGTGAAATGGCTGCGTGAAGGGCCTCGATTGCGTCATTGAAGTTTTCACGCAGGGCGTCGTATTCGGCTGCAAAGCTGATGTCGATTTTCCGCGTCAAATCACCGTCGGCTACTTTGGCAAGCTCGGTTTTCATGGTCTCGACAACTTTGTTTTGTTGCTCTTGCAACCGTGCATGTTCGGCCATCACTTCACCACGATCGATTTGCGCTTGGCGAAAAACATTCAATGCGCGCGCGACCCGACCCAATTCGTGGCTGTGTTGGGTGCCCAGGATTTCGACATTATTGTTACCTCCGGCCAGTGCGTCAGTTGTATCGGCCAGACGACTGATTGCGCGTGTTACCCAGCGCCCGATGCCAAAGGTTAACAAGAGTGCGATCAATGTCGCGGTGACCCCCGCCGCCGGAATAACCTTCTGCAATTTCCCCAAGATCGCCTCACCATTGGGACCGATTTCTTCCTGACGATTGCTGATATCGTCGGCGATCTGATGAATGCCGGCGAGAATGGATGGCCCATCTTGATTTAGCACACGTGTTTTGAGCGCCCGCGTCGTTTGTTGCGATTGGGAAAACGCGACAAATGCGTCGGGGAAACCTTGCAGACGTTGTTCAAGTTGCGAGATTTGTCGCGCGGTTGTGTCTTGACCGTTGCGGGCAGAGAGCCTGCGGAAGTTCCGTTCAAAGTCCCCATAGCGCGTTTCAAACTGGCTCAGATCGTCAGGATCACCGGTCAACTTGAATTGCCTTGCTTGTGCAATGGCGGCCATTGCCGACTGAAGCGTCAGCCCCGCTGCGCTGATTATCGCAGCTGTGCCAGTCTGGACCGTGACTGAAAATATGGCGTTCATATCCGTCTCGAAGGCGGTCAGGTCTGCATCGATGGTTTGTTCAAGGTCTGCGGCAGTTTGAAGGTGGTCAGACAGCATCAGGAAACTGTCTTTGTAGCCGACGGCGTTGGCAATTATTTGGCGCACTTCCGAGAGCCGGTCAGCGGATGTTTCGAAGGGTTCAATTATTTCCGGCCGGTCTGAAATTTCAGCCATTTTTTCAACCACCGCCGCCTTCAGGTTTTCGCGCGGTGTGACAACATACATCATGGCCGCGTGTTGAGCCTCAGAGAAACTTTCGAAGAAAGTGTTCAGCGAGACGACCTGCTTCGAAATATTGCGGTATTCAAGATAGACGCTGCCCAAATTGCCCACCGCGCGCTGCGAAAACACAGACAAGGCGATGATGAGGCAGGTCAGCACCAGAAACCCGCTGCCAATCCGCCGTGAAACCGGCCATGCATCCAACATCGATCGCTCCTCCATTCAGATGGAGTGTTCACTAAGCGATAAGTCCTAACGTGCCGTGAATGCTTGCGCACCTTCAGGCAATATCTAGCCGAGTTGCGCGGCCTCGGCTGCCAATGCTGTGATGCCCGCCCAATCTGCTGCGATGACTTTGTCTTTGGGCGCGACCCAAGAGCCGCCTACACAAAGCGTGTTGCTAAGCCGCAGATATATATCGGCATTTTGCAGGTTCACCCCGCCCGTAGGGCAAAAGCTGACCTGTGGAATGGGCGCCCCGATCGCTTTCAGCGCGGCGGCGCCGCCGTTTGCTTCGGCGGGAAAAAATTTTTGCACAGTGTACCCGCGTTCCAGCAGGCGCATCGCCTCCGATGCGGTGGCCGCACCGGGCAAAAGCGGCAGATCATTGGCCTCGCAAGCGTCAAGCAGCCTGTCGGTCGCACCCGGCGAGACACCGAAGGTGGCACCGGCCTCTTTCGCGTTTTCGACATCTTGCGCGGTCAGCAACGTGCCCGCACCGACGACACCGCCCGGCACGCGGGCCATTTCGCGGATCGCATCAAGGGCCGCCGGCGTGCGCAGGGTGACTTCCAGAGCGGGCAAACCACCGGCGACCAAGGCACGGGCCAGATCGGCCGCACTTGATGCATCATCAATGACCAAAACCGGCACGACCGGGGCCAAGAGGCAGATTTTCCGAGCTTCGACAGAGGCTTGTTGCGGGGTCATTATGGAATTCCTTACGGTTGTGTCAAAGGCGAGGGGGGCTGCCTCCGGCGGAAGTTTATTGGGAAAGAGAAGTGATGCGCTTCAGACCACGATGCCAGCACCATCGGCGGCCTGACCGACGTTTTTCCGGAAGACCTCGAATATTTCGCGCCCGACGCCAGTGCCATTGCCAGACAGATCGGCGGTGGCAGCCTTGCGGGTGCTCAGATCGACGCCAACGGCTTCAATGGTGCCGGTGGTGGCATCCAGCCGGATCACGTCGCCATCCTTGATCCTGGAAATCGGTCCGTTATCTGCGGCTTCGGGGCAAACATGGATCGCGGAGGGGACTTTGCCGGATGCGCCGGACATCCGCCCATCGGTGACAAGTGCCACTTTCAAACCGCGATCTTGCAAGACGGACAGTGTTGGCGTCAGACTATGCAATTCCGGCATACCGTTTGATTTCGGGCCTTGGAACCGCACCACAATCACCGTGTCATGCGTGAATTCACCCGCTTTGAAGGCATCCTTGACCGCTTCTTGTGTATGGAAGACGCGGGCAGGCGCCTCGACGATATGCCGTTCTGGTGCGACAGCGGAAGTCTTTATCACACCGCGCCCCAGATTGCCGGACAATTGCGTCAGCCCGCCTTGCGGTTGGAACGGATTACTGGCCGGCCGCAAAATCCTGTCGTTCAACGTTGTACCTGCACCGTCCGCATAGGCGATACGTCCATCAACCAGCTTTGGCTCTTGTGAATACCGCGCCAGCCCTTTGCCGCCAACGGTTGTCACATCCTCATGCAGCAATCCTGCGTTGAGCAGCTCGCCGATCATATAGCCCAGACCGCCTGCGGCATGGAAATGGTTCACATCGGCGAGACCGTTTGGATAGACCTTCGCCATCAGTGGTGTTATTTCAGACAGATCGCTGAAGTCCTGCAGATCAAGGATCACACCAGCTGCTTTCGCCATGGCAGGCAGGTGGATCACAAGGTTCGTCGACCCACCCGTCGCCATCAAACCGACAAGGCCGTTCACGAAGGCGCGCTCGTCCAGAATATCGCTGACCGGGGTATAGTCATTGCCGAGGGCAGTGATTTGCAAAGCCCGCTCTGTTGCGGCCGTTGTCAGCGCATCGCGCAGCGGCGTGCCGGGATTGACGAAAGACGCGCCGGGCAGGTGCAGGCCCATGAATTCCATCAGCATTTGGTTGGAGTTCGCGGTGCCATAGAAGGTGCAGGTGCCCGGTCCATGATAAGAGGCCATTTCAGCCTTCATCAGCTCTTCGCGGCCGATGTTGCCTTTGGCAAATTCCTGACGCACGCGGGCTTTTTCATCATTGGGCAGGCCGGAGACCATGGGACCCGCGGGCATGAAGATGCCGGGGATATAGCCGAAGGTTGCAGCAGCCATAACAAGGCCGGGCACGATCTTGTCGCAAACACCGAGGTAGACGGCGCTGTCAAAGACATTGTGCGACAGGCCAACACCCGCGGCCAATGCAATCACATCGCGCGAAAACAGCGATAACTCCATCCCTGTCTGGCCTTGCGTAACACCGTCACACATTGCGGGCACACCGCCTGCCACTTGCGCTGTCCCGCCGGCGGCACGGGCTGCGGCGCGGATCAGATCTGGATATTTTTCAAACGGCTGATGGGCGGAGAGCATATCATTATAAGCCGTGATAATCCCGATATTGGGCGCCTTGTCGGCAGTCAGCGTGCCCTTGTCGTCACCCATGGCCGCATAGGCGTGGGCCTGATTGCCACAGGTCAGATGTGACCGACGCGGTCCCTCGGCAGCGGCACGGGCCATGGTATCAAGATACTTGCGACGTGGCCCTTCGGAACGGACACGGATACGGTCGGTGACGGCGGCAATAGTGGGATGCAGCGGCATAATTTCCTCATTAGGTTGTCTCGGCCGCTCATAGCATGACTTGTTAGCGCTAACAAGGGGTGAAAAAGCCACATGATGGCGCTTGCGTTGCAATGCGATTTGGGCTTTCAAAGGGGCCAAAGCGGTCTGCCATCTTGCTGCGGCCAGGACATTCAAATAACGAGGTTGGTCATGCTGAGACGCAGTTTTCTTGCTACTGTTCCATTTGCGTTGCTGGCGGCGTGTGGGCCGGCCGTGTTTGGCGGGTCTGGAACGCCGCGTCCGGAGATGTCACGGTCCTATTCCCTGCGTAGCCTGCAATTTGGGGTTCTGTCGGACTTGGTCGTATCTGAGGACGAATCCTATTATCCGATCGCTGATATCGTCTGGCGCGGCGACCCGCGCGGTGCGCGCATCCCGCAGATTGCCTCGATGTTCCAAACGGCATTTGACCGCAACAAGCCTGATATGCGTGGCGATACACCGATTGATCTGGAGATCACTTTGGTGCGATTTCACGCGGTCACGGATCTGACGCGGCTGACTGTTGGCGGTGTTTATAACATCATTTTCGATATGACCGTGCGGGACGCCCGCGATGGCAGCGTTATTGAGCCAACACGGCGGGTCGAAGGCAACCTCGATGCGCCCGGCGGACGTCGTGGGCAGTTACTGATCGAGCAGGGCCTGACGCAACGGGTGCGGGTGACCGATTTCCTGACGGTCTTCTTGCGCCAACAGTTGGTCTAGGCTTTCCCCGCACCCGCAGAGTAGATAAGAGGCGGGTTATGACAGAAACATATCCCACCGTCCGCCTGATCCCCAAAGCTGAAGCCCGCGCCATTCGGCACGGGTTTCCCTGGGTTTACGCCAATGAATTGGTCACCGACCGTCGCACCCGCAAGCTTGCGCCGGGGACCTTGGCAGTGCTTGAGGATGCCAACCGCGTCGCCATGGGTGTGGTGGGCGTCAACCCGAAGTCAAAAATCATTTGCCGGATGCTGGACAGCGACCCTGAAGCCGTCATTGATGAGGCGTGGTTTGCAAAGCGTATCGCACGGGCGCTGGCACATCGGGACCGGCTCTATGATGCGCCATTCTATCGTTTGGCTCATGCGGAGGCCGACGGCTTGCCGGGTGTGGTCATTGACCGCTTTGGTGACGTGGCTGTCGTGCAACCCAACGCGGCATGGGCAGACGCGCTGTTGGGCGCCTTGGCGGCGGCACTACGAAGCATAACAGGTGTCACGACTGTAGTGATGAATGGCACAGGTCGCGCGCGCAGCCTTGAAGGGCTCGAAGAAACCATGACGGTCTTGGAAGGCAAAGCCCCGAATGGGGCAGTGCCAGTCCCAATGAACGGGGCCATGTATATGGCGGATGTGATGGGCGGGCAAAAAACCGGCCTGTTCTTTGACCAACGGCCCAACCACGCGTTGGCGGCCAGGTTGTCACGAGACGGGGATGTATTGGATGTTTTCAGCCATGTGGGCGGGTTTGGTTTGGCCGCGTTGGCGGGCGGGGCGAAATCGGCGCTGGCCGTTGACGGATCAGGGCCGGCGCTTGAACTGGCCGCGCAAGGGGCGGCCGCGATGGGCGTCTCTGATCGGTTCGAGACGCGCAAAGGGGATGCATTCGATATGCTGAGCGCATTGGCCGAGGAAGGGCGCAGATTTGATGTGGTCATATGTGACCCGCCTGCGTTCGCTCCGGCAAAACCGGCGTTGGAGGCCGGCCTGCGGGCCTATGAACGGATCGCACGGCTTGCGGCACCTCTGGTATCCGATGGTGGTTATCTGGTGCTTTGTTCCTGCTCACACGCGGCAGACCTGACGCGGTTTCGCAACGCCTCATCGCGCGGCATCGGACGCGGTGGGCGCCGGGGGCAAATCATTCATACAGGCTTTGCAGGCCCTGACCATCCGCTGTTGCCGCATCTGGCGGAAAGCGGCTATCTGAAAGCATTGTTCTACCGGCTATGAGAGTGATGCTCGACGCTTGCGTGCTCTATCCAACCGTCATGCGCGAGGTGCTTTTGGGCTGCGCCAAACAAGGGTTGTTCGCGCCAAGGTGGTCGGAACGGATATTGGAGGAATGGGCGCGGGCCGCGGGCAAACGCAGTGCGGCTGATGGGGTCTGGGCGCGGGGCGAAATCGCCTTGCTCACGGCGCAGTTTCCAAACGCGCTGGTGCGCTATGACAAAGCCAGAGAGCGACAATTCTGGTTACCAGATCCGAACGACATCCACGTCTTGACGGCAGCCTCGGTCGGTTCATGTGATGGGATACTGACGATGAACGCCAAGGACTTTCCCAAACAAATCCTGGGTGATGAAGCGCTGCTGCGGTGGGATCCCGACGGTTTCGCGTCAATGCTTTTGCAAAACGACCCGGAGCGCGTGACATATGTCGCAACACAAGTGCTGTCCGAAGCAAACCGGCTCTCGGACCAACCATGGCAAATGCGGGCACTGATGAAAAAAGCCCGGATGCCGAAGTTCGGCAAAGCACTCTCATAAGACCGCCTCCAAGACTTCATCTTGGCCCGAAAACTCCCGCCGGAGGCTCCGGCGCGTTCAAACCAATCCCGGTTCAGCGATCAGCTTTCCGCCAACCAACGGGCCTCATTGGCTTCGATGGCCGCAATACGCTGCTGTGTCTTGGGATGGCTCATCATCCAGGCAGGCGTCGCGGCCCCGCGCGCACCTGTCAGGGTTTCGAGCTTCGTGAACAAGCTCTTTTGCGGCGCAGTGCCAATCCCGGCCTTCATCAAAAGAGCCGAGGCATAGGCATCCGCTTCAAATTCGTCACTGCGTGACAGGCGGGCAGCAAGCAGGCTCATCAGCGCATTTGCGATCCAGGGGCCAACGCCGGGAATAAACCGGCCAAGGATCATCGCAAGCGCTGTCCGCATTGCATTTTGCCCTGAAAAATCGATCATCCGGCGGCGCGAATGGCCCAAGGCGACATGACCTAACTCGTGGGCGATCACGGTGGCCATCTCCTCGGAGCTGACTTCACCGGCACGGTATTTATTGAAAAACCCCCGCGTAATAAAAATACGCCCGTCCGGGGCCGCGAGGCCGTTGACCGGATCGATCTCGTAAACATGCACCTTTATCCGTTCAATATCGAGCGCCTTGGCCATGCGCTCCATCAAGACTTTCAGGATCGGATCGGCCAACTCGGTCGAATTCGCGTCAAGCTCGCGCTTGGTGCGCCAGATCGAAAATCGGTACATCGCGAGGCCGTAAAGCAGGGCCAGCAGGATCGGGGTCAGTTTCAACATGGGTCTGATATGGGCGCAGGAACGGCGTCCGGCAAGGTCTGATCGGTCACATTCATGCGTGGCGGCGGGCAGCGGCGCGGACGCGGATGGCGTGGCGCATCCAAAGACCAAGGCCCGCTGCCGCCACCAAAGCGGCCAGAAAGCCCGAGAGGTTGCCAAGCAGGCTGGAAATTGCCGCGATGTTATCGGCAAAGCCGTACCCCAGCCCCACATAAAGCCCGACCCAGACGATTTCACCGGCCATGCCCCAAAGCGCAAACCGCGGCCAGTTGACACCTGACAACCCGCTGACATAGTTCACGTAAGGGCCAAATGGCGCGACCAGCCAACGCGAAAAGAAGATGCTCGAACTGCCCCATTTATCCATATAAGCCTCTGATTGCGCCCGCAAAGCAGCGCGTCTGGGCCGCCTGAGCAACCAGTCATCCAGCCGTAATCCCATCCGACGTGCAATCAAGAAGCCCAGATTGTCGCCAATCAGAGCACCGCTGATGGCCGCAGCAACGACAGCCGCGAGCGTCAGATCCCCCGCCGCAGCAAACCCCCCGCCTGCGAGCATCAAAAGCGATGATGGGACAGGCAAGGCAAGACAGCTCAGGAAGGTTATCACAAACAGCAATGGCACACCGTAGTCCGCAGCAAGCGAGAGGATCAGATCTGTCATTGGCCGGTCCGGGCGCTTGCCGCGCGCCATGCGGCGACAGCGGTATCGAGGGCCGATTGCATCTCATCCATGCTCATCCCGTTTTCAGCGGCAAGACGATCAAGCGAAATGCGGTGTGGCGGAGAATTCATGTCCATCTCAAATGCGGATTTGACGACCTCAGGCGGCACCCGATAGGACTGCCCGACATAGCGCGGGGTCATCCAGCCCGCCAGCGGCTGGTCTTGATGGGACGGGTGTACCCAATGGATGAGCTGGTTGCCCGCGCGTACCCCGAAGATACCGGCCAGCATCAAAAATACCAAAAAGGCAATGAACGCCGACCGGTGATGTGTCCAAAGGTCTTTTATGTGATACCACATCGTGTTGCCGCTTTGTTGCCCCTGTTACGCCGATCCTGCGAGGCCCGCGGCGCAATCACAAGTGTTTAACGGCTCAGGCTGCGCATTCCGGCGTCAATGCCGGACAATGTCATTGGCACCATGCGGTCCGGGCCAAAGATTTCCTGGATCATCTGGATCGATTGCGTATAGGGCCACTGCCGTTCATCCAGCGGATTGATCCAGAGATGATCGGGCCACTGATCGCGGGCCCGCGCCAACCAAATCTGGCCCGCTTCTTCGTTCCAATGCTCATTCGCACCACCTCTGTATGCGATCTCATAAGGCGACATGCTGGCATCACCCACGAAAATACATTTGTAATCAGAGCCATATGTGCGCAAAACCTCCCGCGTCGGCGTTTGTGCATTCCAGCGGCGGCGGTTGTCTTTCCAGACCCCTTCATAAAGGCAATTGTGAAAATAGAAATGTTCGAAATGCTTGAATTCCGATTTCGCAGCGCTGAATAATTCCTCTACCACTTTGATATGCGGATCCATTGATCCGCCGATATCGAGAAACAAAAGCACCTTCACCGCATTGCGCCGCTCCGGCCGGGTCTGCACATCAAGATAACCGTGCTCTGCGGTGGCGCGGATAGTGCCGTTTAGATCCAGCTCTTCCTCAGCGCCATCGCGCGCCCAACGGCGCAAGCGCTTGAGCGCCACTTTGATGTTGCGCGTGCCCAACGCGACCGTGTCATCCAGATTGCGAAATTCGCGTTTGTCCCAGACTTTCACTGCGCGTTGATGGCGGCTTTCGTTTTGGCCTGCGCGCACGCCTTCGGGGTTGTACCCGTATGCCCCGAACGGGGACGTGCCCGCCGTGCCCATCCATTTGGAGCCACCCTGATGCCGCCCCTTTTGCTCTTCAAGGCGTTTCTTCAGCGTTTCCATGAGCTTATCAAATCCACCTAATGCTTCAATTTCGGCTTTTTCGGCCTCCGACAAGTGCTTTTCGGCCAGCTTTTTGAGCCAGTCTGCGGGAATATCAACGGCATTCATCACCGCCTCATCCGGGATCGCATCAAGCCCTTCGAAGCTGGCGGCAAAGGCGCGATCAAATTTGTCGAGATGCCGTTCATCCTTGACCATGACGGTGCGGGCCAGAAAGTAGAATGCCTCGACGTCATAGGTCGCAAGACCGGCTTTCATGCCCTCAAGAAAGGTCAGAAATTCGCGCAATGACACCGGCACCCCGTGACGGCGCAGGTTGTCAAAGAACGGCAGAAACATCGCTTAGACAACGACCCGGCTGAGCAGGATCATCACAAACAGGGCGATCAGGCCAAACAGAATCGCGAAGACCGCACCCCATTGCAGCATATCAAGCCTTTTGCCACCGCGTGCTTTGGCGCGCATGGCGCCCAGGATGGCACCGATTACCATACCAGAAACAATAAAAATCATGCGGAAATCCTTGTTAACTTGGCGCCATGCGCGGCGCGAGAGATGCGATTTCATTCAGCCTGTCAACGACTTCGGACCGCGTGCCGAAGCCATAAAGCGCCCATCCCAGACTGTCCAGTCGCACCGCCATGCCGGCGTCAGTGTCGCCTTGCAGGTCGCGCGCTTCGGCCTGAAACATCATCAAAAGCGACATCAATGCGGCATTTTGATATTGGCGGGCCACGGGAATCGCTGCCTCGGTAATCGAAATTGTCGCCTCCGCATCGCCTGAGATCAGCGTATAGGCTGCCAACTGTGCGGCGATATAGGCGCGGTGCAGGTTCGTTTCAGGGGTTTGCGCAAAAATGCGGTTGGCGTCATTGAAGGCTTGCAGCGCTTTTGACGCGTCATTCTCGATTTGCAGCCGCCCATAGGCATATTGGGCAAAGCCTGCACGCACGCCGCTCCAGCCCATTGCGACACCTGCATCAATCGCCTGTGCCGCCGCAAGTCTGCGTTGCCGATCAGATCGCTGGTCGGTCAGTGCCGCCTCAATGAGGGTCTTCCAGACCTGTGGGGTGCGCACTTCTGGGGGCGCTGAAATCCGTTCACCGCGCGGGTTGATCCGGGCCAGTATACGCGGCAGGGCTTGTTGCACCGCGTCGCGTGACATGCCGTTGCGCAAATCGGGGGCGTAGATAGTGCGCAGAATCAGCATGTCAAAGCCGGTCAACACGGCATGAATATTGTCGTCATTAAAGACCGAATCCGGCAGACGATAGAGGTCATTGATAGGGCCAAGCGCCTGGGCCAATTCCTCATGCAGGCAATCGCGGGTTTCTTGTGGGGTGGCATCTGAGGGAATAAAAATCGCGGCCTTCTCGCGCCGCTCCAATGTTCCCCAGTCCAGAATGCCACTGTTGCGCGCCGCCCGCAGCTCTGACCAGCTTTGCACACGCGGGACAACAAAACAGGCCGCATTGGGCGCGACCCTTTGCAGATCACGTGTGGGGATGAGTTGCACAGCGATGCTGGCGTCAATCTTGTCAGTGCGGCGAATGTCCAATCCGGCTTCATTGCGCAGGCGTGCGATCAGACCGTCCAGATCCCGATTCAACTGCGGCGTGGTGGGGCCAGCCACGCGCACCGTAATCGGCCCTTCAAAACGGGTCAGGACAGCCAAAGGGCGGCCGCTTTCCATTTCAAAGGTGAGGTCCAGAAAATCGGCAGCGATTTGCGTATTCGCGCGTGTCGCAGCGCCGGGGCTGGCTGATGGAAAGCTCTGCATCGGCGGGAAATCCAGCCGGATCGGGGCAGGGGCGTCAGTGACAGGCAGTTGGGCGCAGCCGGCGGCAAAAAGGACAGCACCAGAGGCCAGCCATTTCAATGAAAAGAGCAGTGATGTCATGGTGGTGAAATGCGTCCCTTGCGTTCTGCGCCATAGCCTAGTGGTTTTCACCGACATGGCCAGTCACGTCTATGTTGGCCTAGCGCTGCGCGCGCACCATAAAAGCCAGGCGCTCAAACAGATGCACGTCTTGCTCGTTCTTGAGAAGGGCGCCGTGCAGTTTCGGCAATGCATTGGTGCCATCACGTTTGAGTTCCGACGCGTCAAGATCCTCTGCCAGCAACAGCTTGAGCCAATCCAGCACTTCGGATGTCGATGGCTTCTTTTTCAGCCCCGCTGTCTCGCGGAGTTCGTAGAATTGCGTGAGCGCCGTGGTCAGCAGGTCAGCCTTGATGCCCGGATGATGGACTTCGACGATCTGGCGCATCGTGTCGATGTCCGGAAAGCGGATGTAGTGGAAAAAGCAGCGGCGCAGGAATGCGTCGGGCAATTCCTTTTCGTTGTTGGAGGTGATGACGACGACAGGGCGATGCACTGCCTTCACCGTCTCGCCGGTCTCATAGACATGGAATTCCATCCGGTCGAGTTCTTGCAACAGGTCATTGGGAAACTCGATGTCGGCCTTGTCGATTTCATCAATCAGAAGCAGGACTTTGCCGTCTGCACCAAACGCCTGCCAAAGCTTGCCCTTCTTGATGTAGTTGGCCACGTCATTGACCCGCGCATCACCAAGCTGGCTATCGCGCAAACGGCTGACGGCGTCGTATTCATATAGCCCCTGTTGCGCCTTGGTGGTGGATTTGATGTGCCATTCGATCATCGGCATACCCAAGGCTGCGCTGATCTGTCGCGCGAGCTCTGTCTTGCCGGTGCCGGGCTCGCCTTTCACCAGCAAAGGGCGCTCCAGCGTGACGGCGGCGTTGACTGCCATCGTCAGATCAGCAGTGGCCACATAACTGTCAGTCCCGGTAAATTGCATCTTTGTTTCCTTTGCGCAGACCTGTGCAACCTATGCCGGGCAAAGATCATCATCAACACCTTGTTAAACACCAAATGAGGGGGTGACAGTTTGATAACATGCGGTTAAACGGAGCGGAAATTGGGGTGTCTGGGCCTTCTTCATGTTCGCAGGTCCGCGACAAGCAAAGGGGAAAAAGATGAAAGCAGAAGTAATTGCTTCAGACGATTATCGTCCAGCCGATGACGAACCATTCATGAATGACCGGCAGATCGAGTACTTTCGCAAAAAGTTGAACGACTGGAAAGCGGAACTTATGGAAGACAGCCGCGACACCGTCGCTGGCATGAAAGACCAGACCCGCAACATCCCCGACATTGCGGACCGCGCATCAGAGGAAACCGACCGTGCGCTAGAGCTGCGCACACGTGACCGTCAGCGCAAACTTGTCAGCAAGATCGACGCCGCTCTGCGTCGCATCGACGAAGGCGAATACGGCTACTGTGAAATCACCGGTGAGCCGATTTCACTGAAGCGTTTGGATGCCCGTCCGATCGCGACCATGAGCTTAGAGGCCCAAGAGCGCCACGAGCGCCGTGAGAAGGTCCACCGCGACGACTGAGATGGGGCATAACGCACAGCGTGATATCGCCATCGTCGGTGGCGGTATCGGCGGCCTGACTGCCGCGCTCGCCTTTGCCAGACAAGGCGCAAAAGTCACTGTTTTTGAACAGGCGGATGCGCTCACGGAAGTGGGTGCCGGGTTGCAAATTACCCCTAATGGCGCGCGCGCGCTCAATGCGCTGGGGGTGGAGCGCGCGCTTGATGCCTCTGGCATCACCGCTCAGGCAGTCGCCCCGATGGATGCGCTTAGTGGAAAAGAAATCACCCGCTTTGATCTCAGCGGCCAGACGCCCAGCTACAGATTTTACCACCGCGCCACCCTGATTGACGTGCTGGCCCGCGCCTGTGAGGCTGCGCGTGTCACGGTACGCCTTGGTGCGCGCATTGACGCGCTTTCACCCAATGGCAGCTTTGTGCTTGGCGGTGACAAGATCAGCCCTGATCTGACGATCGGCGCAGACGGCCTGCATTCGGTGGCGCGCGGCGTCATCAACACGCCGACTGAGCCTTTTTTCACCGGACAGATTGCCTGGCGCGCGATGGTCAAAGCCGACAATGCGGAGCCAATCGCGCAGGTCTGGATGGCGCCCGGTCGGCATCTGGTGACCTATCCGCTGGCCGGTGGGCGTTTGAATATTGTTGCCGTGCAAGAGCGCGGCGACTGGGTCGCCGAAGGCTGGCATCACAGTGATGACCCAGGAAATCTGCGACAGGCATTTGCCGATTGCAACTGGGCGGTGAAGGGCATTCTGGGGGAGGTTGAGACCGTCAACGTCTGGGGGCTGTTTCGGCATCCGGTTGCCGCAAAATGGCATACGGGTTCGGTGGCGATCTTGGGCGACGCTGCCCACCCGACGCTGCCGTTTCTGGCACAAGGCGCGAACCTCGCGATTGAGGACGCATTTGTGCTGGCGCGTAGTTGCGACGCGGCGGCTGACCTTGGGCAGGCTTTGGCAACCTACCAGTCACGCCGTCGCGCGCGCGTGGTCAAGGCGATTGAGGCGGCCAATAAAAATGCCAAGAACTATCATTTGGGCGGGGTGCAAAGGCGCGTGGCCCATGCCGGGCTCAAGGCGATGGGCAAGATGGCGCCAGATGCTTTTCTCAACCGGCTTGGCTGGCTTTACGATCACGATGTGACCGCCTAGGCGCTACCAGCGGTTGTTGGCTTGATCCGTCACTTTTTCAAGCACCTCATGGGTTCGCCAATCGACGCGGTAAATCTCGTCCTCGATGCGCATATAGACCCAGCCATCGCTGACAGCAGGCAATCCGTAGTAGCGCGAATTCATCAGCATTGAATATTCGCCACGCTCCAGAATATCGCCAATTTCAACAGGGCCGGGTGGGGGGACATATGTCCGCGCGCTTGGCGGCACTGTCACGCAATTGGCCCCCGCAACAGCCATCCGGCATTGCGCTGCGGCTGTGTTGGGCAGCAAGATCAATCCCAGAGCAAGAGCGGCGGTGATATGTTGCATCGCCAACAAGGATGACAGCTCAGAGCGCGAGGTCAACCCAGACAGGGACATGATCGGAAGGCTTGTCACGGCCGCGCATGTCTTTTTCGATCCAGCAATTGGTCAAAAGATCGGCGCATTGCGGTGTCAAAAGGAAGTGATCGATACGAATGCCGTCGTTTCGATCCCATGCACCTGCTTGGTAATCCCAGAATGAATAATGGCCGTCGCCAGCCTCACATGCGCGAAAGGCATCGGTGTATCCAAGGTTCACGATGCGGCGAAATGCAGCGCGGCTTTCGGGGCGAAAGAGGGCATCTTCGCGCCACACATCAGGGCGGGCGGCGTCTTCGGCTTGCGGGATGATGTTGAAATCACCAGTGATGATTGCGGTTTCTTCCGCCGCGATCAAGGCGGTCGCGCGGTCGCGCAGACGGTCCATCCAGCGCAGTTTATAATCGTATTTGGGCCCCGGTGCAGGGTTGCCGTTGGGCAGATAGAGGCCGCAGATCCGCAGAGCTTTCACACCAACCACGGTCGCCTCAATATAGCGGGCCTCAATATCATCGACACCTTCGCGGCCCGCGCCTTCTGCGCCGGGCAAGCCGCGGGTTACATCCTCCAGCGGCAGCTTGGATAGCAAAGCCACGCCGTTGAAGCCTTTTTGACCATGGGTTTCCACGTTATAGCCTTTGTCTTCAAAGACTTCACGGGGGAAGTTCTCATCGACTGATTTGATCTCCTGCAGGACCGCGATATCGGGTTGCGCGGCGTCAATCCAATCCGTCAGCGCGCCGATACGGGCTTTCACTCCGTTGATGTTGAATGTCGCGATTTTCATGAATGTTGTCCCCGCTTTGCCCATTGGTTTTGACTAAGGTGACAACAGAAAGCAACCCAGACCGGAACATGCCGCAGGCGCCAATCAGACCTTACCGCAGGCCTACATCGAGAATGACGTGCCACACCCGCAAGATGAAGTCGCGTTGGGGTTGTTGATAACGAAACGGGCGCCAATCAGCTCTTCGCTGAAATCAATGACCGCATCTGCCAAGAAGGGCAGGGAGACACTGTCGATCACCACAGTTTCGCCCTCATGCGACAACGCCAGATCGTCATCTTTGGCATCATCAAGATCGATCTCATATTGAAAGCCCGAACAGCCACCGCCTTCGACCGCGACCCGCAAGGCCTTGCCTTGGGCGGATGCGCCGATCTCTGCCAGACGCGCGAAGGCGCGGGGGGTGACTTTGGGCGGGACAGTGAACATCGCGTCAGACCTATCAGTTCCGTTACCTTTCTAATATAGGAGGGACAGGCAAACGCGGCAAGACAGGCAAGAAAACAATGGCAGCGCCATATGCAACTGATCCCGCCAATCCGCGGGGGCGTCTTTACCCCGAGGAAGAAAGCACCTTTCGGTCCCCGTTCCAGCGCGACCGCGACCGGATCATTCATGCGAGCGCCTTTCGCAGGCTCAAACATAAGACCCAAGTGTTCATTGAACATGAAGGGGACTATTTTCGCACCCGGTTAACCCATTCGATTGAAGTGGCCCAAGTTGCCCGCACCGTGGCCGCTGCCCTTGATCTGAACGTCGAACTGACCGAAGCCGTCGCCTTGGCCCATGATCTGGGCCACACGCCCTTCGGGCATACCGGCGAAGAGGCGCTTGATGCCTTGATGCAGCCCTATGGCGGTTTTGATCATAACGCCCAAGCCCTGCATATCGTGACGAATTTAGAGCGGCACTATGCGGAATGGGACGGGCTGAACCTGACGTGGGAAAGCTTGGAAGGGATTGCAAAGCACAATGGTCCGGTGATCGGCGACATCCCCTATGCGCTGGCCGCTTACAACGCGCGCCATGATCTGGAATTGCATACCCATGCCAGCGCGGAGGCGCAGGCGGCGGCTCTCGCTGATGATATTGCCTATAACAATCACGATCTGCATGACGGGTTGCGGGCGGAATTGTTTAGTACCGATGAATTGGCCGAATTGCCGATCCTGAAGGATTGTTTTGCGCGCGTGGATGCCAAATATCCTGACCTGAATTATTATCGGCGGCGGCATGAGGCGCTGCGCCGCTTCTTTGGCGTCTTGGTTGAGGATGTCATTACCGTCAGCCGCCGCAACCTGACCGAATGCGCGCCTGCGACGGTACATGATGTGCGCCATGCCGGGCGCATGATGGTACAGTTTTCGCCGGCACTTTGGACGGATCTGAAAGTGATCCGCGCATTCCTGTTCGCACGCATGTACCGCGCGCCTGCCGTGGTTGAGATGCGCATTGTCGTCACACAAATGATTGATGATCTGTTCCCGTTCTTTCTGGAAAACACCGACGAGCTGCCAAAACAATGGCGCAAGGACGTTGCGGACGCGCCGGACAAAACCGCGCTCGCGCGGATCGTTGCCGATTATATTGCGGGCATGACCGACCGTTTCGCAATTCAGGAGCATCGGCGGTTGATCGGTGGCGAAAGCATCCCGCCCGGTGTCATCGACGGAAACTAGCGGTGGGGTTTTGCAAAGAGTCTGCTTGCTCCGTCCGGCAGGGGTGGTAAACCACCCACAAACCCGACTTAGGACGACAAAATGAACCTTTTCGCCGATGTGCGCACGCGTGTGCTGGCTTGCCTTGATGAAATGGCGGTCGAAGGCACCTTGCCATCCGGTCTCGCGATGCAGGCCGTCGCGGTCGAACCGCCGCGCGATGCCGGGCATGGTGATATGGCGACGAATGCGGCGATGGTTCTGGCGAAACCTGCCAAATTGAACCCGCGTGCCATAGCAGAGGCATTGGCCGCCAAGCTTTCGGCCGATCCGCAGATCGCAGTGGCAGAGGTCGCGGGCCCCGGTTTCATAAACCTGCGTTTGAATGTCGATGTCTGGCAGGGCGTTGTCAAAGCCGCATTGACCGATCCGACTTACGGGCAATCGTCGCTGGGACAAAACCAGAAGATGATGGTGGAATATGTCTCGGCCAATCCAACCGGACCGCTGCATGTGGGGCACACACGGGGGGCCGTTTTTGGCGACGCTTTGGCGCGGCTTTTGGATTACGCGGGCTTTGACGTCACCAAGGAATACTACATCAATGACGGCGGCGCACAGGTCGATGTGCTGGCGCGTTCCGTCTACCTGAGGTACTTGCAGGCGCACGATCAACAGATCGAATTCCCTGATGGGACGTATCCGGGGGAATACCTCAAGGATGTTGGTCAAGCGCTGAAAGCTAAAGTTGGCGATGCTTATCTGAACAAAGATGAGGCCGTCTGGCTGGACGACATCCGCGAATTTGCGACTGAAAAGATGATGGACCTGATCCGCGAAGATCTGGCCCAGCTTGGCATTACGATGGACAATTTCTTCAGCGAAAAATCGCTTTATGGCACCAACCTGATTGAAGAGGCGATTGCCGCCCTTGACGCAAAGGGGCTGATCTATCGCGGCACGCTGGAACCCCCCAAAGGCAAAAT
>NZ_JBELFI010000020.1:0-29453 GCF_042093035.1 Yoonia sp. | reverse complement strand
TGTAATCAACTTCCTGAAAGGTTTCGCGATCCGTGTGCCGATTGTCGATCTGCCCCACGAATAGCACCATCGGCGTGCTGTCCTGCATAGCGATGTGAACACCGGCAGAGGCATTCGCGGCCCCCGGTCCGCGGGTGACAAAGCAGACGCCGGGTTGACCCGTCATTTTGCCATAGGCTTCAGCCATCATCGCGGCACCGCCTTCCTGACGGCAGACGATATTGGGAATACCGCTGTCATAGAGCCCATCAAGCGCGGCAAGGAAACTTTCCCCCGGCACTGAAAAAACACGTTTCACGCCAAGCCTGACAAGCTGATCGCTCAGAATTTTCCCACCATGTCGGATCATTGATCGCCCCTCATTGTCAGACCCCAGAATGGGACACGCACAGCGCCTGTGCAAGTATTGCGGTGGCGAAATCTGCGCGGGGCTCTAAGTGTTGGCATCACACATCACAGGAGCCCTCATGACCACTCTTCTCGGCATCTCAGGATCACTACGCAAAGCCTCGACCAACACCAAGCTGATGCGCTACGCTGCCGCGATTTTTGACGCGGACAGCTTCGTTGAAGGCGACATCAATCTGCCGCTCTATAATGGCGATCTGGAGAACGCGGACGGCATTCCAGCATCCGTTCAGAAACTGGGCGACCAGATTGCGCAAGCCGATGCGGTCATTATCGCGACGCCTGAATACAATAAAGCAATCTCAGGGTCGTTGAAAAACGCGCTTGATTGGGTCAGCCGCACCAAGGGCGGGCCTTGGAAAGACAAACCTGTCGCTATTATGTCTGCCGCCGCTGGGCGCGCGGGCGGTGAACGATCACAATTCTCGCTTCGTTTGGCGATGATGGCGTTCCGCCCGGACATTCTGCAAGGTCCAGAGGTGCTGGTGGCCGATGCTGGCAACGCGTTCGACGAAAGTGGCAGGCTCACCAATGAGCGCTACATCAAGGCACTGACAGAGCTTATGGATGCTCTCAAGGCCCGCATCAGATAGCGCGGCTGGCATTTGTTGCAGATCAGCCTTAAACCCTTTGCAACAATGCGATGAAATCGGAGAATGACATGGCCAGAGGCGCAGGCGGGAGCGACGGCGGAACGGCAACGTTCGTTGTAGGTCTCATCATGATGATTGGCGGTGCCTATCTTTTGCTCAACAGCATCATCGTGCGTCCGAATATGGGGCTCGGTGCGGTGGCTTTTAGCGCGGGCGGTTTTCCGGTCACCAGTGGTTTCATCATGATCCCACTTGCCTTCGGAATTGGTTTTATCTTTTATAATTCAAATAGTTGGCTCGGCTGGATCGTCGCAGGCATGTCAATTATTGCGCTGGTGTTTGGTGTCATTGCAAATATGCAACTCCAGTTTGCCCGCCTTAGCGTGCTGGACCTGATTATCATCCTGACATTGCTCGTGGGCGGGCTGGGGTTGTTCCTGCGCTCGCTGCGCGCGGGTTAATACCCCAACGCGCAGCCGTCTTTGCGCGGATCACTGCCGGCTTCAAGCACACCATCATCATGCAACATGATCGCCTGCGCGCCGCCAATTGCGGTTGCGGGCATGACCACGTTATGTCCGAGCGCCGCGAGTTCTGATTTTACGGCGGCGCTGTAGCCGTTTTCGACCCTGAGTTCATTGCCTTCGGTAAAGCATCGCGGCGCATCAATAGCCGCTTGTGGTGACAATCCAAAGTCGGTGATATTCGTCACGAAACGCGCGTGACCCGTCGATTGGTACTGTCCTCCCATCACCCCGAAAGGCATGTGCACCTTGGTGCCCTTCTTCAAGATCGCCGGAATGATCGTATGCATCGGGCGTTTGCCCGGTCCTGCCTCATTGGGGTGTCCTTTTTCCAATGTAAATCCTGCGCCGCGGTTCTGAAGCAGTACGCCAAACTTGTCAGAGGCAATGCCCGATCCAAAGTCTTTGAAGATCGAGAAAATCAGCGAAACGCACATGCGGTCCTTATCGACCACGGTGATATAGATCGTGTCTTTGTGGGTTGCCTCAACCCCCGACATTCCGGCAGGCATCGCGCGCTTGGGGTCGATCAGAGCCGCGAGCTTCTCCGCGGTTTCGGGCGAAGTCATGTAATCCAGTCGGCTCATATAGTCGGGATCGGCCATGAAATTGTTGCGCACATCATAGGCGCGTTTTGTAGCCTCTGCTTCGATATGCGCGCGCTCTGATCCCCAAGGGTCCATCCCTGCGATGTTGAAATGCTTGAGCATGTTCAAAAGCAAGATCGCCGTTGCACCCTGCCCGTTTGGTGGATGCTCAAACAGGTCCAGCCCGCCATAGGCGCCGACGATCGGGTCGGTGTAGTCACTGGCAGTATTCGCAAAATCGTCCAACGTATGCGTGCCGCCAACTGCTTGCAGGCTGGATACGAAATCTTCCGCGACCTCGCCTTCATAGAAACCGGCCCGGCCTTCCATTGCAATGCGGCGCAGGACCTCTGCCTGTTGCGGCGCGCGGAACACCTGACCCGGTCGAGGTGCCTTTCCGTTCATGAGGAAGTAGTCACGTGCTGGACCTGACAGATTCGCGGTGGATTGCCCCCAGTCGGAGGACACACGCTCTGCCACGGGAATACCTTCTTCTGCATAGTGAATGGACGGTGCCAGAACTGCCTTTAGCCCCAGCCTGCCCCAATCGTTGGACAATTTGCAGAAGGCATCAACCGCGCCGGGGACGGTCACTGCATCGGCGGAAAACAGCGCGATAGTATCACCTTTCGCCCGCAGCTTTTCGGCATCAATCCCCGCGGGCGCGCGCCCGGAACCATTCAATGCCACAACGCGGTCTTCGCCGGGCGGGGTCATCAAGACAAAGCAGTCACCACCGATCCCCGTCATTTGCGGCTCACACAGTCCCAAAAGCACGGCGCCAGCAATTGCACCATCCATCGCGTTACCGCCAGCTTCCATCATTTGCACCGCGACTTTCGCGGCAAGCGGATGTGAAGTCGCGCACATACCATTGGTTGCGTAAACGGCAGAGCGGCCGGGTCTGTGGAAATCGCGCATATTGGTCGTCCTTCTTGATCGTTGCGGAAACAACTAGACCGCTGGGGCGCAGGTGCAATCAGAAATGACCAAGGGGTTTCGCTTTTGTCATTGTCACACTAGCGTGTCCGTTGCTGCGACGGGGGACGACATGACAGATGAAACGACGATGTTTGGAGTGGCGTTGGCTGGCCACGGAGGGCCGGAATGCCTTGCTTGGCGCGATGATTTGCCCCGCCCTTCCCCCAAAGCGGGGGAAGTGTTGATCGCAGTTGCCGCCGCGGGGGTCAACAACACCGATATCAATACCCGCATCGGCTGGTATTCAAAGGGAGAAAATGCCGCGGATGACGCCAGTTGGACGGGTGAGGCGATGAAGTTCCCCCGCATACAAGGGATTGATGTTTGCGGACGGATCACCGCTGTTGGCGCAGGCGTCGACCCGGCCCGCATCGGAGAGCGCGTCCTGGTCGAACCCTGCCTGATCGAGGCGGCAGGTGAGATGCGTGATCCACCGTGGTTTCTGGGTTCTGAATGCGACGGTGGATTTGCGCAATACTGCGTTGTCGCTGCCCGTCATGCCTATGCGGTTGAAAGCGCTCTCAGCGATGTTGCTCTTGCGTCATTCCCTTGTTCCTATTCGACAGCCGAAAACATGCTGACGCGCACAAGGTTGCAAGCGGGTGAAACTGTCCTGGTCACGGGTGCGTCCGGCGGTGTTGGCTCCGCCGCGGTCCAACTGGCGAAAGCGCGGGGTGCGACTGTAATAGCGGTCACGCGCGCGGCGAAGGCGCAAGATCTGCTTGATCTGGGCGGTGCGCGCTCGATTGAACGCGATGCAGACTATGCGGCAGTGCTGGGCCACAACTCGGTGGATGTCGTCGTTGACTTGGTCGCTGGCACGCAGTTTCCCGCTTTGCTGGACGTTCTGCGGCCAAAGGGCCGCTATGCGGTTTCCGGTGCTGTTGGCGGGCCAATGGTGTCGTTGGACGTGCGAACGCTTTACCTCAAAGATCTGCAGTTTTATGGCTGCACCGTTCTGGAACCTCAGGTGTTCGGCAACCTCGTGCGCCTTATAGAAAGCGGTAAAATTGCGCCGCTTGTCGGGGCTGAATATCCATTGCGCGACATCAACGCAGCGCAAGTCGCATTTGCAGAAAAGGCCTACACTGGCAAGATTGTCCTGACCGTTGACCCCAGAAATTAAGACCAACAGATGCGCGTGAACTACGACGACCTAAAGAAAACAATTGCGGCGCTGACCGAGGGCGAGGAAGATGTTATCGCGCTCATGGCGACGGTTGCCTGCGAGGTGCATCATTCTGATTCACGCTTCGACTGGACCGGTTTTTACCGTGTGACGGGCCCACAGATGCTCAAGATCGGGCCCTATCAGGGCGGGCATGGCTGTTTGGTCATTCCGTTTTCGCGCGGTGTGTGCGGTGCGGCTGCACGCACGCGGCAAGTCCAGCTTGTGGCGGATGTGAATGCGTTTGCTGACCATATCGCTTGCGCCAGCAGCACACAGTCGGAACTTGTGCTGCCTGTTTTGAATGCAGATGGTGATTTGATCGCCGTTTTTGATATCGACAGCGATCAACCAGATGGCTTTACCGACACCGACGCGACAAACCTCTCAGCCATCCTGAGAGATGTTTTTGAAAAACCTCCTAGCGTCCTAGAGAAAACACCATAAGGTGGCGATATTTTGTGGCACACAACATTAGCGTGTCGCGCAAGACGGATTTTGCTGAGAATTTTTCCCGGCATGAGAATAATGGCTTGGGGGGAACATGCCGAATAGACTAGACACCGTTGCATCCTTGGGCGCGGATATCAGATCGCTCCGCAAGGCACGCAAATTCACGCTGGTCGACCTCGCAGACGCTCTGGGTCGCTCTGTTGGTTGGCTCAGTCAGGTCGAACGGGGCAAGTCGCGCCCGAATATGGGCGATTTGCAGCAGTTGGCCGAAACGCTCGATGTGTCTGTCAAAAGTTTTTTCCAAACCAACGGCTTGGACAGTGAGGAGGGCCTGATCGTGCGGTTCAATGCGCGCCGCCCGATCGGAAGCCGGACAGACGGCATGGTTGAGGCGCTCTTATCCCCAGATCTCACGGATGATTTCGAGGTGATTCATTCGTCTTTCGCGCCTCATTCACGGCTGAAAGAGCCCCTCAGCCGGCCGACCCAGGAGGTCTGCTATCTGATCCGTGGACAGTTCGATATTTGGATTGACGGTAACCCGTTCACACTCTCTGCCGGAGACAGTTTTCGGCTGCGCGGTCAAAAGTTCCAATGGGCCAATCCCTACGATGAGACATGTGAAATCATTTGGGTGATTGCGCCCCCGATCTACTAGAGGTCAAGCACATGCAAAACATAACTGGTCGTTGTGAATGCGGCGCCGTCGCTTATGAGGTGTCCCAGATGCGCCGCACGGTCACGTTTTGCCATTGTAGCCAGTGCCGCCGGATCAGCGGCCATTACTGGGCCTCCACGCGTGCAGATATCACCGACGTCCACTTCACCGCAAAGGACAGCTTGGCATGGTACCAGTCATCCGCACACAGCCGGCGGGGTTTCTGCAATACCTGTGGGTCGAGCCTTTTTTACCAACCAATTGGCGCAAATCACCTCGGCATTGCCGCAGGCTCCCTTGACCTGCCTACAGGGATGACGCCTGCTAAGCATATCTTTGCCGCAGATCGCGGCGACTACTACACAATTCCGGATGATGCCCCGCACATCCCCGACTGAAGAAAGCGAGAGATATGGCTGATTTCCCGACAACGGCACGCGTTGTAATTATCGGAGGCGGTGTTGTGGGTGTGTCCACCCTGTACCACTTGGCAAAAAAAGGCTGGACCGATTGCGTGCTTTTGGAAAAGAACGAATTGACCGCTGGCTCCACCTGGCACGCGGCGGGCAACTGCCCGTCGTTCAGCACCTCTTGGGCCGTCATGAATATGCAGCGTTATTCACTAGGTCTTTACAAGGGACTGGCTGAAGAAGTCGATTACCCTATGAATTACCACGTCACCGGCTCCATCCGTTTGGCGCATTCCAAAGAACGGATGCAGGAATTTGCCCGCGCAATGGGTATGGCCAATTATCAAGGCCTGAACTTGAAACTGATGACGCCCGATGAGGCGCAAGAGATGTATCCCTTCCTTGAGACCCACGATCTGGAAGGCACCCTTTATGACCCGGACGACGGTGATATTGATCCCGCACAGTTGACGCAGGCGCTGGCCAAGGGCGCGCGGCAGATGGGAGCGAAGATTGAGCGGTTTTGCAGTGCCATCGGCGTCACGCAGCACCCGAATGGAACATGGACTGTTCACACTGAAAAGGGTGACATCGATTGCGAAAAGGTTGTCAACGCGGGCGGCTACTATGCCCAGCAGATCGGGGAATGGTTCAAACCATACGGCGGGCGCACGGTGCCGATGGTCACAATGTCCCACCAGTACTTCCTGACCGATGAAATTCCTGAGCTGAAGGCATGGACCGAGCAGAACGGCCACAAAGTGCCTTTGTTGCGGGACGTCGATTCTTCTTACTACCTGCGCCAAGACAAAAACGGTCTGAACCTCGGCCCCTATGAACGGAATTGTAAGGCCCATTGGGTGACACCGGATGATCCGCAGCCTGATGATTTCAGCTTCCAGCTCTATCCTGACGATCTGGAGCGTCTGGAATGGTATATCGAAGACGCAATGGCCCGCGTGCCGCTTTTGGGTACTGCTGGTGTTGGACGCGTCATCAACGGACCCATCCCCTATGCACCCGATGGATTGCCGTTGCTCGGCCCGATGCCCGGCGTCAAGAACGCGTTTGAGGCCTGCGTCTTTACATTTGGCATCACCCAAGGCGGCGGCGCTGGCAAAGTCGCGGCTGAATGGATCGTGGACGGTCAAACGGAATGGGACATGTGGGCCGTCGACCCACGCCGCTACACCGATTACACCGATCAGGACTATTGCCACCAGAAGGCTCTGGAAATCTACGGCCACGAATACGGCATGCATTTTCCGCATAAGATGTGGCCTGCCGGACGCGATAAGAAACTGTCTCCGGTCGATGCCAAAGTGCGCGAACTGGGCGGTCAGATGGGTGCCTACAATGGCTGGGAGCGCGCAAACTGGTTCGCCAAAACTGGTGATGATACCTCACTTCAAGCAACCGAAACATGGCGCCGCGACGGCCCATGGCGCATCCGCGTGCAGGAAGAATGCGAGGCCGTGCGCGATGGGGTTGGCGTGCTGGATTTGCCGGGGTTTTCGCGCTTTGATTTGTCCGGCGAAGGTGCAGCGGAATATCTGCGTGGGCTGATCGCAGGTGCGCTGCCAAAGATCGGCCGGATGAACCTTGCCTATTTTCCGGACAGTCGCGGGCGATTGCTGACCGAGATGTCATTGATCCGCCATGCGGAGGATCACTTCACACTCATCACGGCAGCGGTTGCGCAATGGCATGACTACGAAATTCTCAATGATGCCTTGCCGGATGGGCTGACTTTGAAGGACATCACCCGCGAATTTTCCACCTTGATCGTGAGCGGCCCCAAAGCACGTGAGCTTTTCACTGCCGTGGGTACTGACGCCGATCTCAGCCTTGGCTGGCTGACGCATCAATCTGCCACCGTTGCCGGAACGCCTTGCAAATTGGCCCGTGTCAGCTTTGCGGGTGAGCTGGGTTGGGAAATACATGCGCGCATGGACAAGATACCCGCACTTTACGACGCGGTCCTCGCGGCCGGTGCTACCCCATTCGGTATGTTTGCGTTGAATGCGCTGCGCATCGAAAAAGGCTATCGCGCTTGGAAGGGTGATCTTTCGACCGACTATACATTGCTGGAAAGTGGTATGGAGCGGTTTATCAAGCTCGACAAAGCCCAGGACTTCCCCGGCAAGGCCGCGATCCAGTCCGAAAAGCAGAGTGGACGGAAAAAAGGCTTTGCGACCTTGGTTCTGGATAATCCCGGGGAAGAGGATGCACCTTACATGTCACCCGTCTGGGCAAACGGCGAAGTTGTTGGCGAAACGACTTCGGGGGCTTGGGGCTACCGCGTGAACAAATCTATCGCGCTCAGCATGCTGCGCGCGGACGTGATTACCCCCGGAGCCAAGGTCGAGATTGAAATCTACGGCCAGCGCCACAGTGCAACCGTTCAGGAAGATCAGCCTTTGTGGGATCCCCGTAACGACCGCATCCGCGCCTGATGCTGACGTCTGCGAAAACAGATCAGTCGCCATGCACCTTTCAAGGTGCGTGGCGACTGTGACTTTGGATGCCGC
Source organism: Yoonia sp. (assembly GCF_042093035.1). Lineage (GTDB taxonomy): Bacteria > Pseudomonadota > Alphaproteobacteria > Rhodobacterales > Rhodobacteraceae > Yoonia. The sequence continues at coordinate 21,140 of NZ_JBELFI010000020.1, read as the reverse complement.
CACGCCGTCATCACAACTCCGCTCCTTGAACTTAAAACCATCACTCCGTTCAAACGATGGGCCCGCATGGGTCACCTGAACCGGGTCCGAATTGGCTTGATGTCTTTGGCAATCTGGCTAATGCATCCCGTAATTGGTTGAGATCAACCTGTCCTTTGCCCGTGAAGTCCGGACATCGCCCTTTGATGATCGCGTCATCAGGGATAAGACGATCACACCCTAGGAAGCCAATTTCGGAGCGCTCTACCCATGACGGATATCATCTTGCTGAACGGCGGTATGGGGCAGGAACTTGTCCATCGCACCGGCGATAACCCGACCCCCCTTTGGTCCACGCAGATCATGCTGGACCATCCCGGCCTCGTAGCCGAAGTCCATCAGGACTATCGCAAAGCCGGTGCGACGCTGCACACGACAAACACCTATGCCATCCACCGTGACCGCTTGGCCCATGCAGGTATGGAGGACCAGTTTGAAACGCTCCATCGCGCGGCGCTCAAAGAGGCGCGGGAGGTCGGCGTCATCGCAGGGTCGATTGGCCCGCTCATTGCTTCCTACCGTCCTGACATTCATCCACCTCACGCCCAGGCCGTTCCGCTTTACGCTGAAGTTGCCAATCTCATCGCCCCCGAAGTTGACCTGATTATTTGCGAAACCGTCGCCTCCATCGCCATGGGAAAAGCAGTTCTGGAGGCGGCATTGCCGACCGGCAAACCTGTCTGGCTGGCCTTCACCGTAGATGACAACGATGGCAGCAAGCTGCGCTCTGGCGAAGGCGTCTCGGAGGTGTTGCAATTCACCGAGGCCGGCGCAATCCTGATTAACTGCGCAGCGCCCGAGGCGATCACAACCGCCATGGATATTCTGGCCAACGGTGATCTGCCATTCGGAGCCTATGCCAACGGGTTTACGAAAATCGCCGATGGCTTCCTCGAAGATAACCCGACGGTGGACGCGTTGACCGCACGCAAAGACCTTGATCCTGACACCTACGCCGCCTTCGCGATGCAATGGATCAACCAAGGCGCCACAATTGTCGGCGGATGCTGCGAAGTTGGCCCTGCGCATATCGCAAAAATGTCAGAGGTGATTTTGGCCGCAGGACACCGTATCGTCGCTCCATGAGCGAAATATGCACATTTGACGTCTATGTGGCGGACGGGTTTGTCCTGACTGAATTTGCGGGTGTGGTCGAAGTCCTGCGCCTCGCCAATCGGGTCAGCACAACGCCAGTATTTGCGTGGAACGTCATTTCCGCCAAAGGTGGCACCATGACGGCGAGTTGCGGCGTCAGTGTGGAAACGACAGCAATTTCAACCCGCCCGGAGGCCGCGTACCTCTTTGCCTTGGGCAACGCCGACCCGAACCAAAAGGACCTGCTGCCAAGTTCCGCTTTGGGCCATTATACCAGCAGACAAGCGCGGGTGATCCTGCTTTCGGAGACCGCAGCGCGCTATATTGCGGAAAACAACGGCACCCCGACCGGCCATACCACGCATTGGGAAAACTGGACCGTTCTGACGGAGCGTCTGGGGCTCTTTGACACCAAGGCGACATTGGCTGTCGACGGCGGTGCCATTATCACCTGCGCAGGGATGAGCTCAACCTTCGACATTGCCTTGTCGATTGCCAGCCAACATGCCTCTGCCGCCACGATGACGACAGTTGCCGATATTCTGCTGCATGAACGCGTCAGGCACTTCAATACGTTGCAACCGTTTTCGGGGCGCGAGGTAACATCAACCGGCGACCCCGCGCTGGATGCCTGCATTGCACTCATGCAAGACAACATGGAGTTCCCCCTGTCCATCAGTGAAATCGCCGACACAGCGGGGCTCTCCAAACGTTCACTGGAGCGCAAATTCAATCGCAATATGCGCACCACGCCGAACGGGTATTACCGCGGGCTGCGGTTGAACAAGGCAAACAATCTGCTGCTGAACACGGACATGCGGATCAATGAAATCGGACTGGCTTGCGGGTTTCCGAGCGGATTTACCACGATCTACCGCCAAGCCTTTGGAATGACACCGAATTCTACCCGAAAGAAAGGCCGCCCGGAATAGCGGATTTGCGCCAGAAGTGACGCATTCCCTACATACTTTTCATGTCAATTCTGGCAGCGTTCTTCCACGTTGTTCGATGTAAGGATTTTTCTTTGATGGCCACTCTTCCCAAACACGCCCGTGTCGTCGTTGTTGGTGGCGGCGTGATTGGTTGTTCGGTCGCCTATCACCTGAGCAAGCTTGGCTGGAAAGACGTCGTCCTTCTGGAGCGCAAACAATTGACCTCTGGCACCACTTGGCACGCTGCCGGTCTGATAGCGCAGCTACGCGCGACAGCCAACATGACGAAGCTCGCGAAATACAGTCAGGAACTCTACGGCAATCTCGAAGATGAAACGGGCGTCGCGACGGGCTTCAAGCGCGTTGGCTCCATTACGGTCGCGTTGACCCAAGAGCGCAAGGAAGAGATTTTTCGTCAAGCCGCCATGGCCCGCGCTTTTGGTGTCGCGGTGGAAGAAATCTCACCCCAAGAGGTCAAGGCACGTTATGAGCACCTCAATATCGATGGTGTGAAGGCAGGCGTTTTTCTACCACTGGACGGTCAAGGTGATCCGGCCAACATTGCGTTGGCACTGGCCAAAGGCGCGCGGATGAATGGCGCAGTTGTTGCCGAGCGTACAAAAGTCACCGACATCAACAAAACGGGCAGGCGCGTGACCTCCGTTGCGTGGGAAGCTGGTGGCGAGGTCGGCACCATGACCTGCGATATGATCGTGAATTGTGCGGGCATGTGGGGCCATGAGGTTGGACGCATGGCTGGCGTGAACGTGCCGCTACACGCTTGCGAACATTTCTATATCGTCACCGAAGCGATCAAGAACCTCACCCAAATGCCGGTTCTGCGCGTTCCCGACGAATGTGCATATTACAAGGAAGACGCGGGCAAGATGCTCCTGGGGGCATTTGAACCTACCGCCAAGCCATGGGCGATGAAGGGCATTCCTGAGGACTTCGAATTCGATCAACTGCCCGAAGATTTCGACCACTTTGAACCGATCCTTGAAGCCGCCGTAGACCGGCTTCCAATGTTGGCTGATGCGGGGATCCATACGTTCTTCAATGGCCCGGAAAGCTTCACACCTGATGACGCCTATCACCTGGGTCTGGCGCCTGAGATGGACAACGTCTGGGTCGCGGCTGGCTTCAACTCCATCGGCATTCAATCTGCCGGTGGCGCTGGCATGGCATTGTCGCAGTGGATGGATGCGGGCGAAAAGCCATTTGATCTGGGCGATGTTGATATCAGTCGGATGCAGCCGTTTCAGGGCAACAAAACCTATCTGTTTGAACGCTCCATGGAAACACTTGGGCTTCTTTACGCCGATCACTTCCCGTTCCGCCAGAAGGCCACAGCACGCGGTATAAGGCGCACGCCTTTCCACCGGCATATGTTGGATAACGGCGGTGTAATGGGTGAGCTGGCGGGCTGGGAGCGGGCGAATTGGTTTGCCGACGCAGGTCAGACACCGGCCTATGAATACTCTTGGAAGCGTCAAAACTTCTTTGGCAATGTCGCCCGCGAGCTCAGAGCCATCCGCACGAATGTCGGCATGTACGACATGTCCTCTTTCGGCAAAATCCGCGTGGAGGGGCGCGATGCAACGGCCTTTATGAACTATATCGGCGGCGGTGAATACGACGTGCCCGTGGGCAAGATTGTCTACACGCAATTCCTGAACTCCAAGGCCGGGATTGAGGCCGACGTCACCGTCACCCGCCTGTCTGAAACCAGCTATCTGGTTGTCACCCCCGCCGCTACACGACTGGCCGATCAGACGTGGATGCAGCGCCATCAGGGTGACTTCAACGTGGTCATCACAGATGTCACCGCTGGCGAAGCTGTGCTAGCTGTGATGGGCCCCAACAGCCGCAAATTGCTTGAAATGGTGTCACCTGCGGATTTCACCAATGCGACCAACCCGTTTGGCACCGCCCAGGAGATCGAGATCGGCATGGGGCTGGCCCGCGTTCACCGTGTGACTTACGTGGGAGAGCTGGGCTGGGAAGTCTACATGTCCTCTGACATGGCCGGACACGTGTTTGAGACGCTGCACGAAGCGGGGCAAGAGCTTGATTTGAAGCTGTGCGGAATGCACATGATGGATGCCGCCCGAATGGAAAAAGGGTTCCGTCACTTTGGCCATGACATCACGTCGGAAGATCACGTCTTGGAAGCCGGTCTCGGATTTGCTGTGAAACGCGACAAGCCCGCATTTATCGGACGTGACGCGGTGTTGCGCAAACGCGATGCGGGGCTGGAACGGCGTCTGGTGCAGTTCAAACTGACCGACCCGGAACCGCTGCTCTATCACCATGAACCTATTGTGCGGGACGCAGAGGTGGTTGGATATCTGTCATCAGGGGGCTACGGCCATCATATGGGGGCGGCGATCGGCATGGGGTATGTGCCGTGCAAGGGCGAAACTGCGGATGAAATGCTTAAAAGCAGCTATGAGATCGACGTCATGGGCACACGCGTGGCAGCAGTCGCGCAACTCAAGCCATTCTATGACCCTAAAAGCGAACGGACAAAGGCCTAGCGAAAGGTAGTTTTCGTTTGCCAATTCTGGAGTCGCCTTGCGGGAACGTCCGTGTATATTCGCTGAGACATATGATTTTAAACAACGATTTGAGTGAGATATTTCATGGCCCCTAAGAGTACCAAAAAACCCGGCGGTGGTGGAAATGACGACGGCACGCCCGATCCTGGGCTTGTGCTGATTGGAACGGATGACGATGATCGCCTCACAGGGGGCAGCGGCGACGACTTCATTCGCGGCGGCTTTGGCAATGATAAGATCAACGGCCGTGACGGGTATGACACCGCCGTTTATGACGGATCATTCGATGATTTTGCCCTACGGCTGGGCAGTCGAGGCATTTGGACAGTCACAGACCTTAATACCAGTGACGGCGACGAAGGGGTCGACAGCCTGAGCAACATTGAGCGGTTACAGTTCAATGACTACAGCTACAACCTGAGCGGCGATAATCCGGCAGTCTTCACGACGACTGATACGACGATCTACGCGACCGCAGGCGAAGAATTCAGCTTCAATTTGAACTTCTACGATGTCGACGATTCAGCCTATCTCGAAATCTATGACCGGGGCGGTAATGGCGACAAGATACAATTCGCCACGACATCCGAGACAATCGGCACAAGCGGAACGGTATCTGAGACAACGGTGTCATTCTCCCAGAACGGAAGCGCTGATGCTCTTGGCGTAGCGGATTTTTCACGCGGCTACCTTGCGCAAGGCGAAACCGAAACGCTCACGCTGACCTTCCGCGCAGGCAATTCGACTGACGGATGGACCTATCAAGATATCGACGTGGTTTTCGAAGGTGTGAACGACGCACCGACACTTGCGGCGATATCCGACGTCACCGTGATCGAAGACGCAGGCCCCGTGACGCTGGACCTGGCCCAGTTTGCTGATGACATCGACAGTGACGATACCGGCGCGTCGCTTACCTATGAGATCATTTCAGGGCCAAGCACCGTTGGGCTTTCGTTTGATGGGTCCGTCCTGACAGTCGATCCAGCATCAGGTTTTCAGCTTCTCAGCGCAGATGAATTCATCGATTACACAATCGAAGTTCAGGCAACAGATGCGCATGGCGCGACAACCCAAGTGCAGGAAATCAGCCTGCGGGTGCAGGGGGCAAATGACCCAATCACATTTTATGGCCTGCCCGATGGGAAACCTGACTACGCATTGTTGGGCGACAACCCATTTAACGGCCCGTCTTCGGGCGTGATGAATGCGCTGTTTGATGATCCAAGTTACCTGACGCTGCTCGGTTTTGATGATGGTAACGATACGTTTGTGTTGCAGGCAGACGATCTTTTGAACTTCACTGCAGACACGTTTCCGTTCTCAGTGCGCGGTACGACAAACTATGACGCACTTCCCATCGACACCCAAGCAGGTGACGACAAGGTGCTGATTGCATTGACGGGCGATGCCGTCGAATTCCAGTTCAACGATATTATCACCGGCGATGGCCGTGACGTTGTCGTCATTGACGTCCAGACCCCTTTTGGGATCGAAAGCTTTGGCAACTCCATCTCAACTGGCGCAAATGATGACCAGATCTTTCTGAATATCGATACAGCCGGTGTGATCCAGTTTGCGCTGAACGATTTTTCGACGGGGTCAGGCAATGACACGGTAAATATCGAAATCAAGACAACAAGATCGGATGGCCCCAGCGCCCTGGGCGCTTTTAAAGGGAATGACATTAATCTTGGCTCAGGTGACGACCGTCTGACCATTGATATGGAAGTCCCTAATGGTATCGATGTCGGTATCGATGGCAATATCGATGCCGGTCGCGGCGATGATATTGTCGAAATCAGCAATGCCGGATCGTCTTTGTCAGACGATGCCTTCGCGTCCTTTCGGACTTTGGGGCTTTATAGCGATATTTTCCTCGGCGACGGCGATGATGTCTTTATCTTTGACGTCACTGCCTTTGACGGTGAAGGCGCTGAGGCGAATATCTACGGCGGCAGCACATTCGGCGTGCTAGATACCGGGTTTGATACAGTCATGCTGCAAACAGGCAATATCGCTGATTTTGATGTCACCATGACCGATGTTGGCGATTGGACGATCGTCCAAGGCGGCCAGACGCTTTATCTGACGGACATTGAAAGCGTAATGGCGCTGGATGGCAGCATCAGCGATATGTTTATCACCTAATGTGATCGGCTTGCGGCACCGGGGATTACCACCGGTGCCGCGAAACTAGCTTTGCTACCTAGCGATCACCCAGCGCGCTCAAGCCTTTGAGAATATCAACCGCATAAGCCAGCTGATAATCATCCTCGCGCCGGTCTGCGGCTTCCTGCGCACGCGCGCGGTCTTCTTCGATCTGGAGGATTTCATCCTCAGACAAGCTGTCATTTTCAAGCGATCCACGCAGCCCGGCTTCCGTGCGCTGGCGACGTTCCTCCTCGGCATCCTCTTCACGGGCGCGCGGCTGTTCCACGATGATGTCAGGTGAAATTCCCAACGCCTGAATGGAGCGGCCGGACGGCGTGTAATACCGTGCCGTTGTCAACCGCATCGCCCCGTCGCCGCGCAAAGGCACAACCGTCTGAACAGAGCCTTTACCGAAGGAATTCGTCCCAACAACAATGGCGCGCCGATGATCTTGCAAAGCACCCGCGACAATCTCGGACGCAGACGCAGAGCCGCCGTTGATAAGCACGACAATCGGCTTGCCCTCTGCCAGATCGCCCGGCGTGGCATTGAACCGGTCACCATCCGCGGCAGAGCGGCCACGGGTCGATGTAATCTCGCCTTCTTCAAGGAAAGCGTCGGATACATAAACCGCCTGGCTGAGCAATCCGCCGGGATTGTTGCGCAGGTCCAGCACAAAGCCGTCGATATTGTCAAATCCACCTGCGGCTTCGACTTGCTCAACGATGCCATCACGCAGGTTCGGGAAAGTCTGTTCATTGAAAGTCGTCACACGCAAGACAACGGAATTGCCTTCGGTCCGCGTGCGCACAGCCGTCAGCTTGATTGTGTCGCGAATGATCGAGACATCAAATGGCTCCGGCGCATCTTCACGCACGATGGTGACGATGATTTCTGCACCAACGGGCCCGCGCATCAGGCGGACGGCCTCATCCAGCGTCAGTCCCAATACGCTTTCACCGTCAACAGCGGTGATGAAGTCGCCAGAAAGAATTCCGGCCGCATCCGCAGGCGTGCCATCTATCGGTGAGACGACCTTGACCCAGCCATCTTCCTGCGTCACCTCAATGCCCAAACCGCCAAATTCACCCGACGTGCTGACCCGCATCCGCTGGGCCGCCTGAGGCGAGAGATAGCTGGAGTGCGGATCAAGCGAAGTGAGCATCCCGTTGATCGCTGCTTCGATCAGTTCGCGATCATCCACTTCCTCCACATATCCGGTGCGGATTCTTTCAAAGATGTCACCGAAAAGATCCAGTTGCTCGTACACGCTCGTGTTGTCATCTGCCTCTTGCGCAAGCAACGGTCCTGCGACCTGTGTGGTCACCAGCAATCCGAGTAGAGCGCCGCCCGTTGCGGCCAAAAGCATCTTCTTCATCATTAATCCTTGTCTATTCCAGCACAAACCGCGCATTGAATGTTCCGGCAGTCTGCCCCTCTCTGTACCTAAGATAAAGGCTTTGCGCGTCACTGCCCGTGACTATCCGATCCTTTTTCGGTCAAATTCCCGTCATTGCAATGAGAGCGCAACCATTGTTCCGCAAGATCATGCCCGCCCTGCCGCCCCCTCAGCGGCGTTGCCGCCTAGGTCACGATCAGGCTTCGTCCGGTCATTTCAGGCGGCAATTCCAACCCCATCAATGCAAGGACGGTGGGTGCAAGATCAGCAAGTCGTCCGTCGCGCAGGACAACATCGGCAGGACCACCGACTAGCGCGACCGGCACCGGATTGAGGGTATGGGCCGTATGCGGCCCGCCGGTTTCGGGATCAATCATCGTTTCGCAGTTGCCATGGTCGGCGGTCACAATCATAGCACCTCCCGCCGCCTGCAATGCCGCAACCACCCTGCCAAGCCCGTGATCCACCGCCTCGCAAGCTTTGACGGCAGCGCCCAGATCACCGGTATGACCAACCATATCAGGGTTTGCATAGTTGGTGACGATCAGGTCGTAGCCTTCTTCGATGGCCTGAACAAAACGGTCTGTCACCGCGACTGAAGACATTTCCGGTTGCAGATCATAGGTGGCCACATTGGGGGATTTTGGCATGAAGCGGTCTTCGCCTGGCTCTGGCGTTTCGATGCCCCCGTTGAGGAAGAAGGTCACATGTGGGTATTTTTCCGTCTCCGCCAGACGAAACTGGCGCAACCCGTGTTTGGCAACCCAGGCGCCCAGCGTATTCTGGATGTCACGTTTCGGGAAAACAGTCTCAAACCAGGCGTCATGCCGGTCCGAATAGGTGACCATACCGAGCAACGCGGCCATCTGCGGCTGCACGCGCGCAAAGCCGTCGAATTCAGGATCAGCAATCGCCGCAAGTATTTCGCGCGCGCGATCTGAGCGGAAGTTCAGACAAAAGAGCCCGTCTTGCGCTGCAAACCCGGCATAGTCGCCAATGACAGTTGCCGGGATAAACTCATCCGTCTTGCCTGCATCGTAGGCCACATCGATCGCGGCCATTGGCGTTTCGGCGGCTGCGCCCTGCCCCAAGACCATCGCGTCATATGCCGTTTGGACCCGTTCCCAGCGGTTATCACGATCCATCGCGAAATATCGGCCAATGACTGTGCCAATCTGGACCGCCTCTGGCAATGCAGCCAACAGTTCAGCCATGAAATGCGGCGCAGACGATGGCGCAACATCGCGCCCATCCGTGATCGCATGTAAAATGACGGGCACACCCGCATCCGTCAGCGCCTTCGCCGCAGCGACGATATGATCGAGATGCCCGTGTACGCCGCCGTCGGACACGACCCCCATCAAATGCGCGGTCCCACCGCTTTGCATCATTGAGGCAATGAACTTACGCAAGGCCGCCGCCGCAAAAAACGAACCGTCTTCGATCGCCAGCTCAATCTGCCCCAAGTCCATCGCAACAACGCGGCCTGCACCGATATTGGTGTGTCCTACCTCTGAGTTCCCCATCTGGCCACCGGGCAAGCCCGCATCGCGACCATGGGTCAGAAGCTTGGCATGAGGACCTTTCATAATGGCGTCAAAGTTTGGGGTATCAGCCTGCAAAGGCGCATTGCCTTTGGGATCTTCACGCAAGCCCCATCCATCGAGAATGCATAACACAACGGGTTTCGGCACAGACATATCAGGCTCCTTCAAACTTCATTGCGTATGTAGCAACTGACAAGGCTCAGTAAAACCGCCCGCTAATCATCTTGCCCTGAAAACTCCCGCCGGAGGCTCCTAAACCCGATGATAAGGACCGCTACTCAGAATCGAAGCAGCACGGTAAAGCTGCTCGGCCAGCATCACCCGCACCAGCATATGCGGCCAGACCATCTTGCCAAAACTCAACGACGCATCAGCGCGAGCGCGCAAAGCAGGGTCAATCCCATCAGCACCACCAATCACAAAACTGACGTCCTGCCAGCCCTGATCGCGCCAGTTGCCCAAAAGTGCCGCAAAATCCGGAGAGCTCATCACCTTGCCGCGTTCATCCATCGTGCAGATCAGCGCACCATCCCGAATAGCGCGTTCCAGCATCGCGGCCTCTGCCTGCATGCCGCCGCCCTTCTTGTCCTCAACTTCGATCAGTTTCGCAGGACCAAGGGCGAGAGCCCGCCCGGTCCGGTCAAACCGGGTTAGGTAGTCATCATAAAGATCGCGCTCGGGCCCTTTGCGCAAACGGCCCACAGCGCAGATTTGCACACGCATCAGCGCGCAGCGGCCGTCCCGGGCTGCCACATCTTTTCAAGCTGATAGAATTCGCGCACTTCGGGGCGGAAAATGTGAACGATCACGTCGCCGCTGTCGATCAAGACCCAGTCACCTGTGTCCTTGCCTTCAGTTTTGCAGACCACGCCAAACTCATGCTTGACCTTCTCTGCAAGCTTTTCAGCCATCGCCACGACCTGACGGCTTGAGCGACCCGAAGCGATGACCATGTAGTCACCCATCTCCGACTTGCCGCGCAGATTGATCTGCACGATATCTTCGCCTTTATCGTCATCAAGTGATTTCAAAACAGCCGCCAAAAGGCCTTCGCTGGTTGCGGTTTGCACAGCGCTCATGGGCTGGGCTTCCGGTTTGGCTGATGTATCAGCCGATGTAGAAAGAGACAGTGCATTGTCCTCCTTAAATTACGCCGTCACGGCCCCGACGCAGGGCATACATAGAAATTAGCAACGCTGGCAGTGTTTTTCAACAATCGGGTGGGCGTGATCGGGCCATGTCGCGGAAAAGCGGCAAGGATGCAAGGGGCGCTCGTCGCGCTGTGGTAAATCAGCTACTGTCTGGGATCGATAAATGCTTTGCCGTCGGGTTTTGCCAGAACCCCCGCAAGCGCATCCATCGCCTTTGACAGCGGCACGATCCCAGCCACATCCGTCACCCATTTTTGCGTTACGAACCGATCCTGGATCGTCACAAAGGCCTGCGGAATCCGTGCCGGATCGACCTCCTTCATCCAGCGGCTCAACCAGAAGCCTTCAATCCGTTTGTTTTGAAAGATCAACTGCGCCAATTGCCCCAATGCGGGCGCATCGGCCGAAAGTTTCCCGTAATTTACCCAGCGCGCATTGTTTGGCATCGCAAAAAACATGTCAGCCGTGAACTGATCGCCAACAGCATCGAGCAATACTCGCGGTTTCAGCGCCTTCATCATTGGACGCACCAAAGCCATTGCATCGGGTTCGGTCGATACGATCACCTCTGCGGCGCCTAATGTCTTCAGAACTGCGGTCTGTTCAGACCGCCTGACAACGGCGATCGGTTTGATGCCCTCATCACGCCCCAAGGCAATCAGCAACTTGCCCAATTGCGACCCGGCGGCGTTCAAGATGAAACTTTCCGCGCCGCTGTCTTTCACCAGATCGATCATTGCGATCGCAGTCAGAGGGTTCACAAGCTGGCCTGCCGCATCAACGTCCGACAGATCGGGGCGGCATGGCACAAGGTTGCTGGCATCCGCCAGCGCATATTCTGCCCACGCCCCGGAGCCGCTGGCGAAAAAGCTGACCCGTTGTCCAACGAGCGGGGTATCCCCGGAAACCACTTCGCCCACGCCTTCAAATCCGGCGGGAGAACCAAGAACACGCGGCTGGCCATATTCACCTTTGATAAAGTGGATGTCCGATGGGTTCACGGCCGCCATATCCACTTTGACAAGCGCTTGGCCCTTGGCAGGCGCTGGAATGACAACCTGTCGGTAGGCCAGAAAGGGTGACAGGTCCGAAATGTCAGGCCCTGTCTGAGTGCCCGCGTATCCTTCGTGCAATTGCACAAGCGCGTTCATTTTTTCGGTCATGTGAACCTACAAATCAAAGATAGCAAAAACAGGCGCGTGATCGCTGGGCCTTTCCCAGCCTCGCGCGTCACGCACAACACGCGATCCGTGGGCGGCATTCTTGATGTCGGGCGTCGCCCAGATGTGATCGAGCCTGCGCCCTTTGTCAGCCGCATCCCAATCCTTTGCGCGGTAGGACCACCAGCTGTAAAGCAGACCGTCGGGAATGTCGGCGCGGGTCACATCGGACCAACCGCCTGCATCCATCACTTCGGCAAAATGTTCCACCTCGATCGGGGTGTGACTGACGACCTTCAGCAATTTCTTGTGATCCCAAACGTCGTCTTCGCGCGGGGCGATGTTCAGATCCCCAACCAAGATCGCCCTTGTTGGTTTGCGCGCATGAAACGCATCACGCATGTCGGTCAGATAATCGAGCTTTTGCCCGAATTTCTCGTTCACGGCGCGGTCTGCAACGTCGCCACCCGCAGGAACGTAGTGGTTGTGGATTGTCACGCCGTTCTCAAGCATGCCTGCAATGTGGCGGGCATGACCAAGGTTGGCAAAATCTTCAGCACCGGCTTCCACCATCGGGATTTTCGAGAGAATCGCGACGCCGTTGTATCCCTTCTGGCCGCGCGCAACCATGTGCGTGTAGCCCAGCGCCTGAAACTGCGCCAACGGGATTTTGTCCACCGGGCTTTTGCATTCCTGTAAGCAAAGCACGTCCGGCGCCTCGTCCCGCATCAGTCGCGCGACGATGTCTTCGCGCAATCGGACCGAATTGATGTTCCACGTGGCAAGGCTAAAGGGCATTAGATGGACCTCAGGTCATAGGACGCGTCGAGCAAGGTTGATGTGGGCCGCATATAGCCAATGACAAAGCCGCGGCGGCTTTCAATGGCAGGGTTCAAACGCAAGACCGCCTCCGGGTGTTTGGGGTCCAGCAGGCCAAGCCGGACCAAAAGCGCGGCTATCACACAGTTTTGCGCACTATTGGTGCCGTCCATCACCTTGAGCGCAATGCTGATCCGTTTTTCGGGAACAATCGCGACAAACAACCCATCAGCGCCGGTCTTGATCGTAACCTTGTGGTCCATGGCGCGCATCAGCCCTGTGCATGTCCGACCTTCACCAGCGACAAATTCCGGGTGCGCAGCCATCGCGCGGGTCAGACGCGCGGCGGCTTTGCTACGTGTGTCATTGCGGTCGTGCGCGGTGGCAAAAAACGACATGGCCCGACCCAAGCCATGCAATGTGCAGGCATGGTTGGGTGCCGAGCATCCGTCGATCCCGTAGAACGGGCTGGTTTCGCCTGTGACCTCCTCGCAGGCGGCTTTCAGCGCTTTCTGGACCGGGTGATCGATCAATTCATAATCCGCGTCCGCGTTCAGATATTGTGACAATGTCAGAAAGCCCGCGTGTTTGCCGGAGCATTCATTGTGGATTTGGCACGGCTGTTCAAAGGCACGGATCAACGCATAGCGCGCCTCTTTGTCCATCGGCATGGCGGGGCCGCAACGAAACGCATCGTCATCAAACCCCAGATCCTTGAGCCAGCGACCAACGAGGTCAGTGTGAATTGCCGCCGCATTATGAGAAGATGCGGCAATGGCGAGATGTTGGTCGGACAGCCGATCTGCGGCCCCACTTTCGACCAAAGGCAGGGCCTGAACCATCTTGCAGGACGAACGCGGGTAGATCAGCGTCTCCGGATCGCCCCAGCTTTCGATGATTTCGCCCGCACCGTCGCACACAATTGCGTGACCTTGATGCACGTTCTCGCGCAGCGCGCCGCGCCAAACCTCGACCAGATCAACAGGTTTCGTCATTGTCTCGCCCTTATGCGATCTCAAACTGGGGCGCGGATTTGCGCCTGAGCCCGCGTTTGGGGGCTTTCCCCCATGGGCTGTTTTTTGTTAGATGTCATCGTATCGCGTAGAACACACCCTCGCCAGCCGAAAAGGTGCCGCCAGATGCATCATTGGCCGTGAGAGGGTTCCAGAGGCAAGGACAGCTTGGAGGCTGTGACATGATTTTGAATATTTCCCGTATTATCGGCGTCGCCACCACATTGGGTTTGGCGTCTGCTGCAATGGCACAAGAAGACAGCAGCAATCGCGTTTCTGCCAACACCGATTGGAGCGTCTTTGTTGAAAGCAACCCGACTGAATGCTGGGCAGTTTCTGCCCCGAAAGAGACTGTGAACACCCGTGACGGCAATGTCGTTGATGTGCGGCGCGGTGATATTCGCCTCATCGTCTTTTATCGCCCATCCGAGAATGTCGCCGGTCAGGTCATGTTCACAGGTGGTTATCCGTTTGCGACTGATTCGACGGTTACCGTGCAGATCGGCAGCGATACCTATCAAATGTTCACCAGCAATGAGACCGCATGGCCCGCAACACCTGAGGATGATGCCCGCTTTGTCACGGCAATGAAGCGCGGTGCAAACGCTGTGCTGACGGCCCGTTCCGGCCGCGGGACACAAACGCAAGATACGTTCAGCCTGCTCGGCTTCACCGCAGCTGTTGATGAGGCGGCACGCCGCTGCGCGGGCTAATCAAATTTCCCGAAATTTGATTTTGCCTCCGGCGGGGATATTTTTGCTCCAAAGAAGCAGGGGCGGCATTCTTGTGAGTGCCGCCTCTTTCTCTTATACGGCCCGCAACCCTTGATTTGAGAGACATGCCATGGATGCCACGGCCCCGATCACGCAAGACATGCTGACCATCCCGCGCAAAGCCCCAGACGGCTTGCCAAACCTGATTGGTTTGACCCGTCCAGCAATGCGCGATGCGTTGATCGCGATTGGCACACCTGAGAAGCAGGCCAAGATGCGTGTTGGTCAGATCTGGCAGTGGATTTATCATTGGGGTGTCCGCGATTTTGACCTGATGACGAACCTCTCCAAGGACTATCGCGCCAGGCTTACTGAGAATTTTGTCATTTCTTTGCCGGAGGTCGTGACCCGCCAAGTCTCGGAAGATGGCACGCGCAAGTATCTCGTCCGCATATCCGGTGGGCATGAGGTGGAAGTCGTCTATATCCCCGAGACTGATCGCGGCACGCTTTGCATTTCCAGTCAGGTCGGCTGCACGTTGACCTGTTCGTTTTGCCATACTGGCACACAAAAGCTGGTTCGTAATCTGACCGCCGCTGAAGTGGTTGGTCAGGTCATGGTTGCCCGTGATGATCTGGGTGAGTGGCCCGAACAGGGCGCACCCAAGAACGAAACCCGCCTGCTGTCCAACATCGTTCTGATGGGCATGGGTGAGCCGCTTTATAATTTCGAGAACGTCCGTGATGCGATGAAGATCGCGATGGACCCCGAAGGGATTTCCCTGTCCCGTCGCCGGATTACCCTGTCGACATCGGGCGTTGTGCCTGAGATCGCGCGCACCGCGCAAGAAATCGGCTGTCAGTTGGCAATTTCCTTTCATGCCACAACAGATGACGTGCGCGACAAGCTGGTCCCGATCAACAAGCGCTGGCCACTGGCCGATTTGCTTGATGCATTGCGCGACTATCCCAAAGTATCGAACTCTGAGCGGATCACCTTTGAGTATGTCATGCTTGACGGTGTGAATGACAGCGATGAAGACGCCCGCCGTTTGATCAAGCTCATTGATGGCATTCCCGCCAAGATCAACTTGATCCCATTCAATGAATGGCCCGGCGCACCTTATACGCGGTCGTCCAACAACCGTATCCGCAAGTTCGCCGATATCATTTATAAGGCGGGTTATGCGTCCCCGATCCGCACACCGCGTGGTGAGGACATCATGGCCGCCTGCGGGCAGTTGAAGTCCGCGACAGAGCGTGCGCGCAAATCGAAAAAACAGATTGCGCAAGACGCAGGGCTTTAACGCCCCGGGATTTTCCCGCGCTTTTCGCCTTTGCCCGCCCAATTTTCCATCGCGGCAAGCGCCTCTTCTGCTGTATCAACAAAGCGGAAGAGCTTCAGATCATCCGCAGAAATCGTGCCGGCATCCGCCAGCGCGTCCCAATTGATGATCTTTTCCCAAAACGCGCGCCCAAAAAGCAGGAATGGCACCTGCTCCATCCGCCCTGTCTGGATGAGTGTAAGCGCCTCGAACATCTCATCCAGCGTGCCGAACCCGCCGGGGAAAATGCAAACGGCGGAGGCCCGCATCAGAAAATGCATCTTGCGGATCGCGAAATAGTGAAAGTTGAAGCACAACTCCGGCGTCACATAGGCGTTGGGGGCTTGTTCATGCGGCAATACGATATTGAGGCCGATTGACCGCCCGCCTGCTTCCATCGCACCACGGTTGCCTGCTTCCATCACTCCCGGGCCGCCGCCGGTCACGATCACGTTGTCTGCACCGCCCGTTTCCAAAGACCGTTCCGTTATCATTTTGGCAAAGCGCCGCGCCTCGTCGTAATGGGCGGACAATTCGGCGAGTGTTTGTGTGCGCGCCGTGTCTTTCTTGGCAGGTTCAGGAATGCGCGCGCCGCCGAAAAGGACGATGGTGGAATTGACACCTGCTTCATTCATCAGCATTTCGGGCTTGAGCAATTCAAGCTGCAACCGGACCGGGCGTAATTCTTCGCGGCACATGAAATCATCATCAGCGAAGGCCAGCGCGTAGGACGGCGCGCGCGTTTGTGGCGTGTCGGGGACGCCTTTGACTTCTTCGCGGTCTTGGGTGCTGTCGCGCAATGGATGGCGGCGGTGGTGGTCTTTCATGGCGTCAAAATCCTTCTCAACAGGCACCCAGTTTGCCCGCCACAGCCAAAGATGCAATTGCCAATCACGCCTTTGTTTCTTATGGCAGGGCCAAGACAGCGAAAGGACACTGCCATGACCACGAACACTGCCGCCCTGGAAACCGCAATTGAAGCCGCATGGGACGCGCGTGACACAATCACGAGCGCCACCACCGGCGAAACCCGTGAAGCGATCGAGGACACGCTGAACGCCCTTGATAGCGGCAAGCTGCGCGTAGCCGAAAAGCAGGACGATGGCAGCTGGCATGTCAACCAATGGGCCAAGAAAGCCGTGTTGTTGGGCTTCCGCATTAAGGACATGGAACCGCATGAAGGCGGCCCCCAAGGTGGTGGCTGGTGGGATAAGGTCGACAGCAAGTTCAAGGGCTGGGGTGCCGCGCAATGGCAAGCCGCCGGTTTCCGCGCCGTTCCAAGCTGCGTTGTCCGCAAATCCGCCTATATCGCCCCCGGCGTTGTGCTGATGCCGTCATTCGTGAACCTTGGCGCCCATGTCGACGAAGGCACGATGGTCGATACTTGGGCTACGGTTGGCTCATGTGCGCAGATCGGCAAGAACGTCCACTTGTCCGGTGGCGTTGGCATTGGCGGGGTGTTGGAGCCAATGCAGGCCGGCCCGACAATCATCGAGGATAACTGCTTTATCGGTGCGCGTTCAGAAGTCGTCGAAGGCTGTATCGTCCGCGAGGGGTCCGTGCTTGGCATGGGTGTTTTCATTGGCCAGTCCACCAAGATCGTCGATCGTGAGACCGGCGAAGTCATGTATGGCGAAGTCCCGGCCTATTCCGTCGTTGTCGCAGGTTCGATGCCATCAAAGAACAACGTCAGCCTTTATTGCGCAGTCATCGTCAAGCGCGTGGATGAGCGGACACGTTCGAAGACCGGCATCAACGAATTGCTGCGCGACTAAGGTGATCCTGAGCCGCATATTGGCGCGCAAACGCATTGCAGCCGGGGTTCGTCCCTCGTTCAAAGCCGCTTGGGCACCAGTTGCATTTGATACTGTTGTAATCGGTATCGTCCTCTTTTTCCTATGGGGCCCGATCACGACCTTCATCTACGTGATGGAGTTTTCACTGCCGCTGACCATCGTGGCGTTGATGGTGGTCATCTATGCCCCGTTGCAGGTCGTCGTCATCATCGCCACGATCTGGGCCATAAAGTCGCGCTGGGAAGAGAAAGAAACATCATGACCAAGAAAGAAAGCCGCCAACAGGTCTATACGCTCTTGGTTGAGGTCGGGCGCAATGCCGGTGACGGACTGCCAAAGGAGGCCACTGGTGCCGCTCTGATGTGCTACGCCAGCGGTGTCGATGAAGCGGAGGCTGTGCGTGAAACGGTTGCAATCCTCAAGCAAGCCGATCTCGCGCCATTAGATGTCTCCGGTTACGGCACCCTGGATGAACGGCTGGCAGAGGGCCATGATATTCCCAAAGATGAGATTTATCTGATGGAGAGGGCCTTGGCTGAAAACAGTGTCATCGTCGCGCAAATGACGCCATTTTTTGATAAGATCGACTAGTCGGCAGAGGTGTTGATGGACATGATCCTTCAAAGCGCACTGCCTGATGACCAATGTGGTGCCCCGCGTTTGCCCGGAACAATGCCCTGCCCGCCTGAAGGGTGGCTGCATGTGGATGACGCCTACGCCGCGCAGATGGCTTATCGCGAAACACTACTGACTGAAAAGACGCAGGCGGTTCTTTTTGACGAAGCCCGACCAGCAAGCATTGAAGTGCTGGAGGAGGCGCTGAAACTGCTGCCCGTACTGGAGTTTGAGATATCAACAAAAGCCGTCACTTGCCCGGATCGTCGCCGTGTTTCCATCGATTGGGATGCCCCGCTCAGGACACTGGGCCATTTAGTGCAAGAGGATATTTGCATCCTCGAAAAGCAAGGCGATGAACATGTCCTCACGGCGGCGGTACTTTGCTTTCCGGCCAATTGGCGTCTTGCAGAGAAGGTGAACCGCCCGCTTATCGGCATCCACGCGCCCGTGCCAGACTATGACAAAAATATTGCCCGGCGGGTGCAGCGCTTGTTTGATGGTGTGCAAGTCGGACGCCCATTATGGCGGTTCAACAAGCTGCACTATGCCGATGCCGATTTGCATCAACCGCAAAGACATCGCATCACCGAAGACATGCAGTTCGTCAGGTCAGAACGCCAATGTATTCTGCGCCTGCCCGAAACCGATGCCGTTGTGTTCTCAATCCATACCTACGTGGTGCGTCGGGACTAATTGCACTCAGCCGTCCTTCCCGATAGCCATAGCGCAAAGGAGTTCGCGCATGTCCCCCATAGATCCCGTCGCCCTGACCGCAGACCTGGTTCGCTGCCCTTCTGTTACACCTGCCGAAGGTGGCGCGTTGGTGCTACTGGAGGACGTGTTGACCCAAGGCGGCTTCACCTGCACCCGCGTTGATCGTGGTGGGATAAGCAACCTCTATGCGCGTTGGGGGCGAAAAGGCGCGAACCGGACGTTTGGGTTTAACGGGCATACTGATGTCGTGCCTTTGGGCGATGAGGCCGCGTGGACGATGCCGCCATTCGGGGCTGAAATCAAAGATGGCTATCTTTATGGGCGCGGGTCAACGGATATGAAATCTGGCGTCGCGGCATTTGCAGCGGCTGCGATTGATTTTGTGAACGAAACCCCCCCCGACGGCGCAGTTGTTCTGGCGATCACAGGTGATGAAGAAGGTGACGCCCTCGACGGCACCGCTGCCCTATTGGACTGGATGGCCGCAAACAATGAAGCCATGTCCGTGTGCCTGGTGGGCGAACCAACCAGCCTCAACGTAATGGGCGAGGCGATAAAGATCGGGCGGCGTGGCTCGATGACCGCATTCTTTACGATCACAGGTGTGCAGGGCCATGCGGCTTATCCGCAGCAGGCCAAAAATCCGATGCCCGCGATGGCGCGCCTGATGGATGTGCTGTCCAGCCGCGTTCTGGATCAAGGGACCGATCATTTTGATCCCTCCTCAGTGCAGGTGTTGACAATCGACACCGGAAACCCCGCGACCAATGTGATCCCTGCGCAGACCAAGGCGTGCGTCAACATTCGCTTCAATGACACCCATGGCAGTGCAGGCCTGACCGCGTGGATGCAAGATGAGGCCGACAAGATCGCTGCCGATTTCGGCCTGCGCATCGAAATGCGCGTCAGAGTCACCGGGGAAAGCTTTGTCACCCCTCCCGGTGCCCTGTCAGAGCTTGTCGGCAAAGTTGTCGAGGCCGAAACCGGTCGCAAGCCGAAGCTTTCAACCTCTGGCGGGACTTCGGACGCGCGGTTTGTGAAATCGCACTGCCCTGTCGTCGAATTCGGCTTGGTTGGCAAAACGATGCATCAGGTGGATGAGTGTGTTTCTGTAGAGCAGATCGGACAACTCAAAACGATCTACAAGAGGATCCTGACGGATTACTTCGCATGATTTGTGTTGTCTTAGATTATGCGCCCTGCCTCAAAGTGAGGCGGCAGGTATTCATCGAAGAGCAGGGCATCGCAGAGATCGATGAGGTTGACGGCCGTGACCCGCAAGCCGTCCATCTGCTTGCGACGGACGCTGGACGTCCTATTGGTGCTGCGCGCATTTTGATTGACGGCAAGATCGGCAAGATCGGGCGGATTTGTGTTTTGTCAGAAAAACGGGGCACCGGACTAGGCGCGAATTTGGTCGAGGCAGCGGTGGACTACCTGCGGCAGCAAGGCAACGTCACTCAAGCAAAACTCGGTTCACAGGACCATGCGATTGGTTTCTACGCACGCCTCGGATTTCATCCTATTGGGCCTATCTACCAAGATGCAGGCATCCCGCATCAGGACATGATCCGAGACTTGTGATGACGCCCGCGAAATGCCGTGCTAGGGCGGGGACATGACACGTATTCCTTCCAAATCAGAGATCCTCACCTGGATTTCAGAGCATCCCACCAAAGCCGCAAAACGCGATATCGCGAAGGCCTTTGGCATCAAAGGGGCCGCCCGCATTGATCTCAAACGGCTGCTCAAGGAGCTAGAGGAAGACGGCAAGCTCACCAAGCGTCGCAGCTCCTACCGTGACGCCGAAGAATTGCCGCCGGTTGCGGTTTTGGAGATCGTTGGCCCCGATAGTGACGGCGACCTCTTTGCGCGACCCTTGGAATGGAAAGGGAGCGGCGCTGAGCCACGTATCCTGATGATGCTGCGCGCATCCGACCCTGCATTGGGTGTTGGGGACCGTATTCTAGGGCGCCTGACCGTCGACAAAACTGAAGAGCATTCGCACACAGCCCGCATGATACGCCGGATCGGCACCAATCCGCAGCGCATCCTGGGTGTTTTCCGTGCAGCCTCTGAGGGTGGCCGCGTGCTGCCCATTGATA
>NZ_JBELFI010000019.1:0-29465 GCF_042093035.1 Yoonia sp. | reverse complement strand
TGGGAAAGTTGTTCGATCCGACCGAAAGTGACGCCATGTCGGGGCGCAGCGACAGCATGCCGCCGCGCGCGCGCCCCGCACCAGACCGTCCGCCGGTGGACAGTTGGATTATCATGCCGGGGCAATGCTTTTCGACGCCTTGCTTGAGGGCGGCGAATTTGTCGGGATCAGACGATGGTGTTTGATCGTCATTGCGCACATGGGCGTGGCAGATCGAAGCACCTGCTTCATAGGCGGCATGGGTGGATTCAATTTGTTCCGTGATCGTGATGGGCACGGCGGGGTTGTCTTCTTTGCGCGGGACCGATCCGGTGATGGCGACGCAAATGATGCAGGGGTCTGACATGGCTGGTCCTTTAATTGGCCAAGGCGGTCTCGATCGCGCCGGAGAATTTGCCCACAAGTTCATCAATCTGATTGTCGCTGATGATGAAGGGCGGCGCCAGCAGCACATGGCCACAGGCAACGGTTTGCCGTCCACGGTTTTCTTGATGCCGTGGATCCACTTTTTCGCGCGTTCGTTCAACTGGAAATTCCTGGTCATGGACCGCCATGGGTCACAAGGATGCCGATATCGGCCCCTTCATAGCGGTAGTCGCCCGGTTTCGGGTGATGCGGTGCAGACGTCCGACATTACCGCCGATGCACTCAGCGATTTACAAGAGACTTCGGTCCTGTGCCGATGTCTGACGATCTAATCGACGCGAATGACGCAATGCAGACCGGTGAAGATACATTCATTATCACATCCCACGGTCACCCTTTCGCCCCCGATGGGTTCGGCAGTAAAAGCGCAGAGTGGAGAGACGTAGCGGGCGTTCGGTCGTCTGTCGCAATCCAAGGAATTCTGAAGTCGGTCGGCGTCAACATGGCAGAAAACCAGGCCGCTCCACATGAGATCATGGCTGCCTTGGGGCATTCTTCACCGAAGGTTGCCAAGGTCTAGACCGAACGCTGATCGTCGAAAGCTATCAACACAAGCATCCGCCAAGACGACTCTGACAAAACCAGCCAGACAGGCAGATGAATGACGGTTTACACACCTTTTACACACCTTGGAAGTGTAGCCGCTTTATCCAATAATATCAGTAGGGCTGGCGACCCCGGCAGGATTCGAACCTGCAACCTGCCCCTTAGGAGGGGGCTGCTCTATCCAGTTGAGCCACGGGGTCTCGGCCACATTCAATGCCTGCCTTTGCCAGCTGCGTCAATCGTACCAACCCACCACCCGCTAGCTTTTGTTTCGCAGGGCGGGTAACACTGGTCCAAAGACAATCAGGAACGACCCCTTGACGAATATCCCAAAGCGCCCACTCACCCTTCGCGACGTATCTGAGGCATCCGGCGTCAGTGAAATGACCGTAAGCCGCGTTTTGCGCAATAAAGGTGACGTCAGCGCCGCCACCCGCCAAAAAGTGCAGGATGCGGCCAAGCGGCTGGGTTATGTGCCCAACAAGATCGCAGGCGCCTTGGCGTCGCAGCGGGTCAACCTTGTTGCCGTGATTATCCCGTCGCTGGGCAATATGGTCTTTCCAGAGGTCCTTTCCGGCATATCGGAAGTGCTCGAAGATACGGAATTGCAGCCCGTTGTCGGTGTCACGGATTATCTGCCTGAAAAAGAGGAAAAGGTGCTGTTCGAAATGCTGTCGTGGCGACCGTCCGGGGTCATCATCGCCGGGCTGGAACACTCCGAGGCGTCACAGGCCATGCTTCAGCAGGCCGGCATTCCAGTTGTCGAAATCATGGACGTGGACGGGGAACCTGTCGATCATTGCGTTGGCATTTCGCATCGCCGCGCTGGCCGCAAGATGGCCGAGGAAATCATCGCAGCAGGCTATAAGCGGATCGGTTTCATGGGCACAAAGATGCCGCTGGACCACCGTGCGCGTAAACGCTTTGAGGGTTTCACGCGCACGCTTGCAAAGGCCGGGATCGAAATCGCCGATCAGGAATTCTATTCTGGCGGGTCAGCTTTGGCCAAGGGCCGCGAGATGACGGCCAAGATGATCGCACGCACGCCGGATCTGGATTTTCTTTATTATTCCAACGATATGATCGGCGCTGGCGGTATGCTTTATCTGTTGGAACAAGGTATCGATGTCCCCGGCAAGGTCGGCATTGCCGGTTTTAACGGGGTTGAACTGCTTGATGGTTTGCCACGGCAATTGGCCACAATGGATGCCTGCCGCCGCGATATCGGGATCAAGGCAGCGCAGATTATTGCCGCGCTGAACAGAGGCGAAACTGTTCCTGACGGGCCAATCATAGCGCTGAGCCCGACGCTTGCAGCAGGCGATACGCTGCGCCGCAACAGATAATTTTATCCCTTGACCCGTCAAACACGCTTGCAAGCAACAGCGGTTTTTTTGCGGTAACTGTCACTACGTCATTTTGATGACGTCTTTATCGATGGCAAGCACATAGCCTTTGCGGGCGATGTTTTTCACCAGAAGCTCGCTCATCATTTGATTTCCAAGGGTGTCACGCAGCCGTTTGATTCTGGTGGCGCCCGCAGCTTCGTCACAGTCAGCGGCATTGCGTCCAGAGATCACGCCTTCGATTTCCGCACCGGTCAGCACCTCATCATCCATACGCGCCTCTGCCAATACAGAGATCGTCTCAATCGCCGCATCTGTCAGCTTGAAAGCGAAGTCATTCAGATAAACGGCTTTCTCGTCACGGCTGATGGTGAGCGAATTCACTTCGATTCCTTGGCGCTCGATTCGGCCCATGCGCCGGTTCATCGCGATCAACATCACAAGGAACGCCACGGCAGCCACCAAAAGCGCGGTTGCGAAGATCAGCAGCACAAAAATGACAAAACGGTAGGACGCCAATGTATCCGAAAATGCGGTGCCGGATTGGGCGAGGATCTCAAGCAGTTTGATCTCTGCGTTACTGGTCAGGTTATCGTTTTCGACAAAGAGCTGCTCAACCCGCAGATTGAATGCGTTCGCATCCGGCAGGTTGATGAACAAAAGCACAGCCGCAATCGCAAGGATCGCCACAATCGCGGCAATGCCCATGACGACAATGCGGTTGCCGATTTCACGTGCTTCAGTAGCGGAGGAAGAACTCACCTGCGCTGTCCTTTCTTTCATCCAGACCCGCCTCATCAAACGTGCCGACAACATTCAAAAGCTGCCAGCCATCGCGAAGCCGATCCCCCAGTTGTGCCTTGGCCGATGCGACAGAGCAATCGCCGCGCACTTCAATCACACCATAGTGTAGGCGCAAGGGGTCGTCGCGTTTGGCCTTGTAATCAGCATAGCACGCGGCCTGAGCGGTTGTAGCGCTCAAGATCAATAGAACGACTGAGAAAGAAAGATGTTTCATGTCCCCAAGTGACCTTCCGCTGCGCTGATATTCAATAACGCTGCATGTTATCGCGGCCGCCATCGCATAACCATCCCCGGTTATTGTTTGGCAGCCTGTGCCGCCTCCAAGGTTGGATCATCGCCACCATATCTGGCATCTGACCCGAAAGGACATGCAAATGTTTAAACCAATTATCGCCGGGATTACCGCCGTTTCACTGACCTTTGCTTCTATGGCGCCTGCCTATGCCAACGGTGTCGACCGCGACGACGTCGGTAAGCTGTTGATTGGCATTGCGGCTATTGCAGCGCTGAATGCCGCGATCGACAGCAACAACCGCAATGACCGAAGCGAAGTGCGAAATGCGCGAACCCAGCGGGCCAACAACAACCGCCAAAACTGGGCGGACCTGAATCGATCCCGACAGCAGAACGCGAACCGCGGTCGGGTGTTGCCGCGTGAATGCCTGCGCACGATCGATACGCGCTTTGGCGTCCAGCGCATATTCGATCAGCGTTGCCTGAACCGCAATTATAACCGCGTCAATCGCCTGCCTGATCGCTGTGCGGTGCGCATCTACACCACCAACGGCCCGCGCAATGGCTATGATCCGCTTTGCCTGCGCGAGGCTGGTTTCCGAGCTACGCGTCGTCACTAACCCGACGCGAGAACGCGCGGCTGCTTGCCCCAGTTGCCGCGCCACCTCGGGTGTTCGGATTTTTTTCAAAGACGCAAGTAGTGCGCGAAAGCCAACACCCGCAGGGGGCAGAGAGATGGACATGGCTCTTTGCCCCCTTTTTCCTTGCAGTGATTGGCGCGTTCTGGTCACTGAAGCTATGACACAACCAGACTTCAGTTTTGAAACCGCTGCCCGAAAACGCGGGTTTTTGCATGTCGCGGGTGTGGATGAGGTCGGGCGTGGCCCGCTTGCCGGTCCGGTATGTGCAGCGGCTGTGATCCTTCACCCGGACAACATTCCAGACGGTCTCAATGACAGCAAGAAGCTGACCGCAAAGACGCGGGGCGCTCTCTTTGATGAAATCATGGCCGTCGCAGATGTGTCACTCGCCGAAGCAACCGTTGTAGAGATCGATGAACACAACATCCTGCGCGCGTCCCATATTGCGATGGTGCGCGCCGTAAAGGGCCTGTCCCAAATGGCCGATCATGCGCTGATCGACGGTAACATGATCCCGCGCGATCTGACGACTTCTGCGGAGGCAATCATCAAGGGTGACGGGCGCAGCCTTTCGATTGCCGCGGCCTCCATCGTTGCAAAAGTGTGGCGTGACCGCCACATGGAGGATTTGGCGCAACACTACCCCCACTATGGCTGGGAAAAGAACGCAGGATACCCCACAGCCCAGCATAAATTGGGGTTAGAGCGCTTCGGGGTCACCCCGCACCATAGACGGTCGTTCAAGCCCATACACAACATCTTGTATCAAGATAAAATCGTAAGTGATTGATTCAATAATGTTTTTGACAGCGAATCGTCTCTGACTCAATATGGCCTCAACCAAAGAGCGGGTCACCCGCCGGTATTGAGGCATAAAATGAAGACCAAGACAAAGACGCAGGAAGCGAAACCGCTTCCGCTGAACACGATCCTTGACGGCGATTGCATCGAACGGATGAACAGCCTGCCTGCGGGTTCTGTTGATCTGATCTTTGCGGATCCTCCCTATAATCTTCAGCTCAAGGGCGATTTGCATCGCCCCGACAATTCCAAGGTCGATGCGGTTGATGACGCATGGGACCAATTCGACAGCTTCAAGGTCTATGACAAATTCACCCGTGAATGGCTGGCCGCTGCCCGCCGCCTTCTAAAGCCCAACGGCGCGATCTGGGTGATCGGCAGCTATCACAACGTATTCCGCATGGGTGCGGAGCTACAGAACCAAGGGTTCTGGATTCTGAATGACGTGGTTTGGCGCAAATCCAATCCGATGCCGAATTTCCGGGGCAAGCGTCTGACGAACGCGCATGAGACGCTGATCTGGGCCTCGAAGGAAGAGGCCAGCAAATACACCTTCAACTACGAAGCGCTCAAAGCCCTGAACGAAGGCGTTCAGATGCGCTCAGACTGGGTTCTGCCCATTTGCACCGGCCATGAGCGGTTGAAGAATGAAGAAGGTGAAAAAGCACACCCGACACAAAAACCCCAGTCACTTTTGCACCGCGTGCTTGTTGCCACCACCAACCCCGGCGACGTGGTCCTGGACCCCTTCTTCGGAACCGGCACCACGGGTGCAGTCGCAAAGATGCTGGGCCGCGATTTCATCGGGATTGAACGTGAAGAGGCCTACCGCAAGGTCGCCGAAAAGCGCATCAAGAATACTCGGAAATTCGACAAGGAAGCGTTGGAGGTCTCAAGCTCGAAGCGCGCCGAACCCCGCGTCGCCTTTGGCGTGCTGGTGGAACGCGGCATGCTGCGTCCGGGCGAGCAATTATGGAGCATGAATGGCCGTCACAAGGCCAAGGTCCGTGCCGATGGCACCTTGATCGGTGACGACATCAAAGGATCAATCCATCAGGTCGGCGCGCATCTGGAAGGTGCGCCAAGCTGCAACGGCTGGACCTATTGGCAATTTAAACGCGACGGGCAAAAGGTGCCCATTGATCTGCTGCGTCAGCAGATCCGCTCAGAGATGGCGAAGCACTGACGCTTTACCAAAGTTGATACCGCCGGTGCCTGCGGCCAGCCGTTCCATGCGGGATGGTCAGCGTGCACTAACTTTATCCCCGCCATCGTGAGTGATGGCGGGGTTTTTTATGCCATCCGGATCGACGTTTTACTTCGGCACCGGATTGCGCGCCCGCTTGTAAGGCGTCCAATCCTTGATCTCAGGATAATGCAGCTTGCGCCATGTTCTGACCCGCGGGTGCATCACTTTTCTCCAAGGAGACGGAAGCAGGGCGAGCATGATCATCAGCGGATAGCCATAGGGGAGCTGCGGTGCTGTCTCTTCATCATAGGTTTGCAGCAGCGGAAACCGCCTGTTGGGTTTATAGTGATGGTCCGAGTGCCTTTGCAGGTTGAGCAATAGCCAATTCGAGGCCCGTTGCGTTGCATTCCATGAATGATGCGGCTGGACGTTCTCGTATTTGCCATCGCCAAGATGCTTGCGGGTCAGGCCGTAGTGTTCAACGTAGTTGACCAGCTCCAACTGGAACACCGCCCAGAATGCCTGCACGCTGAACAGGAACACCCCCCACCAACCTCCGATCAGCGCGGCCAGCAGCACAAAGCCTGCCTGTAGCGTCAGATACCGCCAAAACGGGTTGGATGCGTGGTGCCACGGCAGGCCCTTGCGTGCCAGCATGGATTTTTCGGCATTGAATGATGAAATCAACGATTGGATCAAAACGCGCGGAAAGAACCGATAGAAGCTTTCGCCATAACGCGCGGTGACCGGATCTGCCGGGGTGCCGACATGGCGGTGATGCACCAACAGATGTTCTGAACGGAAGTGCGCGTAGAGAACCGAGGCAAGCAAAGCGTCGGCAAACCACCGTTCCAACTTCGATTGCTGATGCATCAGCTCATGCGCGTAATTGACCCCGATGGTGCCTGAAGAAATACCCAGTACCGCAAAAAGCCCCCATTGTTCCCAGCGGTTCAAGTGGCCTGTCGATATCACATATCCCAATACCCCAAAGATCGAGATCATTTGCAGCGGCGGCCAGACAAGTGTGATCGCCTTATACCAAAACAACTGAGCTTGCGGGGTTTCGGCGTCGGGGTTGTCGTTTTGCTGGCCAAGCGCAAAATCCATGATCGACGACAGATGCCACGCCAGAATGGGCAGCAGCAAGATCAGCCATCCGCCGTAAATCGCCGCGACCACCGACAGAGGGATCACGCCCAATGACAGCGCAAACGGCAAGGCTGTCGTGAGGCCCCCAATGCGCGATGATGTCGATGTTGCTGTCATGGTTGTCGTTTCATTTGCTCATTTTGCAGCCTAGTCCGCCGCGCCTGCCGCATCAATCAAGGCTTAGTGTCGCGGCGGCCAAATCAAACACCTTCCGCATCGCTGTGGGCAATGCGCTTGGGCTAAAATCTGTGGCCGACAGGAACACACCACGCGCTGGCGCGACCCTATGATTGACGGTTGCGGTCATAATTTTCAGGCGCAGGTGGAAATGCGTGAATGTGTGTCGTGCCTCCGTTGCAAGTTCGGACCAATCGGCCTGCAATGGCGGATCGTGCTGCGGGTTCTCACCCCACTCGCTCCCCGGCCAGCCCAACATTCCGCCCAGCAACCCGCTTTCGGGGCGCGTTTCAAGCAACCAGGCGCCGTCGCTGCGCCTGACGACATAGGCGATGCCAAACCGCGTTGGCGTTTTCTTCTTCGGCGTTTTTCTGGGTAGCTCGGGGGCCGTGCCAACAGCACGGGCTTTGCAGGGTGACCGCCACGGGCAGATGCCACAGGCGGGGTTGCGCGGCGTGCAAATCGTGGCACCCAAATCCATAACCGCTTGGGCGTAGTCTCCGGGGCGGCTTTGTGGGGTAAGGTCTTTTGCCAATGCTGTCAGTTTTGCCTTTGCGCCGGGCAGGGGCGC
The DNA here is from genome assembly GCF_042093035.1 of Yoonia sp. Classification (GTDB taxonomy): domain Bacteria; phylum Pseudomonadota; class Alphaproteobacteria; order Rhodobacterales; family Rhodobacteraceae; genus Yoonia. Next base: position 21,578 of record NZ_JBELFI010000019.1, on the reverse strand, counting down.
GTGGATGTCATGGAGACGGGCCATAACGCGTTCCACATTGCCATCAACGACCGTCTCTGGCCGATCAAACGCGATTGCGGCGACGGCCGCCGCTGTATAAGGGCCAATGCCCGGCAAATCCAGCAAGGCATCAAAGGTGTCGGGAAACACGCCATCGTAATCTGCCACAACCGCGCGGGCGCATTTCAGCAGATTGCGCGCGCGGGCATAGTATCCAAGTCCGGCCCAAGCGGCCATCACATCGGCATCATCTGCCGCCGCGAGGTCCTTTACGGTTGGCCAAAGCGACAGAAACTTCCGATGGTAGCCACGCACGGCAGCGACGGTTGTTTGTTGCAACATGACCTCTGACATCCAGACCGCGTATGGGTCAGGTAAAACGCCGGCCGTGCGCGCGGCAGGCGGCACACGCCACGGCATGTCACGGGCATGGACATCATACCAATCCAATAGGTCACGGCTTGGGTCACGCAATGTTTTTTTACCTGTCGTCTTGTGCGCTCTGACTTGGCGCATCCTCCATCTTAGAGTAGGGCTTAGATATGAAACAGCCACGGCCTTCCAGCACCACGCGCGGATTTTCTCGGGCGGCGACTTTGATGCAGCCCCGCATCCGCAAAGCGAGCGAGGATCGCGGCTTTGCTGTCACCCGTCTGTTGACCCACTGGACAGAGGTCGTGGGCGAGGCAACGGCCAGGATCGCAACCCCAGTGAACGTGAGCTATGGCAAAGGCGGCATGGGGGCGACATTGACTTTGCTGACCACCGGCGCACAGGCCCCGATGTTGGAAATGCAAAAGGAACAAATCCGCGAAAAGGTGAATGCCTGCTACGGCTACCGCGCCATTTCGCGGGTGCGTGTGACGCAAACGGCGCCAACCGGATTTTCAGACGGGCGGGTTGAATTTGCACCTGCGCTCACAAAAAAGAAAAAACCTTCAGAGGCGGTGCAAATCGCTGCAAGCGATCTATCTGAAGGCGTGGAAAGTGATGACTTGCGTGCGGCTCTTGCTGCGCTGGGCGCAAATGTCATTCACAAACAGAACTCGAAATAGAGGTAGACATGGAACGTAGAACTCTTTTGACCACTGGCGGCAGTGCTTTGGTGGCCTTGGGCGCCGGTTGGACGCTGACACGGCCTGATCCGCAAACGGGGCTCTTTCCCGGTGCCGCATTTGCGCAATCTGCCGATGGCGGCTTGCCGGAAGTTGTCGAAATGGCTCTTGGCGATCCCGATGCGCCGATCGAGTTGATCGAATACGCCTCTTTCACGTGCCCGTTTTGCGCGGATTTCCATGCAAATCAGTTTAAGTTGCTCAAAACGAATTACATCGACACCGGGCGCATCCGTTTCATCTACCGCGAGGTCTATTTTGATCGCCCTGGCTTATGGGCTTCAATGATTGCCCGATGCAGCGACGATATTGATTTCTTCTTTGCCTTCACGGACCTGCTTTATGCCCAGCAGCGTGAATGGCTCGCGTCTGGGGATCCTGCGGGAATTGTCGAAGACTTGCGCCGTTTGGCGAAAACCGCGGGTCTGGATGATGGGGCACTGGATGCCTGCCTGAGTGATGCACCCAAGGCAGAGGCGCTTTTTGGATGGTATCAACAAAATTCTCAGAACGATAACGTGTCGGGAACACCGTCTTTCCTGATTGACGGAGAGAATTATTCAAACATGCCGTATGATGAATTTGCCGCCATTTTGGATGGGAAGCTGGGCTAGGTCCGGTCCGCGACAGGAATACATCAGATGCAACCTCTTGCGGGTTTGAAAGTCATTGAACTGGCACGGGTCCTTGCGGGCCCGCTTGCCGGTCAGACACTTGCCGATCTTGGCGCAGAAGTCATCAAGGTTGAAAGTGTGCAAGGCGATGATACCCGCCAATGGGGTCCGCCCTATATCACCCAAGACGGCGAAAAGACCGCCGCATATTTCCACAGTTGCAATCGCGGGAAGAAGTCTGTGGTGGTCGATCTGCGCACATCCGAGGGGCAGGCGCAGGTCCGCCAGTTGGTCGCGGATGCTGACATCCTGATCGAGAATTTCAAGGTTGGTGGATTGGCCAAATACGGGTTGGATTATGCCAGTCTTTCACAACTGAACCCGCGTCTGATTTATTGCTCGATCACCGGATTTGGCCAAACCGGGCCTTATGCCAAGCGCGCGGGCTATGACTATATTATCCAAGGGATGTCGGGCTTGATGTCAGTGACGGGTGACCCGTCCGGCCAGCCGCAAAAGGTGGGCATTGCGGTTACCGACATCTTCACGGGTATTTATGCCTGTACCGGCATTCTCGCGGCCGTGTATCAGCGGCAGACAACAGGAAAGGGGCAACATATTGATATGGCCCTGATGGATGTTGCCACGGCTGTGATGACCAATCAGGCGATGAATTACCTTGCCACCGGAAACCCGCCTCAACGCCTGGGCAATGCCCATCCGAATATCGTGCCTTATCAGGTATTTGACTGCGCTGACGGGCATATCATCGTGGCCAGCGGAAACGACGGACAGTTTCACCAGTTCTGTGCGCTTCTGGACGCGCCGGAGCTGGGTAACCATCCCGATTATGCCACCAATGCATCAAGGCTCGCCAACCGCGCCGCTTTGAATGCAGAGCTGTCCGCGCAAACCGCAAAATGGACGAAGGCCGACCTGTTGGCTGCTTGCGAAGCCCACGGCGTTCCCGCCGGGCCGATCAATGATATGGCAGAGACATTCGCGGACCCGCAGGTCGTCCATCGCGGAATGCGTGTTGATTTGGACGGCGTGCCCTCTGTGCGGTTGCCGATCATGTTTTCAGATGCTGAAACGACGGCCAAGACCGCATCTCCCAAATTGGGGCAGGATCAGGATATGCTAAAGCCCTAGTTGATCCAATGCCGCGTCGAGCGGTGCCCAGTCCACCAGTTGTAGTCGTACCGGCAGCGTCAGCACTTTCGTTCGAAATCTTTCGGGCAGGCGCACCGCGTCCTTTTCCGTTGTCACAAGCTGCGCGCGCTGGGCCTTTGCCTCGCTCTCAAGCCGTTTCATCAACGTATCGGTAAGCGGCTGGTGGTCGCCCAATGCCTGCACGCGGACCAATGTCGCGCCCATGTCGCGCAAAGTGATGAAAAATTTCTCCGGGTGCCCAATGCCTGCGAAGGCCAACAGTTTGAGATTGCGCCACGGCATTCCGGTCGACAGCGGCGCCAGATGGCCGACAAGATGCGGGACATCGAAGCGCCATTGACTGGCAAAACGATCCTGCTGGGGTGGTGGCCCGATCGACAGGACGAGGTCCGCGCGTTTCAAACCAGTCGCGACCGGCTCACGCAGGGGGCCGGCGGGCATCACCCGCCCATTACCAAAGCCACGCATCGCATCGACCACGACAATCGACATATCCTTGGTCACATCGGGGTTTTGAAAACCGTCATCCATCAAGATGACATCTGCGCCCGCGTCTTGTGCTGCCTGCACCCCGGCTGCGCGGTTCTTGGCCACCCAGGTTGGTGCAAATGCCGCAAGCAAAAGTGGCTCGTCGCCGGTTTGATCGGCTTTATGCTGGTGCTCATCGACCTGCACGGGGCCTTCAAGGCTGCCGCCGTACCCGCGCGAGACCACATGCGGGCGGTGCCCGCGTGCGATGAGCCGTTCGATCAGGGCGATGGTCGTGGGTGTCTTTCCCGTACCGCCCGCGTTGATATTGCCGACACAGATAACCGGAACTTCGGCGTCGATCTTGGGCTTCTGCCGCAAACGCCGCGCCGTCAATGCGGCCAAAATCGCTGAAAGCGGCGTCAGCATCCTTGCTGCGAAGCCGGGGCTGGCAGGCGGGGTGAACCAAAACAAAGGTGCGCGCATCAGATGACCAATTCTTCGAGGCGCAATTCAATATAGGTTGCGATCCTATTCGTCACATTGGCGCCGCGTGACGTGACATCCCATGCGCGATGGGCAAGCTCTGCGGTCTTGTCGGCGGCCAACAAACCCTCGATCGCAGGGCCGAGATCTGTGTTGGCGCGGATCAGACGCGACGCGTCATTCGCATTCAGGCGGGCCGCATGACGTTGAAACGGTGCCACATGGGGCCCATAGACCACGGCTGAGCCCAAGGCTGTCGCTTCAAACGGATCACGGCATTTTCCACCGTGGAGGGTGCCACCCAAGTAGGTAATGGGGGCAATCCGGTACCAAAGTCCCAATTCTTCGTCGGTATCGACGATATAGATCTGCGTCACATCCGCCGGGTCCGGTTGCTGAGAGCGCAGAGCCACCAGAAACCCTGCCTGACGCATGTTTTCAGCCATCTCAAACGCGGTTTTTGGCTCACTTGGGACAACGATCAAGAGCAAACGATGGGTCTTGCGACTTGCGAGGTCATGCGCACGGCACAGATCCAGCCACTCATGGGGATGGGCTGCGGCAGCAAGCCAGACTGGCCGTGTTCCGATGGCCTGTGACAGTTCGCGACGCTCATCGTCATTGTAGGGCAGCGGTGGGGCGTTATCCTCCATCGCGCCTGCGATCACGATCAGCTCAGGCGGCGTGCCTGCCCGTGCCAGTTTTTCCGCTGCGTGCGCATCCAATGCAAAGACCGCTTCAAATTGTGTCAGGACAGACCGCAGCGCACCCGGCACCCAATGTCCGGTAACAGCGCGAAGGCCCTCGCCGTTGGCATCGACCAGAATGCTCTGGAGGTTCACACGCCGCATTTCATCCAGCAGAAGTGCATCAAGCCCGCCCTTGAGCCAAACGCACATTGCCGGACGCCAATGTTCCAGGAAGGCACGAAATGCCAGCCGCCCACGCGGCTCAGGCAGCGCTCGATCAGCGTATTCCGGCTCCCAATGCGACAGTGTCGCCACAATATGCACCAGGTCACCGTCAGCGGTTAATCTGCGCGCAAGGTTATCCATTGCGGCAAGCTGATCGGGATTGCTGCAACGCGCCCAGATGATCGCACCCTCCGGGCGCGGGGGTTGCGGGGCGAAGTCATCTTGCGCGTCCACGGCCCCCAACTGGGTGAGATAGGCAGCGATGGACAATGAACGGGCCATATTCAGGCAATCCTATAAGGGTTAATTGCCCAATTCTTCGGTCGCTGAGGCTGCGGCTTCTTCGTCGCGCAAACGGTGAATATGCGCGATGTAGTAGCGCATGTGCGCATTGTCGACGGTCCGCTGAGCGGCAGCTTTCCACGCATTATATGCGGTCTCATAGTCGGGGAACATGCCCACAATATCGATGGCGTCAACATCTTTGAAGGCGTTCTTGCTGGGGTCAATCAACTCCCCGCCGAAGACGAGATGCAAGCGTTGTGTCATGGGAAAACCTTTGTACGTGCTACGGTTGGTGCCAGTCTAGGGGTTTGCGTTCCATGGCTCAAGCCGTGTGGTCAGGGCGCGGTGCAAATCCGGGCCAGAGGCCACAACGCCCGGCACCTGCGGATGCGGGTTGTTGAACCGCAGCGGCGCGGCCTTTTGGTCGGTCACGGTCCCGCCTGCCTCTTGCACGATCAGCGCACCGGCGGCAATGTCCCATTCCCAACTGGGGCGCAGGGTCAGCATCCCGTCGAATGCGCCTTGCGCCACAAGGCAGAGACGATAAGCCAAGGAGGACCGAAAAGCGCGTTTTGCTTCTGGAACGGTGCCATTTTTCCAAAGTTGCGGGTCATAATTCGGCTTGGACGCCAGAATGGTCGCGGTTGTCATATGCGCGGAGGTGACGGAAATCGATCGGCCATTCAGCGTCGCACCTTCGCCAATGGCCGCGGCAAACATCATCCCGTGCATCGGCAGGTGAACCGCAGCAGCGACGGCTACGCCGTTTTCCACGACAGCCAGCGCGTGCGCCCAGTCTTTGCTGCCGTTGATGAAGGCCCGTGTGCCGTCAATCGGGTCGATTACGAACTGCCGCTTTGTTGTCAGGCGTGCGCTGCTGTCCTCGGTTTCTTCCGACAGCCATCCATAGCCCGGGCGCGCGGCAGGCAGGATTGCTTCCAGCCTTGCGTTCACCGCCAGGTCGGCCTCTGTCACAGGGCCGGCCCCGCCGGGTTTGTCCGTGATGCAGGGGTCATTTTGAAAGAAGCTGCGGGCGATATCGCCAGCTTGCTCAGCGGCATCTATCAAGAGCGCAAGATCAGTCTCCGGCAAGCGTCAGCCCCTCAACGAGCAGTGAAGGCACAACCCGCGAAAGATGCCTGCGCCCATCATTTGCCGGAATGATCGTCTTGAGCATATCGCGCAAATTACCGGCAACTGTGCATTCATTGACCGGATGGGTGATTTCGCCGTTTTCAATCCAGAAGCCCGCGGCCCCGCGAGAATAGTCACCGGTATTGGGGTTGATCGTGGACCCGATCATGGAGGTGATGAGCAAACCCGTGCCCATTTCTGCAATCAGATCAGCGCGCGATTTTTCACCTTGGGTGAGTGCCACATTTGTCAGGCTCGGGGACGGCGGCGCACCTGTTCCGCGCGCGGCATTAGCCGTGCTTTGCATCCCCAATTGCCGCGCTGTGGCCAAATCGAGGGTCCAGCCCGTCAATACGCCATCATCGACGATAGCGCGCTTTTGTGTCGGCAATCCTTCAGCATCGAAAAGCCGTGATCCGGTTACGCGGGCGCGGTGCGGGTCTTCGATAACAGTCAGACCGCTGGGCAAAACCTGCTGCCCGATCGCATCGCGCAGCCAGCTTGAGCCGCGCGCGATCATCATGCCGTTGGTGGCCTGCAAAAGGCTGCCTATCAAGGTGCTGGCGACCCTTTCGTCAAACAACACCGGATAGGCGCCGGTCTTTGGTTTTCTGGCACCGGAACGCGCAACCGCGCGCTCTGCCGCAATGCGCCCGATCTCTTCTGCGTCGCGCAAATCGGCCTGAAACACGCGGCTGTCGTAATCGTAATCCCGTTCCATTCCGGCGCCAGTCCCGCTAATCGCCACACAGGAAATCCCCCGGTCACTGCGTGCGTATCCTGCGGAGAACCCGTTGCTGGCGGCCAGATGAACGCGGCGACGGCCATAGCCTGCGGATGCGGACTGAACTTGCGCGATGCCGTCAACGCGCATGGCTGCGGCTTCTGCGCGCATCGCGTCATCCTGCAACGCGGCAGGGTCGGGTTCATCGCTCGGATCAAAAAGTTCAAGTTTTTCTGTAGCGGTCCGTGTGGTCAGTTGCGCGGGGTCGGCAAGGCCCGCATGGGGATCTTCTGGCGCTTCCTTCGCCATTGCGACCGCACGCTCGGCCATCTGGGACAGGGTCGCGGGCTTCGTGTCAGAGGATGAAACGCAAGCCTGACGTTGCCCCACAAAGACCCGCAAGCCAATGTCGACCCCTTCAGAGCGTTCTGCCTGTTCCAATGCGCCTGCGCGCACCGTGATCGACTGCGATGTGCCGTCAACGGCAATCGCATCAGCGGCATCAGCACCCGCAGCCCGTGCAGCGGCGAGGATTTGTTCGGACAGGTCGGAAAGAGATTGGGTCATCAAGTATCCTTTGCTTGTCTTTGGACCTAGTGCGCAGTGGTGCTGCCCGCAAGGTCGCACGCGCCAATGAAAAAGGGCGCAGATGTCACCATCCGCGCCCCATTCATCATTTGCAGGTCTAGCGGATGCGGTTGCCGTTTACATTGACCTGACCGTTTGGGGTCACTTCAACGTCAATCGCCATCTGATCGTCACCTGTTGCGCGTCCGAACATCCCCATCATCATGCGCGGCCCCATAACCTGATCTTCGGGCACCAGCCCCATGGCGACAAGATTGTCGAATAGCTTGTTGATCCCTGTGATTTCAAATGTCGCATCCCCTTCCGGGCGTGGCAGCGGTGCAAATGTCTGCATGTCACTGTTATCGAAGTCGAACGCGCCTGAACCGGTAAACAGCGCACCGGCCGCCTTGATCTGGATGTTGTCCAGCGTCAGCGATGACAGCTCAAACGGGACGTCAGCGCGCATCATGTCCTCTGCCGTCGCAGGATTGAGCATGTCAAACAAGGCCCGCGCCTTGCCGCTGAGTGCGATTTGCAGTGTTGCGGGGTCACGCGGCAGGATGTTGCCTGGATCAAACAGGTTCCACAGGTCGTTGCCGACCACCAGATCAATCACGTCGAACTTGAAACCAAAATCGGCCGGTTTTTCGGTTACGCCCAAAGGCATGCGGAAGCCGGAGCCGTATTCAGACATCGTCATTGTGATTGGCATTGGGAACCCGCTGGTCGTCAGGTTCACGTCCATATCACGTGTCGAGGCGTTATAGGCCACCGTCTTTTCATTCAGCTCGCCAGTGAAAGTGACCGATCCGGTGCTGACGGATCCGGATGTCTGATCGCCAGCTGAGTTGACGTCAAAAACATAGGCGGCATCGTCGATCACATAGCCTCCGGCAATTGAAAAGCCGTCTGCGAACATCATTTCGGGGTTCTCAAGGTCGGTTTCAAGCGGCGCTGTCACTTCGCTTTGGCTGCGCATGTTATTCACTTTCGCGGCAGCGGTGATGTATTCGCCGTTGCCACCGGGGATCTGAAAATCAACCAGAACATCAATCACTCCGATGCTGCTATTGGCCGAAATCTCGCGCATTTCGCCCTTGGCAACGGTGTAATTGGCGGACATGTCAGTTGCCGTAATCTTGGCGTCCCCGGTGATGGTGACATCGCCATCGACCGCATCCTGAAACGCAATCTGATAGCTGTCCGCGCTCACGTCGTATTCCATCAATTCGGGCGAGCCGCTGACAATCATTTCCAGATTTGTCTGGGTCGCCAGAATTGTCATGTCGACGCCGTCATCGCCCGATATTGTCAGCGGGATGGTATCAGCCAAGGTGATCCTCACAGAACCGTCAGCCAATTCGTTGAAATTGATGTCGCCGATCACGGTTTCGATCAAGACCCCGTCTTCCGCCAAGGTCAGCCTGATATCGCGCACAGTTACTGTGCCGCTTGATGTTTCTTCCGCGCCGATGCTGATCTGATCGTCGCCATATTGGGTCAACTGTGATTTCCAGTCTTCCCAGACTTCGGCAGCGGTCAGTTCAGCATGTGCGGCGGTGCCCATCAGCAATGCTGCTGTACAAACTGCGCTACGAAGCCCGGTTGAATATGTCATCTTGTCCCTTTCGGTATACATCTTTCGGACACGCGCCGCGACGTCTATGGTCTTGGCGTCGTGATTACTGTTGACAGATAACTAGCCCCCCATCGGCGGCTGCGAAAGGGAGAAGCGTGAAAAACATGACTATGGGCGGAAAAACTGTGCTTATCACCGGTGCCAGCCGTGGAATCGGCGAAGCTGCCGCACGCGCTTTTGCGCAAAAAGGGGCCAATGTTGCATTGGTTGCGCGCAGCGAGACCGAGATCGCGAATATCGCGGGCGAGATAGGCGCGCGCGCCATATCAATTCCTTGTGACGTGTCCGATTATGGACAGGTGCAGGCGGCCATTGCGAAAACAATCACGTCTTTCGGCCAGCTTGATGTGCTGATTAACAATGCCGGTGTCGTTGACCCGATCGGGCACTTGCAAGACACTGATCCCGTTGCGTGGGGCAAGACGATTGATATAAACCTCAAAGGCGTCATGTACGGCCTGCACGCCGCAATGCCCGGCATGATCGCACAGGGCGGTGGAACGATCATCAATATCTCTTCAGGGGCAGCACATGGGCCTGTCGAAGGCTGGTCGGCCTATTGCAGCTCCAAAGCGGGGGTCTACATGCTGACGCGCGCTGCCGACAAGGAGGCACGAGACAAGGGTCTGCGGATCATGGGCCTGTCGCCGGGAACTGTTGCCACGCAGATGCAACGTGAGATCAAGGCCTCCGGTGTCAATCCGGTCAGCCAGTTGGATTGGTCGGTGCATATCCCGCCCGAATGGCCCGCGCAGACGCTCTTGTGGATGTGTACTGCAGAGGCGGATGCCTATCTGGGCGGCGATGTCAGCCTGCGCGAAGACGACATTCGCGCGAAGGTTGGTCTCATATGATCCGGCACAGGCAAGACGGGGAACATTGGACCGTTATAATAGACAGACCGGATAAAGCAGGTGCGCTGACCCGTCAGATGCTGGTTGAACTGTCCGATATTGCTGAGGCAGCGCACGGCGCAAAGCTCTTTGTCCTGACGGGCACAGGCTCCGTATTCAGCGCAGGCGCTGATCTTGATGCGGCGCGCGCGGGCCTTGCGACTGATCCGGTGTGGGAGCGTCTTTCGGGCGCAATTGCCGCGCAAACGGGTCTTAGTATCGCGGTATTGAACGGGACCGTGGCCGGTGGCGCATTCGGGATGGTGCTTGCCTGTGATCTGCGGATCGCAGTGCCCTCTGCCAATTTCTTCTATCCTGTGATGAAACGCGGATTTCTGCCGCAACCTTCCGATCCGGCACGGCTGACGCGCCTTATTGGGCCGGGGCGTGCGAAGGCAATTCTCATGGCAGGGCAGAAGATCGACGCAGAAATCGCCTTGCAGTGGGGATTGATCGACCAAATCGCCGAAGCGGATGATCTTGAGGCAGGCGTGGCATCATTGGCGCAGGATGCGCTTTCAGCAGATATAAGCCATATATCCGCGATCAAACGCATGATTGGCTAGACTTGTGGACTGCTTGCTGACACGGCATGTTTGCTAAAACGAACAGGAGCGGCGCCGCGATGGAGCTTGCAACTTTGCTGGATCAGACGCGCGACGTATTCGGGCATGACCGGCTGTTTCCCACGTGAGCGATGTCGTTGTCATTGGCGCTGGACCGGCCGGGCTGATGGCCGCTGAACAGATGGCAAAGGCCGGGCTATCGGTTCTTATTGTCGATGCGATGCCTTCGGTCGGTCGGAAATTCTTGATGGCGGGCAAGTCAGGTTTGAATATTACCAAGGTTGAGGATGATTTCGCGTCAACCTTCCATCCCCCGATAACCAGCGCTATTGCGGCGTTTGGTCCACAAGCGGTCATGGATTGGGCAAAGGGGCTTGGTCAGCCGTTGTTCACCGGTTCCACGGGCCGCGTGTTTCCGACCGTGATGAAAGCATCCCCGCTACTACGCGCGTGGTTGGCAAGGCTCACTGATCTGGGGGTCGAGATGCGCACGCGGTGGCGCTGGGAAGGGTGGGACGACGACGCGCTGCGCTTCACAACGCCGGAAGGATCGAGAACCTTGACGCCCAAAGCCACGGTGTTGGCGCTGGGCGGTGCAAGTTGGGCAAGGCTTGGCTCAGACGGGGCGTGGGCCGGTTATTTGCAGGGCGAAACTGCCCCCTTTGCACCCGCCAATGTGGGATTTGGTGTTGCGTGGTCCGACTACATGAAGCCGCATCTGGGCCAACCTGTGAAGGCGATTTCACTGACAGCAGGCGATTTGTACACGCGTGGCGAATTCGTAATCTCAGAGCGCGGCATTGAGGGCGGCGGTATTTACATGGTCTCGCAGGCCATGCGCGACGGCGCGCCATTGTTCGTTGATCTGGCGCCCGATTGGTCGCTTGAGCGGGTGCGCGAAGCCTTGGCAAAGCCGCGCGGCAAAATGAGTCTCTCTAATCATCTGCGCAAGGTGCTGCGGTTTGACCCACTGCGCATGGCGCTCTTGTCGGAGTTCGGGCGGCCCTTTCCTGATGACCTTGCCGCACGCATCAAATCTTTGCCCGTTCGTCACACTGGCCCACGCCCGATAGATGAGGCGATTTCAACAGCGGGTGGTGTCCGGTTCGATGCGCTGACCGATGACTTGATGTTGAAAAACCGACCGGGTGTGTTTTGTGCTGGCGAAATGCTTGATTGGGAAGCGCCAACGGGGGGCTATCTCATTACAGGGTGCCTCTCGACGGGTCTGAAAGCTGGGCGGGCCGCGGCCCGATTTGCGCAGGGCTAGCGGTGCGCCATCATGGTCAGTCGTATCAGTGTGCGCTCAAGCAATGCCGCAGGCGGTGCGGTATTGGCTGATCGCAACTGAAGGTCCACATCCGTGAGCGCGGTCAACGCCAGTTCAAGCCTGTCGCGCCCCCAACGGCTGGCCTGTCCGACGATTTTGTCACGGCGTGGCCCAAAAACGGGTGGGCGCAAACGACCGACCCCTGCCGCTGGTCCGCCCGGATCAGACGCAACAACATGCAACCGCCGAAAATGGCGCATCGCCCCGATGCAGAGTGTCACAGGTGTGACGCCTTGTGCGGCCAGGTTGCTCATCAGCGGTGCGAGTTTCTCAAATTGCCCTGTGGCGACGACCTCAAGAATATCGTCCACATCGACTTCGGCAGATTGCGGTGCATTCGCCGTGATATCTGTGATGCTCAGTGGCGCATCATCGCCGCGTTTGTAAAGGCTGACTTTTTCGAGTGTTTGCCTGAAATCACCGGGTTCGAGCGTATTGGCCAATCCCATCAGCGCGTCCATGACGTCACGCCCTGGCGCGGGGATGTTTGCGGCAGCAAGGGCCAGTTCCACGTCCGCAATTGTGGGGGGGTCATCATATAGACCAATCGCAACCGCATTGCGGTGCCCTTCAACCACTTTGCGCAGGGCAGATTTGGCGGTGAGCTGACCTGCGGTAATTACCACCTGCGCATCGCCCGGCTGCCAGTCGGACAGCGCGGCATCGATGACTTTGGAAAGACCATCGGAGGCGTCCTCGACAAAGGCAACACGGTGCCCGGGGAAAAACCCCTGCGCCTTGATTGCATCGTCCAACATGGCGGGGTCTTTGCGCAGATCAGTGGCATTCATTCGGGTCAGGCGCATTTCTTCTTCACCTTGCGCGCCCACCAACGCAAGGATCACCTGCTGGCGTTTATCGGCAACCCGCATCGGGTCCGCGCCAAAGATCAACAGGGCCGTATGTGTCGGATCAGGCTTGCGAAAGTAATTGGTTGCGGCACCGCCTGTCAGTTTCATGACAGGGCGACCAAAACGCGGGTAACGATCAGATCAGCCAGGATCACAGCAAGCCGGTCGCCTGCATCATCCCGCGCCGTCTGCGTCGCAACGGTGGACCCGGTTGCGGCGTAGCTTGTGAAACTTTGCACCTCACCCGTTGCGGCTTGGGTTCCTGCTGCAATATCAATCAAGGACCAAGTCGCAGTCCCGATGATATTCAGCCGGGATGTGTCGCCTTCCTCTGTGATTGCGGCGGCGCGCTGAGAGGTCCTGATCGTTGTTTTTATCACGTATTTTGGCGACTGCGCAGCACCGAGCCTTTCGGCCAGGCGGCCGGCAAGCCGAAAGCCGATCACAGTCTTGTCTGCCTCAAAAGAAAACGCACCGCGCTGGACTGTCCCGGAACCGTAGATGGGCGTAAAACCACACCCTGCCAGACCAAAAAGGCCCAGCAGCAAGACGCGGCGCGAGAGGCGATCAGATGACAATATTCACAATCCTGCCGGGGACAACGATCAGTTTCTTGGGCGCATGGCCCGCAAGTGCAGTCTGAACGACCTCAAGCGCCAAGGCAATTTCTGTGACGTTTTCCTTGCTTACGTCCGCCGCAACCTGAATTTCAGCGCGCCGCTTGCCGTTGATCTGGATCGGCATCGTTACAGTGTCTTCGAGCAGCATGGCTTCATTTGCGATCGGCCAAGGTGCGTTGGCGATAAGGCCATCGCCGCCCAACATACCCCAGATTTCTTCGGACAAATGCGGTGTCATCGGGGACATGAGTTGTGCCAGAATCTGCATTGCCTGACGCTTGGCCGTACCGCCTGCTTTCGACTTGGCCAAGACATTGGTAAATGCGTAAAGCTTTGCAATTGCTGCGTTAAATCCAAATGTTTCGACGCCCATCGTCACATCATGGATTGCCTTATGCATTGCGCGCAGCAAGTCTTCGTCGCCGGTACCGGCACTGTCACCCATGCTTGCGATTTCTGACGCAACACGATGCACACGGTTGAGATGCCTGAACGTCGCTTCAGCGCCAGAGGCGGTCCATTCCACGTCACGTTCGGGTGGGCTATCGGACAGCACGAACCAACGGGCCGTATCCGCGCCGTATTTGGCCAGAATATCGTCAGGGTCCACGACGTTTTTCTTGGATTTCGACATCTTCGCTGACGGAATAATCTCAACCTCGCTCCCGTCCGCCAACCTCCCATCAGTCACATCTTCGGGCAAGTGATAGACCGGGCGGCCTTTCCCGTCGCGTGTCTGGTAGATCTCATGGGTCACCATGCCTTGCGTGAAAAGCGCGTCAAACGGCTCTTTTGCGGAGGCAGGCAAATGGCCGGTCATATGCATCGCGCGGGCAAAGAAACGACTGTAGAGCAGGTGCAGGATCGCGTGTTCAATGCCGCCGATATATTGGTCTACGTTCATCCAATAGGCGGCATCATCCATGCTGGTCGGCGTATCGGCATTTGGTGCAGTGAAGCGCGCGAAATACCACGACGAATCGACAAAGGTATCCATCGTATCGGTTTCACGTTGGGCGGGTTTGCCGCAAGACGGGCACGCACAATCGCGCCATGTCGGGTGACGGTCGAGCGGATTACCGGGCGTGTCGAAGCTGACGTCATAGGGCAGCTCAATCGGTAAATTCTCTTTCTTTTCTGGGACAACACCGCAGTCATCGCAATGTACAACCGGGATCGGGCAGCCCCAATAGCGTTGGCGGGACAGGCCCCAATCGCGCAGACGGTATTTCGTTACGCCTTCGCCGATGCCGCTTTCCTCGCAAAAGGCGATTGCGGTGGCGATGCCTTCGTCGCCTGTTTGCTCTGTCGCGCCTGCAAAGCCACGAATGTAGATCACCTTTTCGGATTTTGGCGGCACGTATGCGTCACCACCATCCTCCGGAAGTGTGATGCTTTCATCGCCTGCGGGTGCATATGTGCTGATGACGGGCAGCCCGTATTTGCGCGCGAAATCAAGGTCGCGCTGGTCATGGGCTGGGCAACCAAAGATCGCGCCTGTACCGTAATCCATCAAAATGAAGTTCGCGATATAGACGGGCAGGTCATCGTGGCCTGCCAGCGGATGTTTGACGCGCAGTCCGGTGTCATACCCTAGCTTATCCGCCTTTTCGATGGCTTCGGCGGTGGTGCCACCTTTGCGGCATTCAGCGCAGAATGCAGCGACGGCGTCGTCGTTGTCTTCCAGCTCCTTGGCCAAGGGATGATCGGGTGAGATGCCAATGAAAGAGGCCCCCATCAGCGTGTCGGGGCGTGTTGTATACACCTCAATCTCGCCGCCATCGGTGCGGGTGAAGGCAAATTGCAAACCGCGCGATTTGCCGATCCAGTTGGCTTGCATCAGTTTGACCTTGGCGGGCCAGTTATCAAGGCTATCGATGGCGGTCAGCAACTCCTCGGAATAGTCGCTGATTTTAAAGAACCACTGCACCAGTTCGCGGCGTTCGACCTCCGCGCCAGAGCGCCAGCCCTTGCCGTCGATGACCTGCTCATTCGCCAGAACGGTCATATCGACAGGATCCCAGTTCACGACGGCTTTCTTGCGGTAAATCAGACCTTTAGACAGAAAATCAATGAACAGTGCCTGCTGTTGACCGTAGTACTCCGGATCGCATGTCGCGAATTCGCGGGACCAGTCAATCGACAGACCCAAGGGCTTCATCTGCGCACGCATGTCGGCGATGTTTTGATATGTCCAGTCTTTCGGGTGACCGCCGGACGCCATCGCTGCGTTCTCTGCCGGCATCCCGAAGGCATCCCAGCCCATCGGGTGCAGCACGTTATGACCCGTCGCCAGCTTATAGCGCGCGATCACGTCGCCCATCGTGTAGTTGCGCACATGGCCCATGTGGATGCGGCCTGACGGGTAGGGGAACATCTCAAGCACGTAATACTTTGGCTTGTCCGCACTGCGCGTTGCTTTGAAGGTCTGGGCCTGCGCCCATGCATCTTGCCATTTACCTTCGGTCGCGGCGGGGGAGTATATGGTCATGCTTTTGGGTCTTTCCGAAATGCGAAACGCCGGACGCGTCAGGTCCAACGGTATTCATAATAGGGTGCAGGGCGGATGGCTATAGGCGACTGAGGGCAATGAGCGGCCAAGTTGGACCCGCACAAAAGAAAAGAGCGACGCCGAAGCGCCGCTCTCTCTATTAGGGTCTTCTGCTTCGATTAGAAGGAGAAGGATACGCCTACAAATGCGTCTTCTGTGTAGTTCACACCAGCTTCCAGCGAAGCGTTGTCAGACAGTGCGTAAGAACCGGTAACTTCCCAGTCTTCGCCTTCGTCTGTGGATGCAGATACTGTGATCGCGTCCATTGTGTAAGAACCGCTGATGCCCCACTGGTCGCCATCTTCGACGGAGTTCCAGCTTGCGCCAACTGTCAGGCCGGACATTGTGTAAGAACCGGAGATCTCAAACTCAGCATCTGCGTCTTGCTCAACTGCAAGAGCTTCGCTCTTGACTTTTGCGTTCAGGGAAACGCCAGCAACAGTTGCGGATGCGCCTACGTCATAGCCGCCTTCTTCGTCGACCGCAGCGTAAACTGTCGCGATGTCTGCAACCGGAGCAGTAACCTTAGCGGACCACTGAACGTCTGCATCAACTGGTGCAGTGTAGTTCAAGAAACCATCAGCGCCGAGATTAAGTGAAGTGTCGCCTGCAACTGTATCGATAGCCCAAGCTTCAGCAGCAGGAGCCGCGTCGGAATCTTCGTCGATGTCCATCACGAATTCAAACATGGCGACGCCAAAGTCGTTTTCGTACATGATGTCAGCAGAAGCGTCATCATCGTCATCAACAAGATGTGCGATGTCGTCAGGGTTGATTGTCAGCTTACCGTAAGCGCCTGCGTCAACAACAACATTGTCAAAGCCTACAGAACCAGACTGTGAACCGGAGCTGTCAAAAGTGTCGTCGTCTGCGAAGTCGTAACCGCGACCAGCGTCAACAGACACGGACGCAGACAATGTCACGCCGGAATCAGTTGCAACGGTACCTGTGAGCGTCGCGTTGACTTCTGCATATTCGTCGAAGTCACCAACTTCAACTTCTGCGGAGCCAGCAGCAGCAGCGGCTGTTGCGGCGTCAGCTGCGGCTTCTGCGTCAGTATCGCCGTCAACATTCACGAAGCCAGGCAGTGCGGCTGCGATTGTTGCGACTGGTACGCCATCAACTTCAGTGATGCCAGCAACGGCGTCTACACCGCCTTCGCGAGCAACACCAGCAGTCGCGGAGCCGGACCAAGTTAAAGAGATGTGACCTTCAGCAGCGGCTGCGCCTGCAAAGGCGACCAGTGCTGTGGTTGTGAGAAGTATCCACAGCGCAATGTCGGTGTCTTTTCCACTGCTGTACCATATATTCCGCTCGTCCTAGTGCGTCGCTGACTTTAGCACTGCAGTGAAGGAGAGATTGATATGAGATCATTTTCTAAGCTGTTTGGTCAGTCACAGGCGCCCGCTGCTGCAGCTACCAACCAGCCTGCAAAACTTACACTCGAGGCATTCTTTGACCTCAAGTATTACGCCTTTATTCAAGCCACCAAACGCAGAAGCAAGCATGATTTTTATCTGTTCAATAAGCATATTCGTCCTGTGCTGGGAGCAAAGCTGCTTAATGATATCAGCAGTGAAGATATTGATCATTGGATGCTGCACCAGATGGAAGTTGGATACAAATCTGGAACTGTCAACAAACACGCCTCCATGCTCAATCGTACTCTCAATATCGCAGTTCATTGGGGATACTTGGAGAAGAATGCTTTCAAAGGTGCAGCTATACGCAAGCTTCCCGTTGGCGACTATGTGCAACGCTTTTTAACACGCAATGAGATCAGTCAGCTGCTCAGCGCCTGCAAGCAAAGCACACACCCTTATCTGTATCTGTTCGTCAAGCTGCTGCTGCTTACTGGCGCACGTAAGAGCGAGCTGCGTCTTGCAAAATGGAAAGACATTGATGACGACAAAATGCAGCTGTTCGTTGCAATCAGCAAAAGTGGACGTAGCCGTAAGATTATGCTCAGTAATCAAGCTGTAAAGGTACTGGATAAAGTACGTCTGCGAACTGATGCATTGGGCTTGCCTACAACACGTGATGACTGGCTATTTCCAAATCCACGTACCCGCAAACCCTACACTAGCTTTCATCTTGCGTTCTTCGCTGCTCGCAAGCATGCCGGATTGAACACTGTGCGTGTACATGACTTGCGACATACATACGCCAGCTTGCTCATCAACAATGGCGCAAGCATCTATGAAGTGCAGCAGCTGCTTGGGCACTATCATATTTCAATGACAGAGCGTTATGCTCAGTTGTTCCCCAACACGCTCAAAGACCGCGTCAACATCATTGCCAGCACCATCGACATGGATGTTATTTAAACCCCGCCTCACTATGCCAGTCAGTCATGCTGTCAATGCTGCGTTGATTGCGCAAATCATTGGCATAACGGCGATAAAACGCACACACAGCTGTTGTTGTCGTTGATGTATAAACGTGAGCTAGAAGTGAGACTTGTGCTTGTAGCCGCAGTTGTCGTCGCTGCTAGTAGTCAGCTTTCAAGCTTAGGAACGCATGTAGTTCAGCAGAGCCAGTTTCTTCAAGCTCACTGTCTAGTTCGTTTTGAGATTTCAGTGATGCTTTCATTGCTGCCACGTCGTATTCTTCATCCCATCGACTAATCTTGCGTATGCTGACGTATGGCCTATCAGTTATTTCAGCATGATCAACTTCGTATGTGCCAGGCACAACGCCATACTGCCAACACGTTAACGCAGTGAGTTCCATGTCTGTTAGCTCACCTAAACGTTCACCAATCAGCTCTTTCAAACGCTCTAGCTGACGATCCAGCTTGCCTTGCGTTCCTGCTTTTGCATTCTCCATGCGTGCCGCTAGTGATCTGTATGTTTTCATAAGCTGGACCGCATTGTCATAAAGCGGACCAGTTTCTATGTGTTCATACATACGAACAACACGCCGTATCACTTTTTTTGCGACGTTCCTCTTCGTCAGCCCACTGTGCATCCTTGCTGCGTTCAATAACTGTACGCATCTTTTCAACAGCATTGCGTACGTCAGTGAGTGTGTTGTTCACGTATACAGCTGATCCATCCACTGTCTTCGAGCCTGCACGCATCACAACACGTCGCTGACCGTCAACACTTTGTGGAGCCCACCAATACTTGGAGCTGTTACCGTCAAGCTCTTGTTCTGTCTTATAAGTCGCCAACTCTTTGAGCATACGATCCGCTTGTCCAAGCAGCTTTGCACGCAGACTAGCATTCGCGCTACTTTGAGGCTCTAGTCCTTCTTCGCGCATCAAGTCTTGTAACCAATCCATTTCTCTATTCCTCTCTATTGCTTGTGCTTGAAAATGGTGTGCCAATCAGGCTCGTAGTCAATAGTACTGCTGCAGTATTATTCAGGTTTAACTGGCTTTAGAGGCTGCTTGGGGCTGTAATCCCGCACTTCTGGCTCTGTGCTTGGTGTAGTTGTTTGTGATATTGGTGCTGACTTCTGAGCTGGCTTGGGTTGGGGCACAGCAGCAATAGGCTTGCGTTGTATGGATTTGGGCTTGGGTTCGCGTCGCTTTTCAATGTCTTTCGCCTCATCCGCTATAACACCAGCCATCAACGCCAGTGCCTCAAGCCGCACTGCTTCTGCCTCTTGCTGCGTTATCCTGCGTATTGCGTTGAGTGCCTTTTGGATGTCTATGAGTGCAGTCATTTACACACACCATGCGTGTTAGGGGCTGCAAAATCACCACCCCAAAAGCGTAAGTACTTGGCTACCAGAAACTGCGCTGTAGATTTTATAGTGCGTAGAACCCCTTTCACAGCACTGCCATCCAGTGTTGTTGGCTTTGCGTGTTGATTTGTTGATGACAAGCGTTGCTCAAACTCACAAAGCGTTCGCCAAGCTGCTTATGTTCCGTTGTCGCAAGCATACGCTGTCCGTAGTGCTGCAGCTTGCTTGCGCATATAGCGATACTGCCCACGCTTGGTTGTACGCACTTGAAGCGCAATGTGCGCATATAGCACTCGCTACGTCCCAGCCAATCCTTGCTAAACTCGCTTTCACTGCGCACTGCATTGATGCTGTGCAGCAGCTTGTAGACATCGCTCAATACCGTTTTTGACATGATTTTTTCCTTTGTTGATAAATAACTGTAGATGCAAAACAGCTACCCACTGCGTTGTATTTATCTGTCTATAGCGCCCTACAAACGGCATTGAGTAAGCATATGAAGGTATGCGTGCAGAACTTGTCAGCGCAGAAGGTTTCACAGAGCCATTCATCGAGCAAAGCTACAACGGGCTCGTTAAATATTATGTATTGGAACAAGAAGAGAGGCTTTGAATATCAAAGCACCTTGTATGTATGCTGTTGGCGGCAATGTGCTAACAGTGTGTTGCGTTGGGAATAACTCCACGCACGTAAAGATAACAGCCCAACCCTATCTACCAGCTTAGCTGGTTGTGCGACATTGCTGACTGAGAAACTCACAGAAAGTCTTAAGTCAAAGAGAGGCGTACTGCCTCTCTATGACATCCAAATCTACAGAAAGTACCCAGTAATAATATCTAAGAAGAAATGATGCTGAGACTGTTGATACGCTGTAGCGAAGCGCAAGCGTTGAAACAGTGAAGCGATTGGTTAACAGCGTAGCTGTTGAACAACAAATCAAACAAACTTGCAGCAATGAACAGCCACAAAACAAATGTCATAGAATATGTATTGTCTGAGATGAATGCGTAAGTCATTGAGAACCAACATCTCTTAGTGCCAACATTGATTGGTTGCCCAAACCGAATATCAGACTTTAGCTTAGCTGTTAATGACACTGATATTTGAGGGCACAATGGCACAAGCAACAACACTCAATGATGCACAAATCAAACGTGCGCTGCGATACTGCCAAGCACGTCGTCATGTCACACGCGACACCACTATATTGCAGTTCAGCTTATACACTGGGTTACGAGCCAAAGAACTGGCTGCACTGCGTATTGGTGACGTGTATGATGCCGAAGGCGCAGTACGCTCACAGTTCACACTCGCCAAGTCTCAAACCAAAGGCAGTCGTACTCGCACTGTGTTCGTCAACAAGCAGCTTACTCAACAGCTGGCTCTATATCGCACTTGGCGCAGCAGTGTGGATCCAACTGCGCCGCTGTTTCGCAGTCAAAAGGGTGGGCATTTTAGTGCCAACACAATGTGTCAGCTGTTTCTCAACATCTTCCATGCGTGTGGACTGCAAGGTGCCAGCAGTCATAGCCCACGTCGAACCTTTATCACACGTTTGGCCAACAAAGGCATTGGTGTGCGAGTATTAGCTGCTCTAGCTGGGCATAGCTCAATAGCTGTTACGCAACGCTATATAGATGTAAACGACGAGCAGTTAGCCAATGCTGTAGAGCTGCTCTAAGCCCGAGCCTTAGTTCAGCATCCCACCCAAGCTACGCACATCAGTTGCCATGCCTTCAAGCACACTGCCTGTGCCATCCAACACGCCACGTGCCGTGCCACAGCCACCCAGTAGAATCAGCACACTGACTGCGAGAATCACACGCAGCATTGTTACTCAAACCGTTCAGCCACAGCTGCGTTCAGCTCAGCATCCTTGCTGTGTGCCGCTGCAACCACTTCATCCAACGTGCTGCCAATCTGCTCTAACTCGCCACAGCTGACTGTGAGCA